>NZ_JBEZYF010000001.1:0-313650 GCF_040638415.1 Kribbella sp. NPDC026596 | reverse complement strand
CACCTGCAACTCCGCACCAACCGCCGCCCGCTCGTTCGGATTCTCCAACGGCGGCAACTGCACCGAATTAGCAACAGCTCCAGTAGACATACCTCCCCAGTGTCACGCCCACCGCCGTACCTTTCCTCCCCACACAAACCAATCGCTGCCAGCCGCACACCGACTCTCCCCGGAAGCTGCCGATCGACGTGCTGGACGAATCCTGGGTCAAGGCGCAGCCGACGCTGTCCGGACGCAGTGGGGCCAGGTCGACCGCGTCGTCTACGTGACCGGCATCGGGGACCCTGGGCTTTGTCGTGTGCGGCGGCCATTGCGGACCTTCATTTGATCGTGGCTGTGTGTCACATCCCCATGAGGCGACGGAGGTGTCGAAGTATTGACACTTGTGTTGAGTGGTCTCTAGCGTGGCTGGTATTACTGCTACGGCCGGAAGGTGAGTCATGACGTACGTCATCGGTATCGACGTCGGTGGGACGTTCACGGATGGAGTGCTCGACGACGGCGCCGGCGTCATCGTGGCGGCCAAGGCGCCGTCGACGCCCGCGGACTACTCGCAGGGGGTGCTGGAGGTGCTCACCGGGCTGGCCGAACAGCTGGACGCATCGGTCGAGGAGATGCTCGCGGAGACGCACCACATCGCGCACGGCACGACGTCGTCGCTGAACGCCCTGGTGATGGGCAACGTCCCGGACGTCGGGTTCATCACCACTGTCGGGCATCGCGACTCCCTGTTCATCATGAACGTCGAGGGCCGCTACCTGGGGTCGGCTCCCGACCAGCTGCAGAACGTGCTGGGCCAGAGCAAACAGCACACGCTGCTTCCCAAGCGCCACGCGGTCGAGGTCGTGGAGCGGATCGACCGCGACGGCACCGTGCTGGTCCCGCTGGACGAAGGATCGGTCCGGTCAGCGGTGCGTGCACTGCTGGCCGACGGCATCCGCTCGATTGCCGTCAGCTTGCTGTGGTCGTTCCGGAATCCCACGCACGAGCAGCGGGTCCGCGAGATCGTCCATGAACTCGACCCCGGGGTCTTCGTGGCGCTCAGCAGCGAGATCAGTCCACGGATCCGGGAGTTCGCCCGCAGCGCCACCACCGTGATGAGCGCCCAGATCGGGCCGGGCCTGGAGGACTACCTGGGCAACCTCGAAGGCCGGCTCCGCGAGTCCGGTCTGGCCGGACCGCTGCTGGTCATGCAGAGCAACGGCGGCGCCATCGCGGCCGCCGAGGCGCCGAGCTACGCGATCAGCACGGTCGGATCGGTTCTCACCGGCGGCGTTGTCGGTGCCGTGTCACTGGGCGAGCAACTCGGTCACCGCAACATCATCTCCACCGACGTCGGAGGTACGACGTTCCTCGTCGGCCTGGTCGTCGACGGCGAGCCGGTCCGGGCGAGTACGACGGTCATCAACCACCATCCGATCAACGTGCCGACCCTGCAGGTGCACGCGATCGGGTCCGGCGGCGGTGCGATCGCGTGGATCGACCAGGGCGGCAACCTGCAGGTCGGACCGCGCAGCGCCCAGTCGGTCCCCGGCCCCGCGTGCTACGGCGCCGGTGGCTCCGAACCCACCAACACCGACGCGAACCTCGTCCTCGGCATCCTCCCGAGAAGGGTCTCCTCGGCGGCCGTAAGGCGCTCGACCTCGACGCCGCCCGGGAGGCGATCCGCAGCCGGATCGCCGAGCCGCTCGGCCTGTCTGTCGAAGACGCCGCCGCCGCGATCTACGCCGTCCAGAACGCCCAGACCGGCGACCTGCTGCGCAAGGCCGTCGTCGAGGCCGGACACGATCCGCGGTCCTTCGTGCTCTACGCGTTCGGCGGTGCCGGACCGGCGTACTGCGCGTCGTACGCCCGCGAGGTCGGTGTCGCCGACGTGGTCGTGCCGCTCGGCCCGGTCGCATCGGCGTTCTCGGCGTACGGGCTCGCGTCGTCCGACGTGGTGCTCACGGCGGAACTGTCCGACCCGACGGCGATGCCGCTCGACCCGGTCCGCGCCGAGCGGACCTACGCCACGCTCGAGGCCCAGGTTCGCGACGGCCTGGCCCGGCAGGGGCTGAGCTTCGAGCGGATCGAGATCGTCCGGTCGCTCGACCTGCGGTACACGATGCAACTTGCCGAGGTCGCGGTCGAGGTGCCGAGCGGCGAGCTCGACGACGCCGCGGTCACCGGAATCGCGCACGCCTTCGACCGCCGGTACGCCGAGTTGTACGGCGAGGGCACCGGGTTCGCCGCGGCCGGCGTCCAGGCGATCACGTTCCGGGTACGGGCGACCGGCGTACTCCCCTTCTCCCCCGCGCTGCCGAAGCTCGCGGACGCCGAGACGACCGACCCCACGGCCGCGCTGCTCGAGCATCGGAAGGTCTGTCTGAACGCCAGTACCGGGTACGTCGACACCCCGATCTACGACTACCGCGCACTCGGCGCCGGTCATCGCATCGAGGGACCGGCCGTCATCGAGGTCTCCACCACCACCGTCGTCGTCCCAGCGGGCACCAGGGGTGTCGTCGATCACCTCGGCAACCTCGTGATCAGCACCGACTCGGAAGAGAACTGACATGACCATGGCCATCCCGGGCTCCGAACACTTCGCGAGCCGTCCCGTCGACCCCGAGACGCTGCGCGCCCAACTGCCGGAGACGGTGAAGGTGCACTCGGTCGGTCAGGACCGGATCGACGCCCTCGACCCACTGACCTACGAGGTGATCCGGCACCGGCTCTGGTCGGTCACCGAGGAGATGGGCGAGGCGCTGAAGCGGATGTCCGGCTCGCCGATCGTCACCGACGCCAACGACTTCGACTTCGCGATCTGCGACGAGCTCGGCCAGGAGGTCCAGGTCGGCCTCTACAACACGATGCTCGTCGGCGCGGTCGACCTCGCCATCTACTGGACCCTCCAGCACCGGGCCGCCAATCCCGGCATCCAGGAGGGCGACATGTTCCTCTGCAACGACCCTTGGGTCGGTGGCGGCCTGCACCAGAACGACGTCATCGTCTTCCAGCCGATCTTCCACGACGGCGAGCTGTTCGCCTGGACCAGCGCGATCTGCCACGAGCCCGACCTCGGCGGTGTCGGCCTCGGCTCGTTCAGCCCGGCCGCACAGGACGTCTTCTCCGAGTCGTTGCCGACGCCACCGGTCAAGGTGGTCCGCGACTTCCGGTTGCAGGACGACGTCGCCGACCTGTGGGTACGGCGGTCGCGTGTCCCGATGCTGGTCAGCCTCGACCTGCGGGCCAAGATCGGCGCCAACTCGGTCGGCCGCAAACGACTCGCCGAGGTGATCGACCAGTACGGCGCCGACACGGTCAAGGCCGTGATGAAGCGGATGATGTCCGACGCCGAAGGCCGGCTGCGCGGCAAGCTGTCCGGTCTGCCGGACGGCACCTGGCGGGCCACCGGGTACCAGGACCAGTCCCACGAAGGCGACCGCGGCGTCCACAAGATCACCGTCGCGATGACCAAGGCCGGCGACCGGCTCAGCTTCGACTTCACCGGCACCGATCCGCAGGCCGGGATGATCAACTGCACCTACGCGGGCATGCGCGGCGGCGTAATGCTGGCGCTGCTGCCGATGCTGGCCAACGACATCCCGTGGTCCGCGGGCGGTCTGATGCGCTGCTTCGACCTGGTCTCGGAGGAGGGCACGATCAACAACGCGTCGTACCCAGCGGCCGTTGGCCGGGGACCGATCGGGCCCGCCTGGCTCACCGGGACGCTGGTGGCCGAGTGCCTTTCGCAGCTGCTGGAACGCGACGCGAATCTCGGCAAGAGCGTGCAGGCGGCGTGTTGCGGCACCTGGGACACCGCCGTCCTGGCCGGGCTCGACGAACGCGGCCAGGTGCCGATGCCGTTCCTCAACATCATGATGGAGCCGATGGCCGGCGGGTACGGCGCCCGCCCGGACACCGACGGCATGGACACCGGCGGGCTCTTCTGCATCCCGATGGGCCGCGTACCCGATGTCGAGATGACCGAGTTCCTCTATCCGCTACTCACCTTGTGGCGGCGTGAGGAGCCGGACTCCGGCGGTCCGGGTCGCCGGCGCGGCGGCGTCAGCGCCTCGCTGGCGGTCACGCTGCACGGTTCCAGTCAACCGGCCGGTCTGGTCCTCGCCTCGGCGGGCAAGGCCGTCGCGCAGAACGCCGGTCTCTCCGGTGGCTATCCGGGCAACACGGGCCTGGAGCAACTGGCCCGCAACACCGATGTCGGCGCCCTGCTGAAGACCGGCCGGATTCCCCAGTCCGTCGGCGAACTGGGCGCCGAGGTCGAGCTCGGTCCGTGCTATGCACAGTCCTATCTCGCACCTGGCGAGGTGCTCTACATGCACTGGCAGGGCGGCGGTGGGTACGGCGATCCGCTGCTGCGCGAGCCCGAGGCGGTCGCCCGTGATGTGCACGAGGACAAGGTCAGCGCCGCCGCGGCTGAGTCCGTGTACGGCGTCGTACTCCGCAACGGGACGATCGATGCCCAAGGCACCGAAGCGGCGCGCGCCGCCGTCCGCTCCGTACGCCGGGATCGCTCGACCGGTGGGAGCACCAACGGTCCACGCATCGATCCGGCCGCGGCACAGCGACTCGACGACAACCTCGTCCTGCACGGAACCACCGTGGCCTGCGCGCACTGCGGACAGGGCGTCGCCGACACGACCACGGACACGACTCTTGCCCTGGCCCGGTACGACGGGCCGTCGTCGGAGGCGGGACCGCAGGTCACGTCCGACCCGGCCGAGTACGTCGACGCCGAGGTCGTCTTCCGGCAATTCTGCTGCCCGAGGTGCTGGACCGCGATCTACTCCGCGATCGTGCCGGCCACACATCCGGATCATGTCGGCGACGTCTCCCGTTTCACGCCCGTGGGGAGTCCGTCTTGAGGCTGCGGACCGTTGCGGTGCTCGGCGGCGGGCCGGGCGGTCTCTACACCGCCCGCCTGCTCAGACTCCGGATGCCGGACTGCGACGTCCGGCTGATCGAGCAGATCGAACCTCGCCACACGTTCGGCTTCGGCGTCGGTCTGGCCACTCGCACCCAACGGAACCTGCAGGCCGCCGATGCCGAGTCCTTCGAAGGCATCCTGTCGATCGCGCACTCGCACGAGATGTCGATGGTGGTCGACGGTCACGCGGTCACCCTCGCCTCGGACGACCTGATCGCCGTCAGCCGCAGCCAACTGCTCGACGTACTGCGAGAGCATGCGGCGGCCGCCGGCGTACGTCTCGAGTACGGCGACCGCGGGTGTGCGACCGAGCTGGCCGGAGAGGTCGACCTCGTGATCGCGGCCGACGGTGTCAGCAGCGCCACTCGTGAGGAGCTCCCGGTCGTCGGCAGCTCCGTGACGACCGCGGACGCGCTCTACCTCTGGGCCGGCACGGATATCGCCCTGCCCACGGCACTCTTCGCGCCGGCGACCACCGAGCACGGCACTTTCGTCGCACACGCCTACCCCTACGCCGCGGACCGCAGCACGTTCCTGGTCGAGACCGACGAGGAGACCTGGCGTCGTGCGGGGTTCGACGTGACCACCGAGCAGACGCCGTACGACGGTGACGACCAAGTGGCCCTGGACTATCTCTCCGACGCGTTCGCCGACCATCTGCACGGTCATCGGTTGATCGGCAACCGGACCAGGTGGATGCGGTTCCGGACGATCAGCTGCGAACGGTGGCACGATCGGAACGTGGTCCTTCTGGGCGACGCCGTACACACCGCGCACTACTCCATCGGCTCCGGCACGAAGCTGGCGATGGAGGACGGCATCGCGCTCGTCGACGCGCTCGACGCCGCTCCCGACCTCGAGACCGCGCTGACCGAGTACGAGATCGCACGGCGGCCCGCGGTCGAGCACCTGCAGTCGACCGCGCTGCGCAGCATGCGGTGGTGGGACTCCTTCGCCGCCCGGCTGGATCTACCGGTCGAACGGTTGTGGGTCGCGTACATGACCCGGGCCGGCAAGGTCAGCCTGGACCGGTTCGCTGTCACCGCACCGGAGGTTGTCGGTCGCGCGGTCGCTCACTACGCCGGGCGCGCGGACATACCTGCTGACGGCCTCGTCGACTGGGTGTTTCGGCACCAATCTCCTGGCGTCGGAGAGCTTCCCGAGGTGTTCGTCGACATCGACGATCCGTGGGGCCCCGCAGCAGACACGCTGATCAAGGACATCGACGCGACGGCCGTCCTGCTGACGAGTGACGACGATCGGGAGTCCGTACTGACCATGCTCGACGTCGCCGAACGGATTCGGCAGGAGACCGCGGCCCGGGTCGAGGTCCTGGTGCCCGGCGCGGAGCGTGAGCTCGGTGCGGCGGCCCTGGTCAGTGGCCGGGCCGACGCTGTCCGGCTCCGGAACGAGGCCGGATGAGCACCGCGGTCGAGGACTTCCCGGCGCAGGACCCGGCGTACCGCACGGCCGGGCTGTGGGACGCGCTCACCATCCCTGGCCAGCTCGCCAGAGTTGTTGCCCAGCACAACGATCGCGTCGCGGTCGTCGCCGCCGAAGGTTCGATCACGTACGGCGAACTCGACGTGCGGACCGACCGGATCGCGGCCGGGCTGCTGCGGATCGGGTTGCGTCCGGGGGATCGCGTGCTGCTCCAACTCACCAACCGGCTGGAGTCGGTGGTTGCCTGGTATGCCTTGCTCAAGGCCGCCCTGGTCCCGGTCGCAACGCTGGCTCCGCACCGCGAGCACGAGATCGGCGCGATCAGCCGGCAGTGCGAGGCCCGGGCGCATCTGGTCGAGGCCGGCCTGCCGTTCGACCTCGTTGCCTTCGGCGCAAGAATGGCTCTCGAGTATCTGTTGACGATCGGTGAGCCCGCGGCGGCCGGCGTACCGCTGGAGTCACTCGGTGCCGACCTCGACCCGGCCGAAGCTCGCGCGCTGGTCGCGACCGCGCAGGCCGGCGTCGGTCCGGACGAGCTGGCTGTGCTGCAACTGTCCGGCGGCACGACCGGTACGCCGAAGCTGATTCCCCGGCAGCATGCGGAGTACTGGTACAACGCCGCGGCGTACGCCGAACGGCTCGGGTGGACGCACGAGACGCGGATCGCGCACCTGATTCCGATCGTGCACAACGCCGGGGTCACCTGCGCAGTGCACGCCGCTGCCAGCGTCGGCGCCACGCTCGTACTCGGAACGGCCGACCCGGAGCAGTGGGTGCCGCTGATCGCGCGGACCGCGGCCGACGCCGTGCTGATCGGGCACGGTCACTTCAGCGCCCTCGCCGGTGTCCTCGACGCACTGCCTTCACTCCGGCAGGTGGTCCTTTCAGGCGCCAAGGTGCCGGATGCGTTGTTCGACGACCTCGAACGCCGCGGGATCTGGTCGGGGCAGCTGTTCGGCATGGGCGAAGGGCTGTTCTGCGTCAGCAACCTGGACGATCCACGGGAAGCGCGGCTACGTACGGTCGGCACCACGCTGAGCCCGCTCGACGAGATCAGGCTGCTGGAGCCGGGCAGCGAACGCGAGGTCGCGGACGGTGCGACCGGCGAGCTGTGCTGCCGTGGTCCCTACACGATCCGCGGGTACTACCGCGCGCCCGAGCACAACCGGACGGCGTTCACCTCCGACGGCTTCTACCGGACCGGCGATCTGGCGCGCTGGGGCATGTACGGCGGCCGCGCGTACCTGCACATCGAAGGCCGGATCAAGGACGTCATCAATCGCGGCGGCGAGAAGATCAGCGCCGACGAGGTGGAGCGGTTGTTGCTGGCCCATCCGGCGATCTCCCAGGCCGCGGTCGTGGCGATGCCCGATCCCCGGCTCGGCGAGCGGGCGTGCGCGTTCGTGGTCGCGGAGCAGGCGATCGACGTACCCGACGTACAGAAGCATCTGGCCGCCCTCGGGGTCGCCAAGTTCAAGTGGCCGGAGCGGGTGGTCCGGGTCGCCGAGTTGCCGCGGACGAACGTCGGCAAGATCGACAAGGCCGGCCTCCGGCGGCTCGTCAGCGGGGGCGACGGCGCCGCCGCCGGTTAGGGTCGGAGCCATGACGTCGGATCCCGCGCCCCGGAACCCGCGGAGCACCACCCGCCGCGACCTGGTCGAAGGGCAGATCATCGCCGAGGCGACCCGGTTGTTCGCCGAGCGCGGCTTCGCGGGGACCAGCCTCAAGGACATCGCCGAGGCCACCGGGCTGACCCGGCCGGCGCTCTACCACTACGTGCGCAGCAAGGACGACATCCTCGCCAAGCTCGTCACCGAGCTGGCCGAGCTGCCCGCCCAGGCGCTGCGCGCGGTCAACGCCGAGAAGAAGCTCAGCGCGTCCGAGCGGCTGCGCCGGATGGCTCGCGCCGTCGCGCTGCTGCAGGCCACCGGCCCGGCGAAGTTCCAGCTGCTGATCCGGTCCGAGGCCGACCTGCCGCCGGACCTGGTCAAGCGGTACACCGAGAGCCGGCGGAAGGTACTGCGGGAGTTCGTCGGGGTGATCGAGGCTGGGACGAGTTCCGGCGCGTTCCGCGCGGTCGACGCCCGGATCGCCGCGCTCTCGATCATCGGCCAGTGCAACTGGGTCGCCTGGTGGCACCACGACGGCACGCCGGAGGAGAACGAGCGGGTCGCCGACGAGATCGCCGACCTGGCCGTCGCGTCGGTGCTGGCCGCCGGCGACGACGCGGTTGACGGCGATCCGCGCCGCCGGTCGCTGGCCCGGCTGCGCCGCGAACTGGACTATCTCGAGCAGGTCATCGACGACTGATCCACTCGTCGATCACGTGCGCGGCGAGCTCGGTCCCGGTCGGCGCACCCTTGGCGATCGGACCGCCGAAATGGGTGCCCGGCACGGATGCCACCGTGACGTCGTCCGCGCCGAGCGCGGCCCGGAACCGCGCGATGTCCGCGGGGAACGAGGCCTGGTCGCCGGTCAGCTCCAGCAGCAGCGACGGCACGGTGACTCCCGGGGCGCAGCGCGCGAGGTCGGCGTTCGTGGTGTTGGCCGACCAGGTCGACAGCCACGCCTCGGCGGTCGCGAGCCGGCCGAAGCCGACCAGACCGTAGTTCGTCAGGTCGGGCCTGCGGCCGAAGAGCGAGCCGTACGGCCGCTCGTTCGGATCCAGGGACAGGTCGACGTTGCGCAGATCGGCGTCGGTCCGGTAGGTCGTCAGCACCCGTGGCGCGATCGCCCGCCGCCGGTCGTCATGCTTCTTCGCGGCACGTGACTCGGCCACCCACTCCCGCGCGCGGGCATCGATGCGCGCGATCCGGGTGGCCTGCGCCTCGCGGTACCCCGCCACGAACGCCGCGTCGTACGTCGTCGACTCGGGTGCTTCCACGAAACCATTGGCGGCTGCGAACGGATCCAGGTCGGGGTCGACGGACAGCGGATCGGACTCGTCGGCGACCGACGGATCGATGACGCGGAGGAGCAACGCACCTTGTCCCGGGTGCGGTGCCATGAAGATGCACCCGTCGGGCAACGGCATCTCGGTGTCGGCCAGCGGCACCGGCCGTCCGGCAGGAGTCGTCGTCAGCCGCTCGGCCGCGCCGGCCTGCTGGCAGTAGAACGCCGCGAGCGTGGCACCACCGGAGTGGCCGAGGCAGACCACCTGGTCGAAGCCGAGGTCGCGGAGCCTGACGTGACCGGCGGCGAAGTCGACGATCGCCTGCTCGTGCAGCAGATTGAGGTCGTTGTTGGGTGAACGCGATCCCTGGGTCCAGACGGCGTACCCGTCGCGGAGGAGGTACGGGACCGACGCGTGGTGGGTGACGTCCTGACGGGGATGCATCAGTGTGACGACCGTACGCGCGCCCGCGGGCACCCGCAGTACGCCGGTCACCGTCGCATCGTCGCTGGTGGTGAGCCGGTGGACCGTGGTCTCGACACCCTCGGGCTCGTCGAGCAGGTCGGTGTAGCGCCCGGCGCCGAGTCGGCTGACGGTCATCGGGCCTCGACGCGCAGTGCGTCCTTGTCCCACTGGGTGATCCGGCACCCGGCCAGACCGGCGACACACGAGTACCAGACCGCGTGCCGGCATCCGGTCGCCCGGCGATCGACGACGATCGGGTCGTCCGACTCCAGGACGACGTACGGCCCGATGCGCAGGCTCTTGACGGTCTCCTGTTCCGCCGCGACCTCGTGGACGCGGGTGTTCTCGGGCACGTCAAGGACGAACAGCCGATGGGTCATGGCGCCACCGGGCCGGTTTCCTGCCAGCGTTCGGCGCGCTCGACGATGAGCTCGGCCTTGCGGAGCAGGAGATCGTCCATGCTGTGCCCTGGGTTCTGCACGATGTCGACCAGGGCATCGATGGTGAGGTTCGCGTCGAGGTCCTCCTGTGGCGTCACCGGCCGGAGCGCACGGGTGATCTCGACCATGAAGCCGTTCGGGTCGTGGGTGTAGATCGACTCGATCGTCTCGTGCTGGATCTGCATCTCCACCGGCCACTCCGACGCATCGAGCCGGCGCCGGTACTCCATCAGGTGCTCGTCGGAGTCGACGTGCAGGGCCAGGTGCCGCGAGCGGACGAAGTACTCGGGAGTGTCCGCGTCGAAGCGGGCGTAGACGTCGCCCTTGCCCACCGAGCGGTCCGGCGCGGCCAGACCGAAGTAGTAGAAGAAGGCGATCCGGTCGTCGTTGCCGATGTCGAAGAAGAAGTGGATGAAGTCCGGGTGGTCCTCGGGCCCCCAGCCCGCCGCACAGATCGAGTGCACCACCGGGAAGCCCAGGACGTCGCGGTAGAACCGCACGGTCCCGGCCGGGTCGAACGTCGGGAACGCCGCGTGGTCGACCCCACGGACGAGGTGACTGTCGTCCAGCGATGTCATCGAGTCTCCTTGTCTAGTTGATCAGTGCGGCGGTGTCGCGCCGGAGCAATGAACCCGCTCCGGTGATGGTCAGCGGCAGGTCGAGAGCCTTGAGGATGCTGTAGGCGCCGGCCGTCGCGGCCGAGATCACCGGTACGCCGAACTCGCGCTCGGCGTCGTCGATCAACGGCAACGACGGCATCTGCACGCAGGCGGACAGCACGAGCGCGTCGGCGTTCGAGAGATCCAGCGAACGCGCCGCGGCCATCACCTCCGTACCGGGGATGCACCCGACCGCGTGGTTGTCCTCGACCTCCAGCGCCCGCCAGTCGACGATCTCGAACCCCGCGGCCTCCAAGTACGTGACGACCTGCTCCGCCAGCGGACGCAGGTACGGCGTGACCAGAGCCACCCGGCGCGCCGGGATCGCGTGCAGCGCCTCGACGAGCGCACCCGCACTGGACCGGACCTTCGCCTCGGACCCACCCGTCGCCAACTGCTCCGCGACCAGACCCTCCACGCGCTGGTGCTCCCCTGGCCCGGCCGCCATCAGCGCGACCAGGCAGGCGTACAGAATCACGTCCGGCCGCGCATCTCCCAGCTCCAGCACGCACCGTTCTCGCTGTGCGTTCATCGCTGCCAGCTGCGCGGCCGACACCTTGGCCATCCGCATCCGGCTCGCGTGGAACGAGAACCCCGGCCCCAGCAAGGCAGGCATCTCCGTCTCCACCGTCACGTTGGAACTGGGCACGACCAATCCGACCCGCAAGGCTGAATGCTTCACACCTTCAGTCTTCGACGCCAACGACGAAAAGTCAACACATGTGTCAGCATTAGGCGGAGCTGCATCTACCTCAGGATTTCGTCACCACGTTGACGATGCGGTGGGGGACGATGACGAGGCGCAGGACCGGCTGTCCTTCGAGGTGGTGCAGGTAGTCGGCGTTGCCGGCGAGGATGCGTTCGATGTCCTGCTGCGTGGCGTCTGCCGGGACCTCGACGGTGAAGCGGGTCTTCCCGTTGACCTGGACGGGAAGTGTGACGGCCCTGTCAGCGGCCAGGTCCTCGTCGGCTTCGGGGAAGTCCGCGTACGTCAGCGAGGTCTCGTGGCCCAGCCGCATCCACAGCTCCTCGGCGACGTGTGGGGCGAGCGGCGCGATCATGAGCACCAGTGGCTCGGCCAAGGTCCTGGGTAGCGCGCCGTCCCTGCCCACGATCCGGGCGGCGTGATTGGTCAGCTCCATCAGGCGGGCGATGGCGGTGTTGAACCGCAACGCACCAAGATCCTTGCGCACGATCGTGATCGTGCGCTGCAGGCGCCGGAGGGTGTCCTCGTCCAGCTCCTGGTCGCTGACGCGGGTTTCGCCGGTCGCTTCGTCGACGATGCTGCGCCACAGACGCTGGAGGAACCGGTGCACACCGATGATGTCGTCAGTTTGCCATGGCCGGTCGGTGTCCAGCGGGCCCATGGCCATCTCGTACAACCGCAGTGTGTCGGCGCCGTACCTGGCGTACATGTCATCCGGGCTGACGCTGTTCTTGAGGCTCTTGCCCATCTTGCCGGCCCGCCGAGTGACCGGTTCGCCGTTGTAGACGCAGGCGCCGTCATCCGCCTGAACCACCTCGTCCGCCGGAACGTACATACCGCGCTCGTCAGTGAAAGCATCGGCCAAGATGTAGCCCTGGTTGTACAGCCGCCGGAACGGCTCCTTGGTCGAGACATGGCCGAGGTCGTAGAGGACCTTGTGCCAGAACCGGGCGTACAACAGGTGCAGTACGGCGTGCTCGACCCCGCCGACGTAGAGGTCCACGCCGCCATCGCCCGGCTGGGATGCGTCCGGTGGGACCATCCAGTAGCGCTCGATCTCCGGGTCGACGAACATCTGGTCGTTGGCCGGGTCCAGATAGCGCAAGTAATACCAGCACGACCCGGCCCACTGCGGCATCGTGTTCAGCTCGCGCCGATACCGCTTCGGACCGTCTCCAAGGTCGAGTTCGACGGTTCCCCACTCCCCTGCGTTGGCCAACGGCGGGACCGGATCGCCGGTCTCGTCCTCCTGCGGCGCGGGCCGGAAGTCCGTCATCTCTGGAAGCTCGACGGGCAAGGCCGCTTCAGGGAGCGCGACTGGCAACTCGGTCTCGTCGTACACGATCGGGAACGGCTCGCCCCAGTAGCGCTGGCGGGAGAACAACCAGTCGCGCAGCCGGTAGGAACGTTGCCGGCGCCCACATCTCGTGTCCTCGAGCCAGCCGATGGCGGCTGAGATCTCCTCTTCATGGGAGAGGCCGCCGAACCACGAGGCCGGCGGACCGGGTACGGCGTGCACCTCCAACGCAAACTCATCGGCGAAGTCGAGGTCGCGCTGGTCGTGGGCAGGCACCGCCATGATCGCGCCGGTCCCGTACCCCATCAGCACGTAGTCGGCCAGAAAGACCGGGATCTGTGCTTCGGTGGCCGGATTGATCACGTAGCTGCCGGTGAACACGCCGGTCTTGTCGTACGCCGCGGCCGTGCGCTGCCGGTCAGTGAGCCGCCCGGCCATTTCCTGGTATGCGGCGACGGCATCCCGCGGTGCCCAGTCGGTGGCGGCGCGGCCGCGTCCCTCTGGATATCGCCATGCTGATGGGGTGTCGTCCGGCCAAGACTCCACGACCAGCTTGTTCACCAGCGGATGCTCGGGCGCGAGCACGACATAGGTGGCACCTGGCAGGGTGTCCGGGCGGGTGGTGAACACTTCGATCGACAGGTCCGGGTGGCCGACAACCCTGAGATCGATGTGAGCGCCGTCGCTGGCTCCGATCCAGTGACGCTGCAGTTGCTTGATCGACTCCGGCCAGTCCACCAGGTTCAAGTCGTCTATCAGCCGCTCTGCCAAGGCCGTGATCCGCAGCATCCACTGGCGCAGCGGTCGCCGGTAGACCGGGAAGTTGCCTACGTCGCTGCGACCGTCGGCAGTGATCTCCTCGTTGGCGAGCACAGTGCCCAAGCCAGGGCACCAATTGACGAGCTCCTCAGAGACATAAGCCAGCCGGAAACTGTCGATCAGCTCTCGCCGTTCGCGCTCTGCCAGTTCGCTCCACGCTCGCCCATCGGGCGTCGGGCGCTGACCGGATACGAACTCGGCGACAAGTTCCCCGATCGGGCGGGCGTGCCCCGTCCGCTGATCAACCCAGCTGTTGAAGAGCTGCAGGAAGATCCACTGAGTCCAGCGGTAGTAGGAAGGGTCGGTGGTTGCGATCGACCGCCGGGTGTCGTGGCCCAATCCGAGACGCCGCAGTTGGCGGCGCATGTTGTCGATGTTGTTCTGCGTCGTCACCCGCGGGTGCTGACCGGTGTCGATCGCGTATTGCTCGGCAGGCAGCCCAAACGCGTCATAGCCGAAGGTGTGCATGACATGGCCGTCGGTCATCCGCAAGAATCGGGCGAACACGTCTGTCCCGATGTAGCCGAGTGGGTGACCCACATGCAGGCCCACACCGCTCGGATACGGGAACATGTCGAGGACGTAGAACTTCCGGCGCCCGGCCATCCGCTCGAAACCGGTGGCGAACGGACCGGACGGGTTGGGTGAGTCGAAGGTGCCGTCCCTTGCCCACCGGTCCTGCCACCGCAGCTCGATCTCGTTCGCAAGACGTGCGTCGTAGCGGAACGGCACCTGCCCGTCAGCAGGCGCCTCGCCGGGCTCGGTCTCGCTCATCTGATCCCCATCGCTCACACGGCCCTGAAAGGCAGCATGCCTTTTTCCAACGGCGTGGTCTATCGGTCGCGGCCGTCGGTTTCGAGGAGGCGGAGCCAGAGTTCGCTGATGGTTGGGTAGGCGGGGACGGCGTGCCAGAGGCGATCCAGCGGGACCTCGCCGGTGATGGCGATGGTGGCCGCGTGGAGGAGTTCGGCGACGTCGGGTCCGACGGCGGTGAAGCCGATCAGGGTGTTGCGGTCGTCGTCGATGACCATCCGGGCTTGTCCGCGGTAGTTGTCGGCGTGCAGTGCGGCGCCGGCGACCGCTCCGAGGTCGTGGTCGACGATCCGGATCTTCTTGCCGGCCGCCGATGCGGCTTCGGCGGACAGACCGACAGCCGCTACTTCGGGATCGGTGAAGATCACCTGGGTGATGGCGCGTTCGTCGGCGGTGGCCGCATGACGTCCCCACGGACTCAGGTCGAGCTTCTCGCCGTGCGCTCGTGCGGCGATCGCGTCTCCCAAAGCGCGAGCTTGGTACTTGCCGTGATGGGTGAGTACGGCGCGCTTGTTCACGTCGCCCGCGGCATACAGCCAGCCACCGTCAACAGGCTTGCCCGCGTCGTCGACAACAGCGAGCGTGTCGTCGACGTGCAGCCAGTCTCCGGGCGTGAGATCGAGGTGATCCAGGCCGAGGTTCTTGGTGTTCGGTGTACGTCCGGTAGCGACGAGAACTTCGTCAGCATCGACGGTCGTGCCGTCGGAGAGGGTGAGGTGCACCGTGCCGGAGTCGTCGCGGCGGACCTCGGTGGCGTCGACGTCCAGGTGAATCGAGACTCCGGCCGTTCGGAGAGCAGCGGTCACCTGGTCACCGGCGAACGGCTCCACACCGGGCAGCAGCCGGCTCTGGGAGATGAGGGTCACCTGCGAGCCGAGGGCGCTGAACGCGGTGGCCATCTCGGACCCGACGACCCCGCCACCGATGATGGCCAACCGATTCGGGATGACCTGGACGGCGGCGGCCTCTCTGCTTGTCCACGGCGCCACATCCGCCAGTCCTCGAACGGGTGGCAGGTAGGCGCTGCTGCCGGTGGCGATCACCACCGCATGGCGCGCTTGCACCGCTGTGGTCGTGCCATCGGTATGGGCGATGGTGACGCTACGGGTGCCGGTAATGCGTCCGTGTCCGCGGATCAGGGTGATCCCCGCGTGGTCCAGCCATTCGACCTGGCCGGAATCGTTCCAGCCGGAGGCGAATCGGTCACGCCGGGCCAGAACCAAGGCTTGATCCAGGTCGCTGGTGACAATTTGGCCGGCGGCCGGCAGTGCACGAGCGGCGCGGACCGCGGCGGCGTCGCGGAGCAGGGCTTTGGTCGGCATGCAGGCCCAGTACGAGCACTCCCCGCCGACGAGTTCGCGTTCCACGATCGCTGCGGTCAAGCCACCCTGCACCACCCGGTCGGCAACATTCTCACCGACCGGTCCGGCCCCGATGATCACCACGTCGAAGTACTGGCTTGTGCTCGTCATGTCATTTCGCCTTCGCAGCAAGGCGGTGCAGACGGATCGCGGAGATCAGGAAGAAGACGCCGCCCAGGATCGCGTAGCCGGCGACCGTGGTGAGTGAAGCGTTTGGCCCGCCCGCCATCACGATGAAACTGCTGCCGGCGAGGACCGAGATGCCACCGCTGAGGATCATCGCCCACTGGCCACCGAGCCGGTAGCGCAGGATCGCGACGATCAACTGGACGATGCCTGCGGTGATCGCCCAGACACCCCACACCCGCAGCACACTTGGGATGCCGGAGGTGGCCGCGACGGCCAATCCGATGGCGGCGAGCAGACTCAGGCCCATGTTGAGGTAGAGCGGCGCTTTCGGGCGACTGGCGCCCGAGGAGCGGAAGTCGATCACGGCCGCGGCGAGGTCGAACAGCGGATAGATGACCAGCAGGGCGACTGTTCCCGGGTTGATGGTCTTGGCCATCGCCATCATCAGGATCGCCCAGATGATGGCGAATCCGAAGCGGACGTAGTACAGGGTTCGCAGCGCCTTGGTGCTGCTGGTGGCATCAGCCACGGTGCCGGTGCGGCCGGCGTCGACGGCCTTGAATGCGCTGGACATCGGATCCCTCTCTCGGTGGGTGAAGGTGGTGGATCGTCCCCGCCGTCAGTGGCATAGATAGAACGATCGGTACACAGGAGGAGCTTGCAGCAGTGTGTCTGTCGTTGTCAAGACAGATCGTTCTATCTGCTACGCTCGCTACAGCACCTCAGAGATCGGAAGGGAACGGATGTCGGAAGCACGGGCTCGACTGCTCGACACGGCCACTGGGCTCTTCTACGGCGAGGGCATCCACGCCGTGGGTGTCGACCGCGTCATCGCCAAGGCACAGGTAACGCGCGCCACGCTCTACAGGCATTTTCCGAGCAAGGACGACCTCATCGTCGCCTACCTGACGCAGGCCGACGAGGCACTCCGTGCGCAGGCGAACGCCGCGCGGACTCCAGGCGCCGGCTCCGACGACGTCATTCGAAGCATCGGCCGGTCGATCGCCGACGACATCCAGAGCGCCGGCTTCCGAGGCTGCGCGTTCCTGAACGCCGCCGCCGAGTATCCTGACCCGGACCATCCGGTTCACCAGGCAGTTCTCAAGCACCGGCAGTGGTTTCTGACAACCCTGACCGAGCTCTTCTCGGGCATCGGGAAGATCGATCCAGAACCGGCCGCCCGGCACTTCGTGATGCTGCGAGACGGCGCGATGGCCGCCGGCTGCCTGACCGATCCGAAACCCATCTGCGAGACCTTCCTGCGCGGAATCGAAGGTCTCCTCAAGTACCGCAGTCGTCAGGAACCGGCCTTCTGATCTGAGGTCTGTGCTCCGATGATGGTTGTGCGGAGGACGCGTGCCGCGCTGCGCACGGCGCCGTACATCATCAGAACGCCTCCCCCGCGTGCTCTTCGGCACGCCGGGCGCACTCGTCGAGGTCACAGCCATCCTGCAACCACTGCACGACCAGACCGCCGACACGCGGCACCGCCACGTAGTCGTCCGCGTGCCGATTGCCGAGGATGTATCCGTCGCCGTCGGCAACCAGCGTGAGGTCACGGAATCGCTGGGTCATGGCTTCGGTGGACACAGCTCACACTCGGGGTGGTATTGCCAGGACGCCTGCCGGGTGCTCATGCCGCCGGCCAACTCCAGGACGTGGTACGTCGCGGCAGACACCGGTGGCTCGATACCGATCAGGTAGCGCATGACCTCGAGAGATACGAACCCGGCAGCGAGCTGCACCACTGGACCGGTCGCACGGTTCACAGCCGGCGGCTCGATGATCGGATCGGTGCGCAGTACGTCTGGTAGCGCAGATTCCTGGTCGCGGTGGTGGAGGTCGAGGCAGCGGCGGCACGGGCTGACACCTGGGTGCACCGATCGGTACGACAGTGTCGAGTAGCGGAGTCCGGCCACGACGTACGGCACGCCGAGCTCGAAACAAGCCTCGTTCACGATGAGTTGAACGCCTTCGGGCGAGTCGATGGCCGACACCACCACGTCGGCGTCGCCGGCCAGTGCGACGATCGACGCCGCATCGGTGATCCGCCGGTGCACCGCGACGACCTCGGTGTCGGGTGCGTAGACAGCAACGCAATGAGCGCGCCGCTGTCGTCTTCCAGGTGGAGACGCTCCAATGCGCCGCGCTCGATGACTACCTGCGCACCGGACCGATTGACAGTGACCGACTTGAGGCGCGGTCGCACCGTATCTGCGGTGGCCACGGTTTTCCTTTCTCTGCGGGAAGGCCGGGCGGGCTGATCGCCCGCCCGGCCCGGCCAACCTCGATCACATGTGGCCCTCGATCTCGTTCATGTGGCGGTCCGTCGCCTCGATGCGCTCGACCTTCGTGATGGTGATCTGCATGGCTGTCCTCCCCTCTGCCCGAAATCCATAGCCGCGGACCGGCTACCGATGACTGGCTTTACGGACGCCAGAAGCGGTTCCACACGGAATTCGCCAGGCACTACCGCCCGGTGGACCTGTCTTCAAGGTGCGTTGAACCGGGGCTGAGGGCAGCGGTTGGGGGTCAGCGTTCTGGGAGGTTCAGGCGCTTCAGGCGTTCGTAGGCGCCGAGGATGTGCTTGTCGATTCCGTCCTGGGCTGCCTGCGGATCACCTAGTGCCAAGGCGTCTCGTAGCTCCTTGTGCTCGCTGTAGCCGACGTCGAGGAAGTCGGGGAAGCTCGCGTTGCGGGCCCGCAGGAAGACCGTCACCTGACCACGGATGGACTCCCAGACCCGCTGCACCCGGGCATGATCGCAATAGGTGTAGATGATGTCGTGGAACTGGAGATCCAGCCGTACGGCGTCCTCCGGATCGATCTTGGTGTCGACGCTCTTCATCTGCTCCAGGACCGCATCCATCTCAGCGAATCCCGCACCCTGCATCCGGGTGCACGCCCGGCTGGCGGCCAGTCTCTCGATGGCGCCGCGGAGGGTGTGCACTTCCTCGACATCCGTCTTCGTCAGGGTGCTGACGAACGCCCCGCGGTGCCGCCGGATCTCGACGTGGCCCTCTTCCTCGAGCCGGGTCAGCGCCTCTCGGATCGGCCCACGGCTGACCTTGAGCGTCTTGGCCAACTCGGTCTCCTTGAGATGCTGGCCCGGCTGGAACTTGGCACCAGTGATCATCTCCCGCAGCACGTCAGTGACTAGATCACCAAGACCGCGCTGCGACGGCAGTGGGGACACGACGTCGTCGGGGATCATGCCGACCACCTCCTCAAAGCAGTTACCGCCAGTATCCGAAAGCAGGACGACTCTAACCCCTGTCGGGTCTCTTTGTAGATTGTAAACAGTTAATCATTGACAGTAAACCGATTGCCAGGTCAGACTCGGGACCTCCACTCAGGCAGAGCGGCACAGCGCCGGCGCCACCGTCGGCCGACCGTGAGGCAGCCCGATCCCCAGGGCAGAGAGGTCACGACGATGACCACCGACACAGCGGTTCACACCGGACGCACGGCCCTCGGCCCGTTCCCGCCGGCCGCTCCCCGCAATCCCGACGCGCCGCACGTCACCGCGGCGACGATCGATGTCGACGCTGCGCAGATCCTGGGCCCGCTGACGCGCGTCTGGGAGAGCTTCGGCTACGACGAGTTCAACTGGACGTACACGCCCACCGGCAAGCGGCTCCTGCAGACCTTCGCCGACTTCTCCGGCGGCGGCTACTTCGTCCGGCCGCACTACATGTACTGCTCCGGCAGCGGTTTCGGTATCCCGCACTGGAGCTCCGGCAACGTCTACCACGAAGACGCCGACGGCAATCCCTACTACGACTTCACGCTGCTGGACCAGGCGTACGACGCGATCGTCGGCGCCGGCCATCACCTGCTCGTGGAACTCGGCTTCACCCCGCGGGATCTCCTGCCACCCGAGGCCGACGAGCTGACCGTCGTGCCCAGCCCCACCGCGTACACCAATTACGAGGCAGGTGCCTGGGGATACCCGCCCAAGGACTACGCCAAGTGGGCGGGCCTGATCGGCGCAACGGTCCGGCACTGCCTCGAGCGCTACGGCGAGGCGGAGGTGAAGACCTGGCTCTGGGAGCTGTGGAACGAGCCGGACATCAGCTATTGGCGCGGCACTCTTGATCAATACAACGAGCTCTACACCGCTACGGTCCAAGCGATCCGCGCCGTGCTGCCCGAGGCGAAGGTCGGTGGACCGGCTGTCACCAGCGGCGGACTGAACTTCCTCCGGGGCTTCCTGGACTACACCTCGCGCCGTGACGAGCCGCTGGACTTCATCTCGTACCACACCAAGGGCTGCCACTTCCCGACCCGCGACTACAAGCCGTTCGCCGAGCCGGCGGCCGAGCAGCTCAGCCCGTCGTCGACGAAGATGCTGTACGACCTGCGCGAGTTCAACCGGCTGATCGGTTCGTACCAGGCGTACGCCGACCTGCCGGTGATCGTCGACGAGTGCGACGCCGCCGTACCGGCGCACTTCGGACGCTACGACAACCGCAACTACAGCTTCCAGAACACCGAGTACTACCCGGTCTTCCAGGCGAAGCTGATGAAAAAGATCCTGGACCTCAACGCAACCGAGCCGGCCCAGGTCGCTTACGCCACTTCCTGGAGCTTCTACTTCGAGGCCGAGCGCTACTTCGAAGGCACCCGGTCCTTCCTCACCGCGGGTGGCGTCGAAAAGCCGTTCCTCAACGCCTACCGGATGCTGTCGCTGCTCGGTCAGGACCGGCTTGGCACGACCTCGGACGCGGCCTGGCAGGTCGGCGAACTCGAGCACACCGACGGCAGCAGCATGCCGGAGGAAGTCGACGCCCTCGCCTCGCGTGCAGAAGACGGGACCGTCGCCGTACTGGTCTGGCGGCACATCGATGATCAGTACCAGACCAGCGATGAGCTGACTCCGGTGAGCGTGACCGTACGCAACCTGCCGGCCGGGTCCTACCGGCTGCGGCACTTGCGCATCGACGCCGATCACAGCAATTCCTTCACCGTCTGGGAACAGCTCGGCTCGCCCCAGGATCCGACCGCCGAACAGCTGGCCACGATCCACGCCCGGCAGGGTCTCGAGGATTTCGGGGCCGAACGCAGCCTCGCCGTGGACGGCGACGTGTCCCTGGAGGTCACGCTGCCGTTGCCGTCGGCATCGTTACTGATCCTCGAACCGAGCAGCTGACCCGAGAGGGGCGGACGATGGACCAGAACGTGATCACGCTGAACAACGGCGTACGGATTCCCCAGCGTGGCTTCGGTGTCTTCCAGGTCCCGCCGAGCGACACGCAAGCCGCGGTCGAGCAGGCGATCGAGATCGGCTATCGGCACATCGACACCGCGGCCGCGTACAACAACGAGGCCGGGGTGGGTGCGGCCGTGCGGGCCGGCGGACTCCCCCGGGAGGAGCTGTTCGTCACCACCAAGCTGCGCAACGGGGAGCACGGCTACGAGTCGGCGCTGAAGGCGTACGACGAAACGCTGCAGCGCCTCGGACTGGACTACGCCGACCTGTATCTCCTGCACTGGCCCAATCCGGCTGCCGATCTCTATGTCGACAGCTGGCGGGCACTGCAGCGGATCTCCACCGACGGGCGGGTACGGGCCATTGGTGTGTCCAACTTCCTTCCAGAACACCTGGACCGCTTGGCCAAGGAGAGCGAGCTCGTTCCGGCGATCAACCAGATCGAGCTGCACCCCAGTTATCAACAGCGCGAACTGACCGAGCTGTGCCGCGAGCGGTCGATCGCGGTCGAGGCGTACTCGCCGCTCGGCCAGGGCGGTGACCTCGATCATCCGGTCCTGGCGTCGATCGCGGGTGCGCACCACGTGACGCCGGCGCAGGTCGTACTGCGGTGGCACCTGCACCTCGGGCACATCGTCATCCCCAAGTCGGTCAATCCCGAGCGGATCCGCGCCAACTTCGAGCTCGGCGGCTTCGAGTTGTCCGACGACGAGGTTGCCTCGATCACCGCGCTGGAGAACGGCAACCGGCTCGGCAGCGATCCCCGCACGTTCGCCATCAGCCAGATCAGGTAGCCGGATCATGACGACCAGATCTGCGCAACTCACCCGGCGGCAGACCCGCCGGTCGCGGGCCGGCACCTCAGCCCTCGACCAACCGAAGCGACCAGGTCATGGCTGGAAGAAGACCACCTGGATCTGGATCTTCCTGCTGCCGACCGTGGTGCTCTACGGCGTCTACACCATCTATCCGATCATCGCGAGCTACTGGTACTCCCTGGTCGAGTGGAACGGTTTCGACTCCGGTCAACAGTTCGTCGGAGTGAGCAACTATCGCGAGGTCTTCGCCGATCCGCTGTTCTGGAACTCGTTCAAGGTCACGTTGCTCTTCATGGTGCTGGTGGTGCCGGCCCGGGTGCTGCTCACGCTGCTGGTGGCGATGGTCCTCAACTCCCCGAAGCTGCCGTTGATCGGGGTCCTGCGATCGGCGTTCTTCATCCCGGTGGTGACCACGACGGCGATCATCGGCGTGGTGATGCGCTTCGTGCTGGATCCGGGCACCGGACCGATCAACACCCTGTTGATGAAGCTCGGCTTCAGCGGCGTCGACTTCCTGGGTGATCAGCACCTGGCGCTGCCGACGGCAGCCGTGCTGTACATCTGGAAGTTCTTCGGCGTCACGATGATCTACTGGCTCGCGGCGCTGCAGACCATCCCGTACGAGTTGTACGAGGCGGCTCGGATCGACGGCGCCGGCACCTGGCAGCTCTTCCGGTACATCACGGTGCCGATGCTCAAGCCGTTCCTGATCATCATCACCGTCCTGACGGTCGAGGAGACCTTCCACAACTTCGATCTGATGTACACGCTGACCGCGGGTGGGCCGTACTTCCACACCGAGATCATCGAGATCTACATCTACCGGTGGGCGTTCGCCGCCCCGATCCCCCAACTCGGGCACGCGTCCGCGGCCGCTGTGGTCTTCGGGCTGCTGGTCGCGATCGTCGGCGCCATCCAGTTGTGGGGCGTGTACGCCGGCCGCCGGCTGAGAGGAGAACAGCGATGACCGCGGAACTGACCGTACGCACGGACCGGCAGCGGCGTTTGTTGCGCCGACTGCCCTGGTGGATCGCCGCGCTCTTCCTGGTGGGTATCGCGGTGCTGTGGATCTTTCCGTTCCTGTGGATGCTGTCGGCATCGCTCAAGGACAACATGGAGATGTTCACCGGCGGCCTCAAGCTGTGGCCGGACAAGTTCGTCTGGGACAACTACGCACGGGCGTGGAACGACGCGCACTTCGGCCGGTACCTGATCAACACCGTATTGGTCACCGTGTTCACCGTCGTGATCGTCACCATCCGCTGCGCGACCGCCGGCTATGTCCTTGCCCGCTACCGGTTCCGCGGATCCAAGCTCTTCCTCGGGGTACTGGTCGCGACGCTCTTCGTACCCACCGGCTACACGATCATCCCGGTCGTCAAGATCTCGATGCAGCTGCACCTGAGCGACTCCCTGAGCGGAATGATCCTGGCACTCAGCGGTGGGGCGTACGTGTCGGCGATCCTCATCTACTACGGCTACTTCCGGCAGATCCCGCGGGAGTTGGAGGAAGCGGCGATGGTCGACGGCGCCGGCTTCGTTCGTACCTTCTTCTCGGTGATGCTGCCGCTGGCGATGCCGGTCACGGCGACCGTCGCGGTCCTCACCTTCATCACCACGTGGAACGCCTTCTTCCTGCCACTGGTGTTCACCTTCAGCCGGCCCGATCTGCGGACGGTGAGCGTCGGCATGCAGGCGTTCGTCGGAGAGACCGCTACCGACTGGTCCGGAATGGCCGCGGCCGGCGTGATCTCGATCCTCCCGGTGGTCGTGCTCTTCGTCTTCATGCAGCGCTACTTCGTCGAGGGAATCTCCGGAGCAGTCAAGTCTTAGTAACACCCGAAGGAGTGGAAAATCATGACCGGATTGACACGTCGCAGTCTGCTCGGCGCATCGGTACTTGCTGTCGCCGGCGCGGCGGTGGGATGCAGCAGCTCGACCGACAAGGCCACCAGCGCGAGTGGTGGCACCACTGGATCGCTGGACTGGTGGGACCACTTCAGTTCGTTCAAGCGTCTCAACGACGACTGGGCGAAGACGCAGTCGCCGTCGCTGAAGACCAACGTCGCCCACACCTACTACGACGCATCCAAAGCACCCCAGGCCTTCCAGTTGGCGCATCAGGCCAACAAGATGCCTGACGTCTACTCCAACGTGGTCGGGTTGCCGTTGCCGGCCCTGGTCAGTGGCAACTGGGTGCACGAGATCACGCTGCCCGAGGACGTCAAGTCCAAGCTTCCCAAGGACGCGTTCACCGAGGGCATCACCCAGCTGGACGGCAAGCTGTACGGGTTCCCGATGTTCAGCTTCCGGCAGAGCTCGACGCTGGTGTGGGTGAACAAAGATCATTGGAGCAAGGCCGGACTCGATCCGAACAACGTGCCCGCGGACTACGCGGGCTTCAAGGACGCCCTCGACAAGCTGAAGTCGGCGGGGATCCAGCCGCTGACCCTGGCGATCGGTGCCGACGGCGGGCGAATCCGTGACCAGGTCGACGACATGGCGCAGACGGCCGGCTTCCCTGGCTATCAGGGCCTGCAGTTCGCCACCGGTGAGTATTCGTACGACCACGACGCCTACGTCACCGTGATCGAGTTCCTCAAGGAGCTGAACGACGCCAAGCTGATCATGCCCGGCTCGAACAACTTCGGTGTGGTCGACGCCCGGACCCGCTTCGCGTCCGGCGCGGTCGCGACCTTCATCGACGGCATCTGGTGCGCCGGTGGATCGAAGGCGCTGGCGCCCCCGATCGTCGACAAGCTCGCGTCCGGACAGGTGCTGGTGCCGACCGCAGGTACGAATCCCTGGTGTTACCGCGGCCGGCCGAGTTCGGGGTACTTCGTGTCCGCGGACAGCAAGAACCCCGATGCGGCCGGGAAACTGCTCGCGTCCTTCATGTCCGAGGACTACCAGAGCGGGATGATCGAGGCGATGGATCAGCCGCCGCTGAATCTTGATCTTGTCGCGTCGTCGAAGGCGATCGACGCGTACAAGAAGGGGGTCGACTTCTGCAAGACGAACGTGTTCCAGATGCCGCAGGCGATCGTGAAGAACCCCCAGCAGGCCAAGGTGGACGCACTCCGCAAGCCGGTCACCCCGCACGTCGGCAACATCGTCCAGGGCTACCTCGGCGGATCGATCAAGGACCTCAAGGCCGAGCTGAAGAAGTTGAGCGACGCCACGGCTGCTGATCGGGCCCGGGCGATCCAGAAGGCGAAGGCGGCCGGGGCCAAGGTCTCGGAGGACGACTACGCCTTCAGCGACTGGAAGCCCGGACAGGACTACGGGGCCGCGAAGTGAATCGCAGCGCGGTTGTGACCGGGGCGGCGTCACCCCGCGGCATCGGACGCGCGACAGCACTGCTGCTCGCCGAACGAGGGTGGAGCATCGGCATCATCGACATCGACGCCGACGGCGGCCGGGCGCTCGCGGCGGAGATCGCCGAGAAACACAACGTCAGGACCTACGCCGTCGCGGCCGATGTGTCGAACGAAGAGGACGTACGGACGGCGATCGACGAGCTCGAGGCCGCGCTGCCACCGTTGGCAGCGCTGGCCAACATCGCCGGCGTCAGCTCACCGGTCCCCTACCTCGAACTGACTCCTGACGAGTGGCACCGGGTGATCGACATCAACCTGAACGGCGTGCACTACGTCACCCGGCGGGTCGCCGAAAGCATGGTGCGGCACGGCTACGGCCGGATCGTCAGTGTCTCCTCGACGTCGGCTCAGCGAGGCGGCGGCACCTACAGCAAAACCCCTTATTCCGTTGCGAAAGCTGGCGTGATCGGACTGACCCGGGCTCTCGCGCGAGAGCTCGGTCCATACGGGATCACGGTCAACGCTGTGGCTCCCGGTCCGATCGACACCGACATCATGGGCGGCCCGCTGACTCCCGAGCGGCGGGCGGCCCTCGTCGATGATCTTCTGGTCAATCGCGTCGGGGAACCGTACGACGTTGCGTCCGCGATCGCGTTCCTGATGTCCGAGGAGTCCGGCTATATCTCCGGGCACACGCTCAACGTCGACGGAGGGCTGTACATGCATTGAGTCCGGCGACACCGCTGCCCCTCACTCACGGACGGCGGACAGTGTCCGGGGCAGCCCGCATCTGGCCAGGAACATCTTCTCGAACCGGGTCAGCGCGCTGATCTGCTCACCCTCGACCGTGATCACGAACAGGCCGGTGCCGCGGAAGATGCCGTCGGCACCGCGGACGTAGGTGCCGAATGCCGGCTGGCCGTTGGCGCGGGTCGGCACCAGGCGGTATTCGCGCGCGGTGAACAGCGTCCGCCAGAATTCGGCGACGATCGGCTTTCCCTCGTACTCGAACGGCATCGGCGGCATCGAGAGGAACACGTCGTCGGTGAGGAGCGCGATGACCCCGTCGACGTCGCTCGCCTCGTACGCCCGGACGAACTGGGCGACGAGCCTCGCTTCGGCAGGCGAGCCAGGCTGTGGTGCCGCCTGCCGCGCGGGGTCCTTGGGCAGCGCCGCCCGCGCTCGTTTGAGGGCGCTCGTCACCGAGTCTGTCGTGGTCTGCAGCATGTCGGCCACGTCATGAGCCCGATAGCCGAGGACGTCACGCAGGACGAGCACGGCGAGCTGGCGTGGTGGCAGCAACTGCAGGGCGGTCACGAACGCGAGTGATATCGACTCGCTCTGTTCGTACTGCGCCTCCGGTCCGGGCGCCGTGCCGACATCGGCTGACAGGTGTTCGGGTAGTGGCTCGAGCCAAACGACCTCGCCGATGCGCGTCGCGGCCGGTGGTTGCACTCCGGGCACATCCCACTCCTTCGCCGGCCGGCGCCGGATCGCGCGCCGTGCGTTGAGGCACCGATTGGTCGCGATCGTGTAGAGCCACGTGCGGACCGACGACCGGGCCTCGAAGCCGGGGATGGCCCGCCAGGCGGCCAGCAGGGTCTCCTGCAGCGTGT
This sequence comes from Kribbella sp. NPDC026596, assembly GCF_040638415.1. NCBI lineage: Bacteria > Bacillati > Actinomycetota > Actinomycetes > Propionibacteriales > Kribbellaceae > Kribbella > Kribbella sp. NPDC026596. The sequence goes on along the minus strand of NZ_JBEZYF010000001.1, from coordinate 286,730 downwards.
CCTCGGCGTCCTGCAGCGAGCCGAGCATCCGGTAGCAGTGCACCAGCAGCTCACGCTGATACGGCTCGCTGAGCTCCCGGAACGCGTCACCGTCCCCGGCCTGCGCCCGTACCAACAAGTCGTCCTCGATCGGTCGCACGCGCACCACCTCCTTTGCCGGTACAGACACCCCCGGAGTCGAGAACTGGGCGGTGCTCCGCCGCCCAATTTCGGAGCCGCCCGGTGCCTACCTCAACCGAACGTACCGAAGACGACAGGAGAGTTCGATGGGACGCATCGTGATCAGCACCAACGCCACGCTGGACGGGATCAGCCAGGACCCGACCGGCGAAGAGGGTTTCGAGTTCGGGGGCTGGTTCACCCGGATCTCCGACGCGGACCGCGAGGCCTGGGCCAAGGTGGAGTTCGAGGAGACACTGGACACGGCAGCGCTGCTGATCGGTGGCGGCAGCTACGAATGGTTCGCGCAGCGGTGGGTGGGACGTCCCGGCGAGTGGGCAGCCGCCTTGACCCGGCTGCCCAAGTACGTCGTCCGTTCCACCGCGGGACGGACGGACTGGGGCCCGACCACCGTCCTCACCGGTGATATCGCCGCCGAGATCGCGAACCTGCGGCAACGGATCGACGGCGACATCGTCGTGTATGCCAGCTACCAGCTCGTACGCACGCTCGCCGAGCACGACCTGATCGACGAGGTGCGGCTGATCGTCTTCCCGCACATCGTGGGCTCGGGCGGACGGGTGTTCAGCGACCTCACGACTCCCCGCGCGCTCCGGCTGTCCGGTGTCGCGACCGTGGGTGCGGGACTCGTCCAGCTGACGTACGAGCGGAGCGCCTGATGCGGAGCAGATCCGGACTTGTCCTGCTGCTGTGCTGCCTTGCGCAATTCATGGTCGTGCTCGACGTCGCGATCGTGAACGTCGCGCTGCCGACGATCCAGCGCGACCTGCACATCACGCAGGACTCGGTGCAGTGGATCGTCACGGCGTACGGGCTGATGCTCGGCGGTTTCCTGTTGCTCGGCGGCAGAATCGCCGACTTGTGGGGACGGCGCCGTACCCTGCTCGCCGGGCTGGCGGTCTTCACCACGGCCTCGGTCCTCGCCGGGTTCGCCGGCTCGTCCGGGGTACTCGTTACCGCGCGTGCCCTGGAGGGCTTGGGGCTGCCATGATCCCGCCGGCCGCGCTGGCGACCCTCGCCGTGACCTTCGCCGAAGGCGCCCATCGCAACCGGGCGCTCGGCGTTTTCGGCGCCACCACAGGTATCTCGGCCTCGATCGGCGTACTCGCGAGCGGTCTGCTCACCGCCGGTCCGGGCTGGCGCTGGATCTTCTTCATCAACGCGCCGGTGGGGGTGGGGCTGATCGCTCTTGCTTTGCTGATGCTTCCTGGCCGAGCTCCTGGGCGCGTGGTGCGGCAGCGCTTCGACCTCGGCGGCGCGGTCACGGCGACCGGTGGCCTGCTGTTGCTGGTGTACGCCGTGAGCCGGTCGAGCGCCCACGGGTGGGGATCGGCCGGCGCCCTGGGACTGCTCGCCGCGTCGGCCGTGGCGTTCGTGGCGTTCCTGGTCATCGAGACCCGATCGTCCGCCCCGCTGGTACCGGCGGCAGCGATACGGAACCGGTCGCTGGTTGCTGCCAACCTGGCCGCGTTCCTGCTCTTCGGCGCGATCTTCGCGTCCATCTTCCTGGGGTCGCTGTTCATGCAGCAGGCGCTCGGCTACTCGCCCACCCGCACGGGTCTGGCCTGGTTGGCGACCACCGTCACGTCCTTCGTTACCGCGGCGACGAGCGGCGCGAAACTCGTGGGAATCGTCGGGCCGCGGCGCCTGATCGCAGCGGGCTTCGGGGTGCTCGCCGTCGCCGCGTACCTGCTGACACACGTCTCGGCGCATCCGCACTATGCGAGCGGCCTGATGCCGATGCTGATACTGACCGGGTTCGCCGGAGGGCTTGCCGCCCCGGCCGTCCAGATCAGCGCTCTCACCGGGGTGCACCACGACATGGCCGGGCTGGCCGGCGGCCTGGTCGAGACAATGCGAGAGGTCGGCGGAGGCATCAGTGTCGCTGTCGTGGCCACGGTCCTCGCGTCCCGCGGTCTGGACGTGGACGCGTTCCACCGCGCGTACTGGGCCGTACTCGCGGCGGCGGGCCTGGGATTGCTCGTGACCCTCGTGGCGTTTCCTCGCCGCAGTCGTCCGCTACTTGACCGCGATGACGTCGATCGTGCGGATGTCCGGGTCGGCGGCTAGCAGATCGGGACCGAACTGTCCGAGGGCGGCCGGGATCTCGCCGTTGAGGTGAGCCTGCCGGCCGTCCTCGTCGGCGAACGTGTCGAAGATCCCGAACGTCGTCGGCCCGAGCCGGAACGCGTACCAAGTGACGGTCCCCGCTTCGGCGGCCGCCAGCTCCCGCCCCTTCTCGAGGAACGCGCGTACTTCCTCTTCCTTGCCCGGCTTGGCCTCCAGCGTCGCCAGCAGTCCCCGGTCGATACTCATCTCGGTGGTCCCCTCTCCTGAGTTCCCACCTTCGACCGTACTGCGATTTCCCGGCGTAGTGTGGATGCCATGGAGGCCGTCGCCGAAGGCACATTTTCGTCCGGCCTGCCCTACTTGCGGCTGGGACAAGGACCTCCGCTGGTCATGATGCCTGGTCTCAGTCCTGAGCACGCGAACCCGACCGGTCTGTGGCGCCGCATGTATCTGGCCGGAGCAGCGCCGTACGCCGAGCATTTCACGGTGTTCCTGGCCAATCGGCGAGCCGGTCTGGCGCCCGGATCAACCATGACCGACATCGCCGCGGACTACGCCGAAGCGATCGAGAACGACATCGGCGAGCCTGTCATGGTGCATGGAACGTCGACCGGCGGATCTGTGGCGCTACAGCTGGCGATCGACCGGCCCGAACTGGTGAAGCGGCTGGTGGTTGCTTCAGCCGCCTGCCGGCTGTCACCCGAAGGACGGCGTATGCAGGCGGAGCTTGCGCGTCTCACGACCGAAGGCGAGGTACGTCGGGCCTGGGGCAACGTGACAGGCATGCTGGCGCCAGGATTACTCAGGTATCCCGCACACGGGTTGGGCTGGCTCGCGGGCCGAAGGTTGGCCGTTGACGATCCGTCCGACATGTTGACCACGATTGCGGCCGAGGATTCCTTTGACGCGGAGCCAGGCCTCCAACGCGTCCAGGCCGCCACGCTCGTACTGGGTGGGACGGCAGATCCCTTCTATTCCGAGGACCTCTTCAGGAGGACCGCCGCCGGGGTGCCTGACGGGCGGGCGGTGCTCTTCCCCGGCAAGGGCCACCTCTACCCGGCGACCTCCCAGCACGCCGTCGGCCTGGGTTTGGGCTTCTTCATCGCCGGCTGAGAAAGGCACGAGCGGTCACCGTTCGTACGAGGTGTTGAGCACCGAGGCCTTGCCAATCGACTTTTGTGTGACGACGATCACACCAACGGTACTCATGTCCGGACGAGGGAGGGGCAGAGATGGTGTCGAGAGGACGTTTGCTGGCAGTGGCCATCGGGATCGGAATCGCGGTGACCGCCTCCGGCAGTGTCGCGACCGCGGGCCGGGACGACACGGGCAGCGTGCCGACCACCGTCCGCGAGCGGCTGACCGGTTTCGAGGAGGACCCGGCGCCGATCTCGACGAACGGCTCAGGTCAGTTCCAGGCCCGGATCGATGACCGGCGGCAAGAGATCACCTACCAGCTCAGCTACACCCCGCTGGAAGGCCCGGTCCTGCAGGCCCACATTCATTTCGGTGGGAAGGCCCAGAGTGGTGGGATCAGTGTGTTCCTGTGCACCAACCTGGGCAACGGCCCCGCCGGCACCCAGCTGTGCCCGGCGGCACCGGCGACCGTGACGGGCACGATCAGGCCGGCCGACGTGATCGGCCCGGCCGCCCAGAGCCTGACCGCCGGCCAGTTCGCCGACTTCGTCACGGCACTCCGGAACGGAACCACCTACGTCAACGTCCACAGCGGAGCCTTCCCCGGCGGTGAGATCAGAGCCCAACTCGGCCACCAGCACTGACCGTGAGAGCCCGGCGGGTTAGAGAGACGACATCCTTCGGTCCATGCGCTGCAGTGTGGAGTCGGAGATCTCAACCCCCCAACCGGGCGCATCGGACAGGACTACCTCGCCGTTGTGCGCGACCGGGAACGGCTCGTAGACGCGCATGGCCGAGGAGTCTTCGATAGTCCACTCGTGGAAGAGGTTGCACGCCGGCATCGCCGTCACCAGATGCGCGGTGAAGATCGCCGTCAGCGATCTCCCCGACGAGTGCGGTACGCACGGGAGCCCGGCAAGGTTGGCCAGATCCGCAACCTGCCGGGCCCGCGTGATACCGCCGATGTAACAGACGTCGGGCTGGATGACATCGGCGATACCGTCCTGCATGATCCGCCGCACAGTGTCGACCGAGAACTCCTGCTCCCCCAGCCCGACGGGGATGTCGAGGGTTGCCGCGACACTCCTGGTGTTCTCGTACTCCCAGAACGGCACCGGCTCCTCGAAGTGCAGGTAGTCGTGCTCCTCGAGCAGTCGCCCGATCCGGACCGCCTGCCCCGGGGAGTAGGCGCCGTTGGCATCCGCGCTGATCTCGATGTCGTCGCCGAGTTCCTTGCGCAGCAAGGGAACCAGCCGCCAGGTCCGGCCGGACCGCGACTCCGCGTCGCGACCGTTGCGCTCCCCGATCTTGACCTTCACCGCACGGAAGCCGTGTGCGGCGACGGCTGCGACGATCCGATCGACCTCCTCCTCGGGCGTCGTGTCGCGACGCATGGCCGAACCGTAGACGGGCACCGACGGCCGGAACTTTCCACCGAGCAGCTGGTACACCGGCTGCGACTTCGCCTTGCCCACCAGGTCCCACAGTGCGGTGTCCACGCCGGCCAAGGCCCGGAAGAGGAAGCTGCCGAAGTACTTGTACTCCGCCCGTGCGCACTCCTCGGCCAGGGTCATGACATCGAACGGGTCCCGGCCCAGATAGTTCGGTGCAATCAGAGTGTGCAGCACCTCCCCCGTGATCCGGGCCTCGGAATGCGCCGTCTGCCCGTACCCGACCAGGCCGTCGTCAGTACGAACGCGGACGATGCAGCCGTGGCCGTCGAACGTCTCGATCGAGCTGATCTTGGTCAAAGCGACTCCACCCGCGCCGGCAGCTTGTAGAAGGCCCGGGCGTTCTCCGTGTAGATGCTGTCCCGCTGCGCCGCGGGCAACCGGACCCGGAAGGCGTGCGCGGGATGGTCGAAGTCCCAGTGCGGATAGTCCGTGGAGAACATCACCTTGCCGGTTCCGCCGAGGTGCTCGAACACCTTGTGCAGATCGGCCGGCCGGTGCGGTTCCTCGATCGGCTGAGTCGTCATCCAGAAGTGCTCACGCACGTACTCCGACGGCCTACGACGTACCTCCGGAATCTCCGCGCGGAAGCGCTCCCAGTGCGTATCCATCCGCCAGGCCAGGGACGGCAGCCAGGCGAACCCGCCCTCGATCAGCGCGATGCGCAGGTTCGGAAGCCGCTCGAAGATTCCGCCGAAGATCAGGCTCGCCACATGCGCCTGGAACGCGGCGGACATCCCCGCGTGATCCTCCAGGTAGTACGACGGCCATCCCGCACTGCTGATCGGTACGCCGCGAACGCCACCACCGTAGTGAATGCCGACGGGCAGGTCGTGCCGGGCGGCAGCCTCGTACATCTTCCAGTACCGGCGGTCGCCGAGCGGTGCGGCACTGCGGGCCACCAGGAGCACCTGCACGAAACCCGGATGGCCCGCGAGCCGCTCGATCTCGGCGACCGCCTGCTCGCTGTGTTCCGCCGGCACGATCATGCCCGCGCGCAGCCGCGGTTCCGGCTCCAGCCACTCTTTGATCTGCCAGTCGTTGGTTGCCGCCGACAACGCCGCGGAGAACTCCGGATCGAGCTGGCTGCCGGAGCCACTGAGCGGACCGAGGATCCCGAACTCGACGTTCAGTCCGTCGAGATGTTGTTTCTGCATGAACCCCAGATCGGCACCCGCGGGCAGTCCGGACGGCGGAAAGGCGTCGTAGCGGGCCGGCGATCCCTTGGGATACACGTTCCCCGAGTGCTGGCGCGAGCCGAAGGTCTTCAGATGGCTGAGCCAGCGGTTCGAGAGGTAGGGCTCCAGGGCTCCGGGTGCCATCACGTTGTGGATGTCGCAGTCGATGATCATCTGCTTCGCAGCGGTACGGCGTGCGGTCCGCGGCTGCGTCTGTGTTTCGGTCATGTCTCTCCTCATCCCAGCCGGTACGTCGCCTGCGCGTTGCCGGACATGATCTTCGTCCGTAGATCGCCGGAGATCCCCTCGGGCAGCGCGTCGGCGGAGTTCGCGAAATGCGCATGCGGGTAGTCGGTGGAGAACATCAGCATGTCGTCACAGAGAAGCTGATCGATGACCTCGACCAGGAACTCCGGGGTGTCGGGCCGGTCGAGCGGCGCGATCGTCATCCGGACGTGATCGCGGATCACCTCCGACGGAGGACGTTCCACCCACGGAACCTCGCGTCGCAAGCCTTTCCAGTCCTTGTCGAACCGCCACATCAGCGGCGGTAGCCAGGCGAAGCCGCCCTCGATGGTCGCGACAGTCAACTCGGGGAACTCGACGAAGACACCTTCGGTGACGAAGCTCATCAGCTGTGTCTGGAACGCCAGCGGAACATTCACGTAGTCCTCGACGAAGTACGTCGGCCAGCCGACAGGCGTCACCGGATTGCCGCTCAGACCGCCGGCCTGGAGGCCGACGACCAGGCCGGCGCTTTGCGCGGCCTCGTAGATCGGCCAGAACCCGCGCCGGCCGAGCGGCTCACGGCTGCGCGACGGGACGGTCACCTGGACGAATTGACTGTGCTGCGCGGCCCATTCGACCTCTTTGGCCGCGAACGCCGGATTCTGCAGCGGCAGTACGGCCGATCCGCGCAGCCGAGGATCCTGCTCCAGCCACTCGCGCAACTGCCAGCGATTCAGCGCCCGGGCGAGCGTAGCCGCCAGGTCGTCGTTGTGGATGGAGTCGATGGCGTAGGTGCAGTTGAGGATCGCGTACTGCAGCTGCCACGGATCGAGTAACTGACTCCGGAGCAGCTCGAGCTTGGATCCGGGCGGTCCCTGCTCCGGACGCGAGCCCTCGAGGAAGAGGTTCGGCGCGTTGGACGGATAGAGGTTCGATGCCAGCCCGCCCATACCGGACTCGGTGATGTAGTCGCGCCACCGCGCCTCGAGATAAGGGAAGAGGCTCTTCAGGCCGTCCAGATTGATATGCACGTCGGTGTCGACCAGCTCGAGTCCGGCCCAGTGCCGGGGACGTGCGTAATTCTCAAGTTGTTGTACAGCCACTTGTGATCTCACCTTTCACAGGTCGAGGACCAATCGGGACGACAGCGCGCGCGAAACGCAGATCATCATCGTGTCGTTGGCAGCGCGCTCGTCCTCGTCGAGGACGGAGTCCCGGTGGTCCGGAACGCCTTCCAGTACGGTCGTCTGGCAGGTCCCACAGGTGCCTTCTTCGCAGTTGGACAAGACATAGATGCCCGCCTCGTCCACGACTTCGAGGATGGACTTGCCGGGCGGCACGACGAGTACTTCGTCACTGTCGACCAGTTCGATCTCGAAGGAGGTGTTGGGGGCGACCTCGGTGAGAGATCTCGGCGCGAACCGCTCGACCTGGAGTGTCCGGTGCGGCCAGTGCGCGCTCCTCGCCTCGACGGCCGCGATCAGAGGTTCCGGACCGCAGCAGTAGATCAACGTCCCCGGCTGTGGTTCGTCCAGGAGTTGATCGAGTTCGATCAGGCCGCGACGGTCCTGCGGCCACTCGAGAACGCGCCCTGGATCGAAGCTCCCGACCTCGTCCCGGTAGGCCATCGACGCCTCGCTGCGACCGCCGTACACCAGGCGCCAGTCGGCACCCGCCGCGTGCGCGGCGGCGATCATCGGGATGATCGGGGTGATTCCGATCCCACCGGCGATGAAGAGGTACCGCGGGGACTCGTGGAGCGGGAAGTGGTTGCGCGGCGCGGTGGCCGTGAGTACGTCGCCGGACTGGATGCGCTCGCACAACGCGATGGAGCCACCTCGGCTCTCGGGCTCACGCAGTACGGCGATGCGCCACTGGCTGCGATCCTCGGGATCGCCACACAGCGAGTACTGCCGAACGAGCCCGGGGCGAACCTGCACGTCGATGTGACTCCCCGGGGCCCACGACGGCAGCTCCGAGGCGTCGTCAGCGACGAGCAGGAGTTCCGTCACGCCGACCGAGACCTGCCTGGTCGACTTCACCCGCAACGGAATGGTCGTCTCGGCCACCATCCCGGGGGCGTCAGATATTGACAATGACATAGTCGCGATCGACCTCGACCTCGTACGTCTCCCCGGAGTACGGGCCGGGCTGGAACCCGGCCGCGGACAGTTCCGGGTTCTTGGCCAGCGCCGCACCGGACTCCACCCCGGTGGGATACGCCTTGACCTTGGTCTTCGCGGGGTCGAACCAGGATTGCCCGGTGGCGATCTCGAACTCCCAGCCGTGCCAGGGACAGCGGATGATCTCCCCACGCATGATGTAGTCGTAGTTCCCGGGCTTGTCCGAACGGACCAGTCCGGACGTCACGCCCTCACACATCGGTCCGCCGCCGTGCGGGCACTGGTTGCGGATCGCGTAGTAGTTGCCCTTGACGTTGAAGACGCCGATCGACCGGTTGGCAATCTCGACCACCTTCCGCCGGCCGGGTGGAATCTCGTCGACCGTCGCCACCACGTACTTCGTCACGTTGTCTCCCTTGCGCAGAAGGCATTGTCAGAAGGCATCATTTGATTCCGGTCATCGAGATTCCGCGGGTGAAGTACTTCTGCGCGAAGACGAAGACCAGGACGGTCGGGATGATGGCCAGCGTCGCTCCGGCCATCAGCGGGCCGTACTGGGTACTGTCCTGCGTCTGGAAGAACGCCAGCCCGACCGGGACGGTGAACTTGTTGACATCACTGAGGTAGACCAACGGGCCGAAGAAGTCGTTCCACACGTTGACGAAGGTCAGCACCGCCAGGGTGGCCAGGGCCGGCTTCGACAGCGGCAGGATGATGCTCACGAAGATCCGGAAATGGCTCGCACCGTCGACGAGGGCGGCTTCGTCGTACTCCTTGGGGATGGTCAGGAAGAACTGCCGGAGCAGGAAGGTGCCGAACGTGTTGGCGACGATCGGCGGGATGATCAACGGGAAGTGGGTGTCGATCAGACCGGCCTTGACGTACGCCGAGTACAGCGGCAGCACCATCAGCATGTCCGGGATCATCAGCGACGCGAGCAACAGCCCGAACGCGGCGTCCCGGCCGCGGAACTGCAGTCTCGCGAAGCCGTAGGCGCCCAGTGCACAGACCAGCAACCGGCCGATGATCACCAGCACCGTGATGTAGGCACTGTTCCCGAGGAACCGGATGAAGGGTAGTACGCCGTTGTTGATCAGGTAGGCGTAGTTCTCGCCGGTGAACGGGTGTGGGAACAGGCGCGGTGTCAGGCTGATCACGTCGCCCGGCTCCTTGAACGAGCTCGACAGCATCCACAGGAACGGGCCGATGGCAACCAACGCCACGACCACGCAGACGACGTACGTCGCCGTCGGTGCCACGATCCGGCGCGGCCGGCGTCGCCGTACGACGCCGGGATCGTCCTGCGGCTCCGGCGGTGCGAGTTTTTGAGGAGCACGAGTGTCTTCGAGGGTCATTGGTAGAACACCCACCTCTTCGAAAGCCGGTTCTGGATCCAGGTGACCGCGAGAAGCACAGCGAAGAGCACGATCGCCAGGGCCGAGGCGTAGCCCATCCGTCGCAGCGTGAACGCCTCGTACCAGAGGTGGTAGATGTAGACGTACGTGCCGTCGCCCGGTCCGCCGCCCGTCATCACCAGGATGAGCGCGAAGACCTGGAACGAGCCGATCGTCTGCAGGATCAGCAACAGGAAGATCGTCGGTGTGAGGAACGGGAGCGTCACGTGGACGAAGCGTGAGAGCCGGCCGGCCCCGTCGAGGGTGGCCGCCTCGATCAGCGTCTCCGGGACCCCTTGCAGGCCGGCCAGGACGATGATCATGTTGAAGCCCATGTTCGCCCAGATCGCTGTCGCGATCACCGCGGCCATGGCCGATCCGGGTTCACCCAGCCAGTGCGGTCCGGTGATGCCGAACGACGCCAGTACCGCGTTGATGACGCCGTACTGATCGCTGAACACCCACCGGCTGACGACGCCGACGGCGACCAGGGACGTCACGTACGGCAGGAAGATCAGCGCCCGGATGACGGCCATGCCCCGAAGCCGGTTGTTGACCAGCAGGGCCAGGGCGATCCCGATGATGATCCCGACCGGGACGTACCCGACCGTGTAGATGGCCGTGTTGATCAGGCTCTTGCCGAACAGCGGATCCTGCCCCGAGAACATCTCCTTGTAGTTGGCCACGCCCGTGAACTTCGGCGCGGCCAGGCCGTCCCAGTCCGTGAAGCTCGTCACCAGCGTCGGCAGGACCGGGATGACGTTGAAGAGCAGTGTCCCGAGGACGACCGGACCGATGAACATCCAGCCGCGGAGGTTGCGGCGCCTCGCTCCGCGGCGCCGTACCTGCCGGTGGGCCGCCCCGCTGTCCGGAGCCTGGATGGTCTGTGCGGCCGTCACTTCGCCGCGACCTTCAGGTCGGGATCGGTGAGCGCTCCTCCCTTCTCGAGCAACTCCTTGCCCTTGTTCCCGTTCCAGCCGCGTTTCTTGATCTCGGCGTTGACCGCGGCCCGTCCACGACTGATGTAGTCGGCCGTCGCGAGCTTGCCGCTCATCAGATTGTTGGCATTGGTGCCTTCGACGAAGGAGTCGGCGAGCGCCGTCCCGATCGGCCCCCGCGGGAACGGCACGTCGACCGGGTGGCCCGCGGCGGTGCCCAGCGCTTCGGCCCAGACGTTCGCGGTCTTCGGTCGCTCATGGTCGGTGAACGCGGCGCTCTTGGCGACCTCGGTCAGTGCCGGTACGGCGAACTGCGCCTTGGCCATGACCTCCGAGGCCGCCTTGCCGCACAGCGACTTCATCGCCAGGAAGGCGGCCTGCGGATCCTTCGCGGTCTTCGGGATGACCCAGGTACGGGCGTAGTTCTTGGTCATCGCGTAGAGCGGTGTCTTGGGCCAGGGCATCACGTCCCAGTCGACGCTCTTGCTGATCTGCGCGCTGATGTCCATGGCCTGCCACGTCATCGCGAGCTTTCCCGCGTTGAACAACGGCAGGTACTCCACGTCGACGGTGGGGGCGTACCCGTCGCGGATGTAGGAGACCTGCTTGTCGATCGCGTCCGCGGTCTCCGGCTTGCCGTAACCGCATTCGGTCTGGTTGTTGTAGAGCGCGGTGTCACCAGCACCGTACGCCGTGGCCTGGACCGTGTTGACGGCGTACTGCAGACCGTAGGTATCGGTCCGGCTGCCGTTCTTCTTCGTCAACTGCTTGACCGCCGCGTCGAACTCGTCCCAGCTCCACGGCTCGGCCCACGACGTGGGTGCCGTGAGTCCGGCATCGGCGAACAACTTCTTGTTGTAATACAGCGCGTTGGCGCTCATGCCGGGCGTGATGGAGAACTGGTACCCCTCGACAGCGACCTTGGTCGTGAACGTCGGGCTGTACCTGGTCAGGTCGAACCCGGTGCCGGCGTCCTGCATCATCTTGTCCAGCTGCAGGATCTTGCCGTTCGTCGCCAGGTCGTACACCCGGTCGTCGTCGATGCGCTGTAGATCGGCCGCCGTACCGGAGGCGAACTGCAGCATGACGCTCGCCCAGTCGTCTCCGGGGGCGGGCTTCCAGACGATCTTGATCTTGTGCTCGTCGAGGCTCTCCTGCTGAGCAGCCGCGATCATGTCCTTGAACATCTTCTGGGTCGTGGGATCGCCGACGGAACTGAAGGTCACCTCGGTCCAGTCCGACGGCGTCCCGGATGACGACGAGCCGCACGCGGCCAGCGAGGTGCCGGCGACGCCGGCGGCAGCCAGGCCAAGGCCCCCTTGGAGCAATCGGCGGCGGGTGAGCAACGAGCCGGAGGTCATGGTGATGGTCTCCCTTGACAGGCGGTGCGCCCGGCACAGGCCCCCCAGAAGTCTGCGCAACGACAGCTCTCTACACCGATGTACAACCACGGCGACCGATAGCTGCGGGCTGTTGATCTTGGGTGTGTCCCAAGTGTTCGCCTACCGAACCAGGGGTGTCAACACTATGCGGAAGATCGATTCCAGTATCCGGAAGCTCTAGCAGTCACCCCGGCCGCGGTCCAGGGCCAATTCGCCTTGGGAGGACCACTTATGCTTGGGGTCCGTGGTGGCAACGACAGAGAGCAGGACGGTGGAGAACAGAACGTCGGGGAGTGTCCAGTCAGTCGAACGGGCGTTCCACCTTCTCGAGCTACTCGCCGACAGCGGCGATTCGTCGCTGACCGACCTCTCGGCCGCGATCGAGGTGCCGGCCCCGACGACGCACCGGTTCCTGAAGACGCTGGTCTCACTCGGGTACGTACGCCAGCTGCCGAACCGCCATTACGGGCTCGGGCTCAGGCTGGCGATGCTGGCGGACCGGGTCGACGCGCAGTTCGGCCCGATCGTGAAGCCGCACCTGGACACGCTCGCCCGCGAGATCGGCGAATCGGCGAACCTGGCTGTGCTGGAAGGCGACATGGTCGTCTACACCGCCCAGTCCCCCTCCCCGCACGCGATGCGGATGTTCACCGAGGTCGGGCACCGCGCGCACACCCATTCGACGGGGGTCGGCAAGGCGATCCTCGCCGGACTGCCCGACGACCAGGTAGCCCGCATCATCAGCAGGACCGGCATGCCGGCCGCGACCAAGCACAGCATCACCGACCCGGCCAAGCTCCGCACCGAACTGAACCGCATCCGCCGCACGGGCTACGCGAGGGACAACGGCGAACAGGAGATCGGTGTCGTCTGCTACGCCGTCCGGATCCCCGATGTCCCGGTCTCGATGGCGATCTCGGTCTCCGGGCCGGCATTCCGGATGACGCAGGAACTCGGCAAGGCGGCGGTCCCGCTGCTGCTCAGCGAGGCACAAGCGATCTCAGACGAATTGCTCGGCGCCCTGTGATCCTCTGGGTGGGTGGTCCGGCGGCGGCGGGCAAGACCACGGTGAGCCGTCTACTCGCGCGAAAGCATGGATTTTTCTGGTACAGCGTCGATGCCTATGCATTCGCTCACGAGGAGCGCGCAGCCGCGGCCGGGCTTCACTTCATGGGCACCGGTCCAGGAGAGCATGCCCCTCAGAGCTCGCTTTGGTGTCTGGCCAGGTCGTCCGCGTGTTGGGTGGCCCAGCTGGCCAGGAACCGCAGTGCTTGGGTGGCGGGGCTGTCGGGTTGTGCGGTGTAGGTGATGATGACCAGGCCGTCGCCGGGCAGTTCCATGGCTTCGCCGGTGAGGTCGATGTCGCCGACAAGCGAGTTATGGAGCCGTTTGGCCGCGGTGCGGTGGTACTTGACGTTGTGATGTGCCCACCGCGTGCGGAACTCGTCGCTTCTGGTCGCGAGTTCGCCGACGAGGTCGCTGAGGCTCCGGTCGTGCGGGCTGCGCCCTGCCTCTGCGCGCAGCGCGGCGACGGAGTCGTCGGCGACGGTCTCCCAGTCGAGGAAAAATGCGGGCGCGCGCTGGTCGAGGAAGAGGAATCTGGCCAGGTTCAGCGGCAGGTGGTCGCGGGCGAGGATGCCGTCGTACAGAGCAAAGGCGAGGTCGTTGGCAGCGAGGATGTCGGTGCGGGCGTTGCGGACATAGGCCGGTGTGGTGAGTGAGTCCAGGATCAGCTGTACGCCGGGCCGGACCTTGGAGACCGCCGTACGACGTGAGCCGCGCACCGGGCCGGTCGAGGCGCGCGCGAGGTCGAGCAGGTGGGATCGCTCTGCGTCGTCGAGGCGTAGTGCTCGTGCGAGCGCTTCGAGGACCTGTTCGGAGACGCCGGACAGGTTGCCGCGTTCGAGGCGGGTGTAGTAGTCGGCGCTGACGCCCGCGAGCAGGGCGACCTCCTCACGACGGAGCCCGGTGACGCGGCGCTTGTCGCCGAACGTCGGGAGGCCGGCCTGCTCAGGCGTCACTTTCGCGCGCCGGCTGGTCAGGAACTCCCGTACGTCGTCCTTGATGCTCACAGCCTTCACGGTACGAGCCGGTGCGTTCGCGGTGGGAGGGTCTGCTGGTACCTGTTACACCGGAAACTCCCACCTGTGACACGAATGAGTGTTCGCTGGGCTCATGACCTCCCAGGCTTGAAAGGTGGACAACTCATGAAGACGGTCAGGTTGAACAACGGCGTCACGATGCCCATCATCGGTTTCGGCGTCTTCCAGATCCCGCTGGAGGAGACCCAGGCCGCCGTCGAAGCCGCGCTCGAGGCCGGCTACCGCCACCTCGACACCGCCGCGTCGTACGGCAACGAGGAAGCCGTCGGCGCCGCGATCGCCGCCAGCGGCCTGCCCCGCGACGACCTGTTCGTCACCACCAAGCTGTGGATCCAGCACGCCCCGACCGGCAGCGTCGAGGACGACACCAAACGCGCCTTCGACACCTCACTACGGCGCCTCGGCCTCGACCACCTCGACCTGTATCTGATCCACCAACCACTCGGCGACTACTACAGCGAGTGGCGCGCGATGCAGCAGCTCCACACCGAAGGCCGGATCCGGGCCATCGGCGTGTCGAACTTCCACTCCGACCGGCTCGTCGACCTCATCGACCACAACGAGATCCCGCCCGCGGTGAACCAGATCGAGACTCATCCCTTCCACCAGCGCGTCGCCGACCATGAACTGATGCGCGAACGCGGCGTTCAGATCGAATCCTGGGGGCCTTTCGCCGAAGGCCGCAACGACCTGTTCACCGACCCCGTCCTCAGCGCCATCGCCGAGGCACACGCCACATCGGTCGCTCAGGTCGTGCTCCGCTGGCTCATCCAGCGCGACGTCGTCGTCATCCCCAAATCCGTGCGCCCCGACCGGATGGCCCAGAACCTGGACATCTTCGACTTCGCCCTCACCGACGACCAGATGAAGCAGATCGCCTCCCTCGACACCGGCGCCAGCCTCTTCTTCGACCACCGCGACCCCGCCATGGTCTCCCGTCTCGGCGGCCGGCGAACCGACTGAACTGCCCATGTCACGGCCCTCGCACCCACGCCCGAGCTGCACCCTGGAAGGAACGTCATGACCACCTGGTTGATCACCGGTTGCTCCACCGGCCTCGGCCGCGCTCTCGCCGAGGCCGTCCTCGCTCACGGACACAAGGCGGTCGTCACCGGCCGCGATGTCTCGAAGGTGCAGGACATCGCCGACAAGTACCCCGGCACCGCGTTGGCCCTTCCGCTCGACGTCACCAACGACGACCACGTCACCGCGGCGGTCCGCGCGGCCGAGGACCGGTTCGGCGCTGTCGACGTCCTGGTCAACAACGCCGGCTACGGATACCGAGCGGCCATCGAGGAAGGCGAGGACTCCGCCGTTCACCAACTGTTCGACACCCACGTGTTCGGCAGTGTGCGGACCATCAAGGCCGTCCTGCCCGGCATGCGCGCCCGTCGCTCCGGAACGATCGTGAACCTCTCCTCCATCGGTGCACGCATCTGCCCCGAGGGCTCTGGCTACTACTCGGCCGTCAAGGCCGCGATCGAGGCGCTCACCTTGTCGCTGCGCAAGGAGGTTGCGCCGCTCGGCGTCACGGCCATGGTCGTCGAGCCGGGCGGGTTCCGCACCGACTTCGCGGGCCGGTCGCTGACGCAGTCCGCCGTACCGATCGCCGACTACGCCGACACCGCGGGCAAGCGCCGCAAGGAGCACGACACCGGGCACGGGAAGCAGCCGGGCGACCCGGCCAAGGCCGCCACCGCACTGATCCAGGCCGTCGAATCCGACTCCCCGCCGTACATGCTGCTGCTCGGCAACGACACCTCCGACGGATTCCGCGCCGCCCTCGACGCCCTCCGCGCCGAGGTCGACGCATGGGAAACCCTGAGCCGCAGCACCGACTTCGACGCCTGACCGAGGAACCACCATGCCCGAACCAACCCCAGCCCAACGAGCCATCGGCGACTTCGCCCCCAAACTCGTCCAGCTCACCGACGACGTCCTGTTCGGCGATGTCTGGAAGCGCACCGAACTACCCGCGCGTGACCGCAGCCTCATCACCGTCGCGAGCCTGATCACCTCGAGCAGCTTCGAACAACTCCCCAACCACCTACGCCTCGCGCGACAGAACGGCCTCACCGAAACCGAACTCAAAGAGGCGATCATCCACCTCGCGTTCTACGCCGGCTGGCCGAAGGCAATGTCCGCCATACAGGTCGCCAAGACCATCTTCGCCGAAGACCAGTAACCCCCGTCTTCGTTGCTTGGACGCGCAGGTACTCCGCTTGCCCACCAGGCACTTGCCCGTACAGCTTGGTGTAACCGAACAATGCCGCGCCCATCATCCGTGACGGCGTGACGTTGATGGATTGTTGCTGGACGGGGAACGGGATCGATGTTCGGGCGGGGCATCATGAAACCGGCCATTGCCGGCGCGGTGAGGGAGTATCAGTGACAGATGATGTGCGCTCGAGTCCGCGTGTGCCGCTGGGAACCTGGCCCACGCCGCTGGAGCCGGTTCCGCGGCTGGCGGAGGCGCTTGGTCTCCAGCCGGAGGATCTGTGGATCAAGCGTGATGACCTGATGGGCATCGGGGGTGGCGGCAACAAACTGCGCAAGCTCGAGTGGACCTGCGGTGCCGCGCAGTCCGAGGGCGCCACCACGTTGATCACCACCGGCGCCGCTCAGAGCAATCACGCCCGGCTGACCGCCGCCGCAGGGGCACGGCTCGGTCTCGACGTCGTGCTGGTGCTGGCAGGCACGCCTGGATCCTCGACCTCAGGCAACCTCGCGCTGGATGGTCTGTTCGGTGCGACGATCGTCTGGGCAGGGGCCGCCGGGGACCAAGAGCTGGCCATTGCCGCTGAAGAGGTCGCCGCCGACCTGCGACGCCGGGGCGCTGTTCCGGTCGTCATCCCGTTCGGTGGCTCGAGCGTGACCGGCGCCCGAGGCTATGTCGAGTGCGCGAAGGAGCTGCTGGAGCAGGCGCCGGATCTGGGGACCGTCGTCTGCGCAGTTGGTTCGGGCGGCACGATGGCAGGCCTGGTCGCGACCCTCGGGCCTTCTCGCGTGCTCGGTGTCGACTGCGGTGCCATCGCGGATCCGGCAACGACCATCGCGACCCTCGTCTCCGGTCTCTCCGACGAGCCCGTCAGCCCTGACTCCTTGCGGCTGGACAGAAACCAGGTCGGAGCGGGCTACAGCACGCTGACGGAACCGGTGAAGTCCGCGCTCGCCTTGACCGCCCGCACCGCCGGCATCATTCTCGACCCGATCTACACCGGGCGTGCGATGGCCGGACTGATCGCGGCGGCAGGCACGGGGACGCTGAGCCCGGGCCATCGGACCATCTTTCTTCACTCCGGCGGACTACCCGGCTTCTTCGGACACCCAGCGACGGTCGCCTGGGCCCAGCAGCAGTCAGAAGGCTCAGCCGAAGGCTGAAGATCGAACCTCCCGTGCAACCGGCTCGCCGTCCTCGGCGGGTGTCACGGTGTGTGGCGGGATGGGTTGTTTGGGTGATTTTGGTGTTCATCTTATGCACATCTGGGGGGCTTGCGGGGTTCGGGTCTGGGGGGTGGGCGGGGGCAGAGGATGTGCGGCGGCCCTGGCGGTGGTCGGGGTCGGCCCATCCTGTGAGGAGGATTCGTGATACGTAAGCGCATTGCGGCCGCGGTCGTGGTGGCGGCGGCTCTCATCGGTTCGGCGACGGCTATCAGTACCGCCACCTCGACGACCGCGCAGGCGGCGGCGAGCGTGCCGGTGTTCGATCACATCGTGCTGGTGATGTTCGAGAACCACGCGTACTCGCAGATCAACGGCAGTTCGAGTGCCCCCACCTTCAACACCTTGGCCGCCCAGGGTGCGAAGTTCACCCAGGCGTACGGCGTCACCCACCCGAGCGAACCCAACTACCTGGCGATCTTCTCCGGGGCGACCCAAGGCGTCACCGACGACAGCTGCCCGCACACCTACAGCGGCAACAACCTCGGCAAGCAGTTGATCACCGCGGGCAAGACCTTCAAGGGCTACTCCGAGAGCATGCCCTCCGACGGCTACACCGGCTGCTCGAGCGGCCAGTACAAGCGCAAGCACAACGGCTGGGTCAACTTCTCCAGCGTGCCCGCGGCCAGCAACCTCCAGTTCAGCGACTTCCCGAGCTCGGCGAACTACGCCAGCCTCCCGACCGTCTCGTTCGTCACCCCGAACATGTGCAACGACATGCACGACTGCTCGGTCGGCACGGGTGACACCTGGCTGAAGAACAACCTGAACGCGTACGCGCAGTGGGCCAAGACGCACAACAGCCTGCTGATCGTCACGTTCGACGAGGACAACGGCGGTTCGTCGAACCACATCTTCACCGCGTTCGTCGGCGCCCACACCCAGGTCGGCTCGTTCTCCAACCAGATCAACCACTACAACGTGCTGAGCACCATCGAGAGCGCGTACGGGCTCTCCCACCTCAACTCGGCTTCAGAGATCACCAACGTCTGGAACTGACCCCGTCCCGCTCGCGGGCGTACGCCGTACGTCCGCGAGCGGACTCACGCCCGGAGGTGGCCCCATGTACCTGTCTACGATCGACCAGCCGCACGCGGGCAAACCGCTCCGCGGGCGCGCGATGCTGCTGGTGAGCGGCAACGTCTTCGCCCTCGGCACGGTCAGCCTGATCACTGACATCTCGTCAGAGATGGTCACCGCGGTGCTGCCGGTATACCTCGTGCTCGGCCTGCACCTGAGCCCAGCCCTGTACGGCGTGATCGACGGCACGTACACCGGCGCGACCGCTCTGCTACGGCTGGTCGGTGGGTACATCGCCGACCGGGCCAGCCGCCGCAAGTTCATCGCCGGGCTCGGCTACGGGCTGTCGGCGGTGGCCAAACTGGGATTGCTTGCCGCAGGCAACGCTGTCGGCGCGCTCGGCGCGGTGATCGCGATCGACCGTACCGGCAAGGGTCTGCGTACGGCGCCCCGCGACGCACTGATCACCTTGTCCACTCCACCGCAGCTGTACGGCCGCGCGTTCGGCGTCCACCGGATGATGGACACCATAGGGGCCTTCACCGGGCCGCTGGTCGCCCTCGGCATCCTGGCTGCGACCGGGCAGGCGTACGACGCGGTCTTCGTCGCCAGCTTCTGCATCGCCGCCTTCGGAGTTCTGGTGCTCGTCCTGTTCGTGCGAGACCACCGCGACGAACAGCCCGCCAAGGGCACGGTGGCGCCGTCCGCTCTTCGTGGCTTGCTGCGGATGGCGCCTGTACGGCGACTGGTGCTGGCCGCCGGCCTGGCTGGGATGGTGA
The DNA here is from genome assembly GCF_040638415.1 of Kribbella sp. NPDC026596. NCBI lineage: Bacteria > Bacillati > Actinomycetota > Actinomycetes > Propionibacteriales > Kribbellaceae > Kribbella > Kribbella sp. NPDC026596. The sequence goes on along the minus strand of NZ_JBEZYF010000001.1, from coordinate 267,307 downwards.
CCATCGGCGATGGCTTCGTCTACCTGCTGCTGCAGCGGCGGGAGGAGCTGAGCATCGGCTGGTTCCCATTGCTTGCCGTTGGCACCAATCTGTCCTACCTGCTGCTGGCCACGCCGCTGGGTGTGCTGGCCGACAAGATCGGCCGGCTGAAGGTCGTACTCGGCGGCTACACCGCACTCCTTTTGGTATACCTCCTGCTGTTCGAACCGTTCGGCGGCTGGCCGCTGCTCGTGGTGGTGCTCGCGCTGTACGGCGTCTTCTACGCATCCACCGACGGTGTGCTGATCGCCCTGGCCGGACCGGTGCTCCCCACAGCCTTACGTACGACGGGAATCGCGTTGATTCAAACGGGTCAAGCGTTGGCGTACCTGGTTTCCTCGGTGCTGTTCGGACTGGCCTGGACCGTGTGGGGACCGGCGAGCGCGACCCGGATCGCCGCGGCTTTGGTCGCGGTGGCAGTGCTCGTAGTGGGTCTGCTTCTCCGTGGTATACCAGCCACTTCCGCGGAGCAGCCGGCATGACGCGCCGCGTGCTGGTCGCCGTCCTCGGGGCGCTGTTGCTGAGCGCGGTCGCGGTCGGGTACGGCGCGTTCACGGTGACGCGAGAACACACGCCGACGGCCGCCGCGGCCAGGGGGCTGAGCCTCGCGACCGGGCCGCGGATCCTGTTCCGCAGTACTGCGGCGGACAGCAAGGGTCACCTGGCGATGGTGGCCAACGACCGGCCGGACGGGCCACGCTCGGTGTCCGCGCTGACCTGTCTGCGGGTGTACGCCGCCGGAGGCACCGGCGCGTGTCTGCGCCAGGACGGCGCGCTCAGCACCTTCCAAGTCGCAATCCTCGACCAGAATCTCACCGTGGAGAAGGCGATTCCGCTCGTCGGCGTCCCCAACCGTACGCGCGTCTCCGCGGACGGCCGCATGGTGGCATGGACAGTCTTCGTCGCCGGCGACTCCTACAACCACGGACGGTTCTCCACCCGCGCCGGACTGATCGACCTCGAGAACGAGGAGACGCTCGACTCGCTCGAGTTCCTGTCGGTCACGCTGGACGGCCATCCCTACACCGCCGCCGACCTCAACTTCTGGGGCATCACCTTCGCCGCCGACGACAACCACTTCTACGCCACGATGTCCACCGCCGGACACCGCTACCTCGTGCAAGGCGACATCGCCGCCAAGACCGTCCGCACGATCGCGCAGAACGTGGAATGCCCATCGCTGTCCCCCGACGGCAAACGCATCGCCTTCAAATCCGCGATCAACGGGGACCCCACCAAGGGCTGGCACCTGTCCGTCCTCGACCTGGCGTCCGGCACGCGCACCCCGCTAGCCGAAACCCGCAGCGTAGACGACCAGCCCGCCTGGCTGGACCCAAACACCATCGCCTACGCCATCCCCTCGAACCCCACCGACTCCGACGTCTGGACAGTTCCAGCCAACGGCACAGGCACCCCACACCTCCTCATCCCGCACGCCGAATCCCCAGCCCCACTCAACTGACTGCAACGCTAAATGGCTTGCCTGCAGATCGCGTGCGTTGCGATGCTCGGCCGGGTAGGGAGAGGAACCGCGACGTGGCCGACACCGCATCCAGCAAGCACTCCGAGCCGGAAGTCCGTACGGCCCCCGGCGTCCTCCGCGGTAGCCGCGAGGCAGGCTTGGCAGTCTTCCGCGGCATCCCGTACGCCGAGGCGCCGGTCGGCGCCCTCCGTTTCGCCGCACCGGAGCCGGTGCGCGGCTGGGACGGCGTACGCCCGGCGCTCGCGTACGGCCCGCCACCCCCGCAGTCCGGTCTGCTCGGCGTGTCCGAAGACACCCCCGGCGACGACTGGTTGACGCTCAACGTCTGGACACCGGACCCCGATCCGGCGGCCGGGCTCCCGGTGATGGTGTGGATCCCCGGTGGCGGTTACGCCATCGGCAACTCCAGCCTCCCGGAATACGACGGCGGACACCTGGCCAGGAACGGAGCCGTGGTCCTGACCCTCAACTACCGCCTAGGTATCGAGGGCTTCGGGCAGCTCGACGGAGCCCCCGCCAACCGGGGACTGCTCGACCAGGTCGCGGCCTTGCACTGGGTGCAGGACAACATCCGCATGTTCGGCGGCGAGCCCGACCGGGTCACGATCTTCGGGGAGTCGGCCGGCGGCGGATCGGTCGCCGCGCTGCTCGCCATGCCGCGCGCCGCCGGGCTCTTCCGCCGAGCGATCGCACAGAGCGTGCCGGGGACGTACTTCTCCGCCGAACTGGCCGCCGACATCGCCGCCGCCTGCGCCGCCGAACTGGGAGTACCTCCCACCGTGTCCGGCCTGTCAACGGTGGCCCCGGCCCGGCTACCCGCCGCGGGCGACGCGGTCTCCGCCAAGATCATCCAATGGCGGGAGCGCTGGGGGCAGATCACCCACCGGCCGATCCCGTACGCCCCGGTTGTCGACGGTGACGTCCTGCCGGCAACCCCTTGGCAGGCGCTGGCCGACGGCGCCGCCCGGGACGTCGTACTCGTCGTCGGCCACACCCGTGACGAGCACCGGTTGTTCAGCCTGATCGACGGCGTACTCGGCCAGGTCACGCACGAGCAGACCGAGACAGCACTGCACATGCTCGCCCCCGATCCGGACGGCGTACGCCGGTACCGCGAGGTATTCCCAGTCCTGGCCGATGAAGACCTGTACGAACTCGTCAACGCAGACTGGCTGTTCCGGATGCCAAGCCTCCACCTGGCCGACGCCCAGATCGCCGGCGGCGGCCAGGCCTACCTCTACGAACTGACCTGGCCCGCCCCCGGGTTGGGCGGCGGCCTGGGCGCCTGCCACGGCCTGGACGTGCCGCTCGTCTTCGGCAACCTGACCAGCGGACAGCCCGCCGTGCTGATCGGCGACCCGCCGTCCCCGGCGGCCGAAGAGCTGTCCGCGCAGATGCGCACGGCGTGGACGGCGTTCGCCACTCACGGCGACCCGGGCTGGCCGCCGTACGACGCCGACCACCGCCGCACCCAACTCTTCGACACGCCATCGACCGTCACCGCCTACCCAGAGGAAGCCTCCCGACTCCTGTGGCAGGACCACTCCTTCCCAGCACTCCCGCTACTCAAGCCGTAGCCGTCAGCGCGAGCAACCGGGACCCGGGCCGCGTGTACACCGTCCCCCACGAGCTGGTCATCCGCGAGTCGAGTCGCCCAACGACAACGCCGTCCGATCCCTAACGCTCAGGTTGGTTGCGCGGAACCTCGACGGCACGACCGCGGTGCCTAGACTGAGGCGATCCACTCGCCGCGCAGGTCGGAACGAGGTGATCGTCATGAGCACGACAGCCCTCCCGACGGTGCGCTCCTGGCAGCCGTCAGCTCCATCCCCGCGCCGCACCCAGCGACTGGTCGAGATCCTCGACCTGCTGACCGCGCGCGGCGCGATGTCGGTCGGCGTGCTGTGCTGCGAGCTCCGGGTGTCTCCGGCGACGCTCCGCCGGGACATGACCCACCTGGAGGATCAAGGCCTGGTCACCCGTACTCGCGGCGGCGCCCGAGCCAACACGGGGCCGGAGCTCCCGGTCCGCCTCCGGGACACGAAGTCCCCGCTGGCCAAACACGCGATCGCCGTCACGGCCGCTGCCCTGCTACCGGCCGACAGACCGCTGGCGGTGGCGATCGGCGGTGGATCGACGGCCGCCGAGGTTGCCCGGGAACTCGGTCAGCGCCGGCGGCTGACCATCGTGACGAATGCGCTCACCACCGCGGCGGCGGTGGCGGCCCGGCCGAACCTGCAGGTGATCATGACCGGCGGGGTGATCCGGGCGAGCTCGTTCGAGCTGGTCGGCAGCCTGGCCGAGAGCGCCTTCAACGGGATCAGCGTCAACCTGGCCATCCTCGGCGCCGACGGTATCAGTGCGGCCAACGGTGTCACCACCCACGACCACACCGAAGCCCGCACCAATCACGCCATGGTGTCCCACGCGCACCGGCTGATGGTGGTTGCCGACGGCTCCAAGATCGGTCAGGCGACCGTGGCCAAGGTCGCCGACGCATCGGCCATCGACATCCTGGTCACCGATGCGTCGGCGGATCCGGACCAGCTCGCCGAACTGGCCGAGCTCGGCGTCACGGTGCATGTCGCCCGGATCTCCCCCAGGCGCGGTTGAGCTCGTCAACCCTTCACGCCGGAGAACGCGATACCGCTCATCAGGTGACGCTGGAAGACGATGAACACGATGATCACCGGCAGGCTCGCCAGCAGCGATCCCGCCATCAGCACCGGGAAGTTCGTCGTGTACTGACCCTGCAGGCTGGCCAGTCCCGCGGAGACCGGCATCTGCCGGGGATCCGAGTTCACCACCAGCGGCCAGAGCAGGTCGTTCCAGGACCAGATGATCACCAGTACGCCGAGCGCGATCATGCCGGGTGCCGCCATCGGCAACATGATCCGCCAGAAGATCTGCAGGATGTTCGCACCGTCGATCCGGGCGGCCTCTTCGATCTCGATAGGGAGCTGCCGGAAGAACTGACGCATCAGGAAGGTGCCGAAGGCACTGAACATGCCGGGCAGGAACAGTGCCACCAGAGTGTTCAGCAGCCCCAGCTTCTGCATGATCTGGAACTGCGGCAGCAGGAACACCTGATAGGGAACCATCGTCACCGAGAGAAAGATCGCGAACAGTACGCCGCGACCGCGGAACTGCATCCGGGCGAAGGCGAAGCCGGCCAGCGCACTGAACAGCACCTGACCGACGGTCCGCGCGATCGTCATCAGAGTGGTGTTGAGCAGTTGATGGCCGAACGGCAGGGCGCTGAAGACGGTCGTCACGTTCGACCACTGCGGTGAGTGCGGCAGGAAGGTCGGCGGCACGCTCACCGACTCGCCGAAGGTCTGCAGCGAGGTCGAAAGCTGCCACAGGAACGGCCCGACCATGAAGACCGCACCGATACAGAGCACCAGATGTGCGATCGGATGCCGCAGCCGAAAGCGTCGCCGTTGCCGCACGGCAGATTGGACCGACTCAGCCATAGTGCACCCACCTCCTCTGCAGCCGGAACTGAGCCGCGGTCAGGATCAGGGTCGCGAGGAGCAGCAGTACGCCGATCGCCGCCGCGTAGCCGCCGTCGTGCTCGGCGAACCCCCGTTGGTAGAAGAGATAGACCAGGGTCTCGGTCCGCTGGATCGCCGGACTCTGCTGACCGACCATCAGATAGATCAGGTCGAAGGCCTGCAGCGAGTTGATCACCGTGATCACCGTGACGAAGAAGATCGACGGCGTCAGCAGCGGAATCGTGATGTGGAAGAACTGCGCCATCCGGCTCGCGCCGTCCAGCTCGGCGGCCTCGTAGTAGTCGGTCGGGATGCCGCGGATGCCGGACAGGAAGATCACCATGTTGTAGCCGATCGAGCCCCAGACTCCGACGATGCTGATGGCGAAGATCGCTGTGGCGGGATTGGCGAGCCAGTGCGGACCGTCGACGCCGACTTTGGACAGCAGCCAGTTGATCAGTCCGTAGTCGCCGTTGAAGAGGTACTTCCAGGTCAGGGCGACCGCTGCCGGCAGCGTGACCACGGGCAGGAAGTACAGCGTGCGGTAGATGGTGACTCCGCGCATCCCCGGCAGGCTGAGCAGAGCCGCCACGATCGCCGACAGCGGCACTGCGAGCAACGAGATCATGCTGATGATCGCCGTGTTGACGATCGCATGAAAGATGTCGGAGTCGGCGATCAGGGTCCGGTAGTTCTCCAGCCCTGACCAGGTGTGCCCGCCGAACGCGCCCCAGCTCGTGAAGGAGTAGTAGATCGTCTGGAAGGTCGGCCAGATCTCGAAGACGACGAGCCCGGCGGCGGCCGGCAGCAACAGCATGAGCGCCCACCACCCGCTGTCCCGGGTCGGTGGTCGCGGTCGCCGCCCGTTGCGGGTCGTTCCGGCGCGCGGGCCGGTCGCACTGTCGGTCAGCGATTCGGCCGCCGCCGTCGCAGTACCCGGACTCACTTCTTCTCCTTCGACAGCGCAGTGTTCATCTTCTCCGCAACGCTGCGGGAGACCTCGTCGACCGAGGACTTGCCTGTCCAGGCGTCGGCGAACTGCTTCGTCGCGTCGTCTCGCCAGGCAGCGGTGTCGGTGGACGCGGGGAAGGGCTGCGCGTACTTCAGATGATCGACGAAGACCTGCAGGTCGAACTCCGGCATCGCCTTGGCGTACGCGGCTGCGTGCCCCTCGTACGCCGGGATCACGGTGCCGGTCTTGGCCTGGATCTCGGCGGCCCGCTCGGAGCCGAGGAACTGCAGGAACTCCCAGGCCTGGTCGCGATGCTCGGTCTTGGCCGACATGCTGTTGGCCAGCCCGTTGCTGTAGTAGTTCCGGTTCCCGTCGGGGCCGGCGGGCAACGGCGCGACGTCGATGTTGGCCTTGCCGTACGGGACGGCGGCGATCTCCTCCGGTTCCCAGGATCCGCAGTACCGCATCGCCACCTTGCCCGACGTGAGCATCGCGAGCGGGTCGGTGTCGGTGGTCTGCTGCAACGTCGGCGAGACGTGGTACTTGGTGATCATGTCGGTCCAGAACTCGATGCCCTTGACCGTCGCCGGCTGGTCGTAGCCGGAGCTCGTGCCGTCGTCCGAGATGACCTTCCCGCCGACCTGCGGCACGGTCAGGTACCAGCTCAGCTCGTCGGCCTCCGGTGCGACGAACCCGTAGACGCCCTTCTTCGGATCGGTCAGCTTCTGGGCCGCGGCGATCACGTTGCTCCATGTCCAGGACTCGTCCGGGTACTTGACCCCGGCGGCGTCGAAGAGCGCCTTGTTGTAACAGAGTCCGAACCCGTTGACGTCCTTCGGTACGCCGTACACCTTGCCGTCGACCGTGTAGGCCTTGGTGACCGCGGGCACGTACGCGCTCATGTCCAGCTTCGAGCTCTTGATCTGATCATCGAGCGGAGCGATGCCGCCGCCGGTGGCGTAGTACTTCGCGTACACCATCGTCATCCAGAAGACGTCGGGGCCGGTGCCCGCGGTGACGCTGGTCTGCAGTTTCGTCCAGTAGCTCTCCCATGGCGTCACCTGAACCTGGACGTCGATGTTCGGGTGCTGGGTGTGGAACTCGCTGATGATCTGCTTCATGGCGGCGCCCTGCGCCTGGTCCCAGATGGCATACGTGAGGGTGACCTGCTTGTTGTTGTCGCCTGAGTCGGAGGATCCCGAGCAGGCGGCCGCGGCGATCAAAGGTGCCACGAGCAACAGGTTCAGTAACCGTCGGCGGATTCGTCGTACCGTGTTCATGCGGACTCCTTCGGGAAAGAGCGGCCTGGGCTGAGAAAGTCGAGGCGTGCTGGTAAGTGGTCGCCGAGTGCGTGCCGTGCGGCCAGCTCGCCGAGCAGGGGCCCGAGCGTCAGCCCCCACGCCCCCAGGCCGGTGGCGACGTGGATCGCTGGTGCCACCGGGCCCACCAGGGGCAGGCCGTCGCTGGTCGCGGGGCGCAAGCCGACCCTGGTCTCCAGGACGGTCGCGGCGGACAGCCCCGGCGCCAGGTTCAATGCGGCGTTCAGGACGGCCTGCTGCCCACCGGCCGTGACCCGGGAGTCGAAACCGACGTCCTCGTGCGTCGCGCCGGCGACGATGCGGTCGTCGAAGCCGAGCAGGTAGCCGGCACCGGGCGTGTTGACCACGGGTCGCAGGCCCGTTTGCTGGCCGTCGAGTCGCAGGTGCACGAGCTGCCCGCGGATCGGCCGGATGTCCACCTCGACGCCGAATCCGGCGAGGTCAGCTCCCGCCCAGGCGCCAGTGGCCAGGAGCACGGACCGGCCGTCGAGCACCCGGTGCCCGACGCGGACCCGCGGGGCTGAGTGCTGCAGGTCCAGGATCCCGGCGCCGGGGATCACCTCGAGTCCGGCGTCGTCGCGCCGGGCCTGAGCGCGCCGGCGCGCCGCTGTCATCAAGCGGTCGTGCAGCCGGGAACCCACGACCCGGCCGACCTCGGCGATGAACAGGCCGCGCAGGTCGCCGCGCAGTTCCGGCCAATAGTCGTGAAGATCGGTGCCATCGACGGTCTCGACGGGTTTGACGATCCCGTGCGCCCGACGCCCCTCCGGGTTCGACAGCCGCTCGGCCACCGCGTCGAGCGCCGCTTGCTCGTGCGGATCGTCGCCGGCCACCACCAGCTCGCCGACCTGCTCGAACGTCGCCGAGCCGGCCCCGGCCGGATCGACGGCATCCAGCTCGGCCAGGAGGCTGTGGTAGTAGCCGACGCACTCGGTGATCAGCGACGTCCAGTCCGGGCGCTGCTCGCCACGATCGAGTGCGACCGGCGACACGATCCCCGCCCCGGCATCGGTCGCGCGACCGGCCAGGCCCGCGTCGACGAGCGCGACCCGGGCCCCCTTCCGCACACCGGCCAGCGCGGCGCTCGCTCCGACGATCCCGCCGCCGATGATGATCAGGTCAAAGTCCGGCATCGCTGTTCCTCGGCGGGGTGGCCGCGAGAGCCGGGATGAACGCGCGGGCGTTGTCTCCTTCAACCTGTGCTGCCAGCGCGTCCGGCAGCCCGAGACCCGAGATCGTCCAGCGTCCGGTCGGCGGTGGTTCTTCCGACGAGTAGGCGAAGGCCTCGTCGGTACTGGCCAGGAAGCGCAGGTACATCCGGTAGTCGTCGATCTCCGGTGGCGCGCAGTCGGTACCGAGCAACACCCGATCGGGATGGCGCTCGATCAGTGCGCGGGTTCGCCTCGGCTGGCGGCCGAGCTCCGCGATCCGCGCGGCGATGTCGATGCGATAGTTCGGGTAGCGATCGAGCATCCCCTCCACCCAGTCGAGGTTCTCCGCCAGGCAGCCGACGTGGGCGCCGATGAAGCGCACCTGCGGGTGCGCGGCAACAACCGCCTCGAACGCGTCCAACAGCCGCTCGAGTGGCGGGAACTCAGGTCCATGGAAGTGCCAGTCGGGATGCCGCAGCAGCTCCTCGAGTCTTTCGTTGCGATGGTCGAGCGGCTGGAAGAACGCCGCCGGATCCGCGGTATGGATCAGGGCCGGCACACCCGATTCGGCCAACGCGACCCACAACGGTTCGAGCCGATCGTCATCGAGGAAGACCAGCTCCGAGTTCTCATCGCGGATCCGGAGCCCGATGTCCTTCCAGAGCTTGACACCTGCCGCGCCACGGCGTACCGAATCCGTCAGCGAGGCCGCCATCCGGTCGCCCCAGCCCGGCGTCGAGGTATCGGACCAGTCGACGCGCGCGAAGGTCACGAACCGTCCTGGATAGCGGCGGTCGTAGCGATCGAGGTTCGCCTCGAGCTCATCGGTCCACTCACCGTCGAGATTGACGATGGTCGCCACGCCCGCCGCGTCCATCGTCTCGATCAGGGCGGCCGGGTCGGGCGCCCGCCAGACGCCGGTGGTGCGGCGCCCGAGATGGTTGTGTACGTCGACGATCGGCGCGGCCGGATCGGTCACGGTGGTGGTGGCGGTGGTCAGCATCGAGACCGGAGCGAAGTCGCGCAGCCGGATCTCAGCCAGTGGCTCGGGCATTCATCCTCGATTCGCAGTTCAGGAAGGGAACCAGCGAGTTTCGGGATGACGGTAGGACCGGCGATCGACCGTCGCCGAGGATCTGATCAGTCCGACTGAGCGCTCCACCGAGTTTGGTCCCGGTGCATGCACACTTGATCAAGATCCTCGGTGTCGGGTGACATCCCACGGAAAGGACACAATGAACGCACTGCAGAAGTTTTCGCTCGAGGGCAAGGTCGCCCTTGTTACCGGTGGGAGCCGGGGGCTTGGGCGCGCGATGGCTGAAGCGCTTGGCGATGCGGGTGCGGCGGTCGCGGTGACGGCCCGAACGCTTGCTTCGGCCGAGGCCGCCGCCGCGGAGCTGAGTGCGCTCGGCATTCGCGCGTACGGCGTCCAGCTCGAGGTGTCCGATGTCGAGGACGTCGAACGTGCGGTCGAGCAGGTGAGCACCGAGTTCGGTGAGATCGATGTGCTGCTCAACAACGCCGGCATCGGTGTCGCCGGCCGGGCCTTCGAGACGCCCGATACCGCGTGGCATGAGGTGTTCTCCGTCAACGTCGACGGCGTCTGGTACTGCAGTCGTGCGGTCGCACGCCGGATGGCCGAGCGGGGTGGCGGCACGATCGTCAACGTCGGTTCGATGTCGGCCGAGATCGTCAACCAGCCCCGGTGGCAGGCGTCGTACCTGTCATCCAAGGCCGCCGTCCATCAGTTGACCAAGGCGCTGGCGGCCGAGTGGGCGCCGCACGGAATCCGCGTGAACGCGATGGCGCCGGGGTATTTCCTCACCGAGATGTCGCCCGTCGACCAGCCGGAGTTCAAGGAGTGGTGCGTGGATCCGGCTGCCATGAAGCGTTACGGGTTGCCGCCGGAGCTGGGACCGGTGGCGATCTTCCTGGCGAGTGAGGCGTCCAGCTTCATGACCGGCTCGATCGTCAAGGTCGACGGCGGCTTCACCCTGTTCTGATCATCTTCCTGAAGGGTTTTGCATGGTAACCATCGGCATTGTCGGCGCCGGCCTGCGCGGAAGGCTGTTCGCCGAGGCTCTCCAGGCCCAGCCGGACGTCACCGTCGTCGGCCTCGCGGAACCCTCGGCCAAGGTGGCCGAGGAGGCGCGGGACGCCACGGGTCTGCCCGTCACCGCGTCGCACCCCGAGTTGCTCGAGGCATTCGATCCGGACGCTGTGATCGTGGCGACCCCTGACTTCGCCCACCGCCAGATCGCCGTCGACGTCGCCGAGGCCGGTAAGCATCTGCTGATCGAGAAACCGGTCGCCACCACCCTGGACGACGCCCAGGCCATTGCCGAGGCGGTTCACCGCTCGGGCGTTCGATGCCTCGTCGGCTTCGAGAACCGGTGGAACCCGCACGTGGTGCAAGCCAAGGCGGCGATGGCGTCACTTGGCGAGCCGATCACGGCATCAGCCACCCTGAGCAACTCGTTCTTCGTGCCGACCACCATGCTGTCGTGGGCGGCTCAATCGTCGCCGGCCTGGTTTCTCATGCCGCACACCGTCGACCTCGTCTTGTGGCTCACCGGCAGAAGGCCCGTGTCGGTCAGCGCGGTGGGATCTCGTGGTGTCCTCGCCCAGCGCGGCATCGACACCTGGGACGTGGTGCACGCCCTGCTCACCTTCGACGACGGATCGACCGCGACGCTCTCCTCCGCGTGGACCCTCCCCGACGCCGGCGACGGCATCGTCGACTTCCGCTTCCAGGTCATCGGCACCGAGGGCTCGGTAACCGCGGACCTCTCACACCAGGGCCTCACCGTAGTGACCGACAAGCACCGATCGACCTGGCCGCTCTCCGGCCGAATCGGCCGCTCCCAGGTCGGCCCTGCCGTCTGGATGGTCCAAGACTTCGCCGCAAGCCTCGTCGACGGAGGCGACCTCGGCCCAGGTATCGATCACGGCGTACTGGTCACCGAGATCATCTGCGCCATCGAAGACTCAATCACCACCGGCCAAACCAAGCACATCACCGAGCGCCGTACGACGTAGCGTCAGTGCGCGCTCTTGCGGGTGGAGTGGTAGTGGCGGGCGGCTCGGGTGCGGTTGCCGCAGGTGATGGAGCACCACTCGCGGCGGGGGTGGGTTTTGGAGAAGTAGAGGACGCAGCCGGGGGCGTAGCAGGCGCGGAGATTTGTGCCGTTGCCGGTCAGGAGGTGTTGGGTCTCGCGGGCGAGCTGGGCGAGGGCTGTGGTGATCGGGGATGCGGTGGGAGTGGCGGCCAGCTGCAGGCCGTGCTTGGTGAGCTCAAGTTGGGTACGCGGCAGTTTGGTCGCTGCGGTGTTGATCGTGTCGACTGCCTGCTCGACGGTCATCGAGGTGACTGCGGGGCGTTCGTCGTCGGTGACGTGGGCGACCAGGCGGCGTACGGCGTCGCGAAGGTGTACAGCGCGGCGGAACTCGGCCGGCGTGGTTTCGGCGCCGTGACGGTCGAGGCCTACTGCGTCCAACCACGCGTCGACGTCGGACGGGTTTGTGAAGTCGTCGTGGAGGCCTGTGGTGTCGGCCCAGATCGTCGCCGTCAGGCGGATCGGGGCCGGCTCCTCGGGGAGCGGCCAGGCGCGTGCTGTGACTCGGGGCACGGAACTAGATTATCACGGATAAACCGGCTTGCATCCGTGAGAAGAATCGGCTACAACTTCTAACGGATAGATAGTTCGTCATCCGTGAGGGAGAGCGCATGACCGACGTAGGCTTTCATGCCGGGGAGCTGGCGGTGCAGCGCAAGGCCGGCACGGGGCAGGAGGCGGCCCGGTTGTCGCCGATGCTCGAGCCGGTGCAGCTGTCGCGCGGGATCACCGGGTTCCTGGCCGAGCGGACGTTCCTCGTCATCACTGGTCGCGACGGTGACGGCCGGCTGTGGACGTCACCGGTGACGGGGCCGGCCGGGTTCATCGAGGTGCGATCGGCGACCGAGCTCGCCGCACGAGCGTCGCCGCCTGAGGGCGACCCGCTGCACGGGATCGCGGCCGGTCAGAAGGTCGGCATGACGGCGATCGAGTTCGCCGCGAGACGGCGCGTGCGGCTCAACGGCACGCTGACCGCGGCCGACGATGGGGCGCTTGTCGTCGAGATCGAGCAGGCGTTCGGCAACTGTCCGCAGTACATCCAGCAGCGTCTCCTCACGCCCGACACCGTCCGTGCGGGCGAGGCCGACGTACGACGTGACACGACGCTCGCACCGGAGGACGTCGAGCTGATCCGCCACGCGGACACGTTCTTCCTGGGGACGATCAACCCCGAGCGCGGCGCCGACACCTCACACCGCGGCGGCCCGCCCGGCTTCGTCCGCGTGGACGACGGTGGCCTGTGGTGGCCGGACTACCAGGGCAACAACCTCTTCAACAGCTTCGGAAACCTCGAGGTCAACCCCGAGGCGGCGCTGCTCTTCTTCGACTTCCCTACCGGCCGCACCCTTCACCTGTCCGGCACGACCAGGATCGAGTGGGGTCCCAAGGGCCGCCCCGGCGACGATGCCCAGACTGGCCGCATCGCCCGCTTCACACCAGAGCGCCTGGTCGCCGGCCGCCTCCTGCCCGCGCACGAGATCGCCCACGTCCCGTATCCCCGCAATCCCGTGCTCACTCCCCACACTCAGCGTCTTCGTTAGGCGGCTGCGGAGCTTTTGGTGAGGGGGCGTGGTGGGTTCAGGGGGACGACGAGGTTGAGGCCGGCGGGGTGGCGGGCGGTTGCCAGGCGGGCGCCGTCGAGGGTCAGGGTTGCTGTGATCGTGCACTCGCCGGTGCGGATCGCCAGCTTGCCGGAGCGGACGATCGCGTCCAGGGCGGTGAGCTCGGCGACGATTTCGAGGACGAACTTGAAGCAGTGGACCAGGGTCTTCTTCACTGCCAGGTCTACGTGGGGCGAGTAGGTCGCGTGAATGGTGTGCGACGCCAAGGGGACGATCTCCTCGGCGTCGGTGATGGCGAGAGTGCGGCGAGCGGCGTCGATCAGCTTCGGGTGCTGCTGCCAGGCGGCGGTCAGGACGTCGCCGAGATCCAGTTCCAGGAGGCCGTCGATCGCGGCGGCGACCTCGCGGTCGACCTGGCCGGCTGTCGACTTGGACAGTCGGCGGATCGGCCGCAGGGCGGTGCGGGTGGCGTGGCGCTCGCGGATCGCCTGGACGAGCGCCTCGGCCGATCCGGCTCCGAACAGGAGTGCGTTGGCCGTCAGCGCCTTGGGTGCAGGTTGATCGTCGACAATCGGCGTACTGGTCATCGGTCAGTCCCCCTTGTGAATGTGGATGCCTGCGTCAGCGAGCGGCGTCGGTGGCGCTGTTTCGTACTCGGTGATCTTTGGATCGACCGCTGGCGCCGGGGGCACGACGACCTTGAGTTTGTTGCGAGCCCATCGCTCGTCAAGGCGTCGCCGCGCCACGCGGTAAGTGACAGCGCCGAACGCCAGTACGACGAGCGCGAGTAGGCCCGCGCGCAACCAGGGGAACGGTTCGGCCGAGCGAGCGGGAGTTGCCTGCTCAACGACCGGTTGGGAGACGCCGACCGGTTTGGAGACAGGGATCGGCGGAAGAGCCACAACCGCCGGCTTGGTGGTGATGCGTACGGCGTGGCCGACGCCGACCATCGAACCGGCTGTTGGGGACTGGCTGGCGATGATGTCTCCCTTACCGGGCGTCACCCGCAGCACCAGCCCGAGGGCGGACACCTTCGCGGTGGCTTCGGCGACCTTCAAGCCGAGCACCCTGGGAACGCGGACCAATCGCGGCGCCGCTGTTGCCGGTGTCACCTTCTCCGACGGAACAACGCTCGACGGGGTGACCGACGGTGGTGAGGCCGTCCCCGGCGTGGCCGTCGGCGGGATCACGGCCGGCTTCTCCGAGCCGGTCACCACGAACAGGTCGTCGTCCGTCAGCTTCGAGTCGGTCGTGCACCGGGCCACGATCGAGTACTTCTGCGCCGATGCGTCCGCGGGAACGGTGAACGGCACCTCGACCACCCCGCTCGCGGGGACCACGGCCGACCCGACTTCCTCGTCCAGGCCCTCCCAGAAGATCTGGACCACGCCGCCGCCGGCCCCTGAGCGCGTCGCGCCGGGCGCATGGCAGTCGTCATACCCCCAGGCTGTGGCGATCACCTTGGTGCCAGGCGGGCCGTCGGACGGATCGAGCCAGAGCGTCACCGTGGCGTCACTTGTCGCGCTGGCAGACCCGGCCGCAGTCGGAGCGACGACAAGCACGAGGGCACCCGCCAAGGCGCCAACGAACCAGCGGGCCCCCGTGGCCGCGCGTGAACCGACCATCTTCGTACCTTCTTCGCTCCCGCAACCGTTCGCCGGAACGGTTCCACCCGAGGTGCGGACTCACCAGTACGGAGACACAGCCCACCCACTTGATACGGCCGAACGGGAAGTTCGATGGCAGGAGGCCGCCGACCAACACGGTGCGTGACCGGTGTGCCCAGTTCTTGACACTGTCTGGGAGGGCGAGGAGGGTCGGAGGAGGCCGAGGGGTGGCTCACGCGATGGGGGTGTCGCGATGAAGGTTCGACGTGTTCGCACTTTGCTGATGGTGGCCGTGCTCGGGGTCGGGTCGCTGGGGTCGACGGCGTTCGTGTCGGCCGCGGAGTCGGAGACCGCGGCAGCACCGGCGTACAAGATCGACTTTTCGCCATGTCCGGGATCGGCGAACGTGCAGTGCGGCACTCTGCGGGTGCCCGCGGACTGGGCGGCTCCGAAGGGGCCGAAGATCACCGTGGCCGTGGCTCGCCGACCTGCCGACGACCCGGCGCACCGGATCGGCACGCTGTTCTACAACCCGGGCGGCCCGGGAGATCCCGCCACGGACAACGTCATCGCGGCCGACACCTTCTTCTCCGCCACACTGCGAGCTCGCTTCGACATCGTCGGTGTCGATCCGCGAGGCGTCGGCGGGAGTACGCCGATCACTTGCGGCGTGCCGCCGCTGACCCCCGAATACACGTTCTTCCCGCGAACGCAGGCAGCGTTCGACGCGATGGTCGCCCACAATCGCGCGGTCGCGAGGAGTTGCCTGCAACAGACCGGACCGCTGTTCCTGCACGCGGACACCGTGAGCGTTGCCCGCGATCACGAGGCCGTGCGCATCGCCCTCGGCGTCTCGAAGGTGAACTGGCTGGGGCTGTCGTACGGCACGCAGGTCGGAGCGCAGTACGCCGCGCTGTATCCGAAGCGCACCCGGGCCATCGTCCTGGACGCGGCCCTCGACCACAGCAGCCCGGAAGTGCAACTGACCGCCGATGCGACCAAGACCGTCGAGGAGGCCTTCGACCGGTTCGCCGATTGGTGTGACACCGCCGCCGACTGCGTCCTGCGGGGCCAGGATGTCCGCGCTGTCTACGACAAGCTCGTCCGGGACGCCGACGCGAATCCGATCCCCGTCGAAGGAGCCCTGCGCCCCGTCAGCGGTGACGACATCCGGATGAACACCCCGAACTGGCTCGCTGCGAAGACGCCCAACGTCCTGGCGGGCGAGCTGTCGTGGCCGGTGTTCTCGGAGGTCCTGCGGCGAGCCGTTGCCGGCGACGCCCAGTTCTTCGCCTTCCCAGCGCCTGGGGGTCCTGTCGACGTCATTCTCGCCTCCCGGATAGCGAATCACTGCGGTGACTACGTGGCCGACATCCACACGTTCGCCGAGATGCAGCAGCGGATCGAGATGGGCCGGCAGTTGGCGCCGCACCTGCAAGGAGGTTCGGAGTTCTGGCAGGGCGGCTTCTGCATCGGCTGGCCCTTCAAGGTCGCCAATCCGCAGCGCAGCCTGGACGTGAAGGGCGTGCCCACGCTGATCGTCCACTCGACGCACGACCCGTCCGTCTCCTACCAGTGGGCCTTCGGCCTGGCCGCCCAGATCCGCGGCAGCAGCGTGCTGTCCCGCATCGGTGACGGACACACGTCGTACTACACCTCGGACTGCGCGCGGGACGCGACAGACCAGTTCCTCCTCACCACGCGCTCCACGCCGGCCCCCGTCTGCGCTACCTAACGGTTGAAGCTGCTCAGGGGAGGACCGTGACGCGTATGTCGTGTTGTGCGGCCGGCGGGCCTGGGTCGAAGGGGCGGCGCAGGGTCAGACGGTAGAGCGTGGACCCGGCGGAGCGGCCGGTGATCGTCAGCCTCTCCGGGACGAGGACCAGGTCCGGGGGTTCGGTGACGCCAGGCTCCTGCGGGGGTGGTCCCGCAGGAGCGCTGCCGAGCGACCGGAGCACCGCGCCGGCGATCTCCGTGCCGGTTGGAGCTTCGACGGACCACGAGTAGCCGCCACCGGCGTACGACGGCAGTTCGAGGTCTACCGAGTGACCTGTCCGCACGGTGATCTCGTCCGGCAGGTCTGGCGAGGGGAAGCTCATGCCGGACCGATCACCGGCCCCTCGTGCCAGCCCGCGCCATCGCGCCAGTAATGCTGCAACTGCCCGTCGAAGCGCAGCACGATGACCTCGAGATTCATCCCCCACGAACCCTCACAGAGCCCGGCGACGGCCGCGACATCGTGACCGAAGTCGGCGCTGTGCCGCCACTGCAGGTCGCCGCCCGCATTCCAGCGCCACCAGTGCTGGACGACGCCGTTGACCGCGACGCAGAGCTCGAAGTTGCCGTTCGGCCCCTGCTCGTCGGCCATCCCGTACTGGCCCTGGATCATCACCGGCGGGCTGCTGACGCCCGCGCCGAAGATCCCGTCCTCGTACCAGGTGAACGTCGGCTCGTAGCGCCAGAAGTGCTGCATGGTGCCGTCGTTTCGGACCGCGACGCACTCCAGGTTGCCGTGCGGAGCGCCGTACGTCCCTTGGACGAGGGTCGATCCGGAGGTCCTGATGTTGGAGCCGAACAACGGACCGTCGTGCCAGCCACCGCCGTCACGCCACAGGTGCCTGAGCTGCCCGCCTTGCGACACGACCACTTCGAAGTTGCCTGGAGCGTTGTAGTCGCCTTGAACAAATCCGGGTACGCCGTTGCAGCCGGACGGCCCGAACACACCACCGTCGTTCCAAGGCCCGCCACCACCGCCGCCGGTCCACCAGTGGTGCAGGCGCCCGCCGGTGGTCAGGTACACGACCTCCAGGTTGCGGTTGTAGGTCGTCCCGATCAGCGTCGGGCAGACGGCGGCGTCGTTCGCGAACGATGCCGCGGTGCCCCATTTCCAGCCGGGTCCACCCTCACGCCACACGTGCTTGACCCGGGAGCCGTTCGAGCCGACGACCTCCAGGTTGCGATGCAGGGCGCCGTTGCCGCTCTCGTACAGGTTGCCGTTGTGCAGCCGGCGCTTCGTCCACGGATCGGGGTTGAGGTTACGGACGCCGTACCGGCCGAAGTCGTCGATCCGGCACTCGCCGTACGCGATCCAGCCGATCCCGTTCATGCCCCAGTTCGGGCCCCAGGAGTTCTTGCACAACCACGCGCCGAGGCTGTCGTCGTACCCGATGATGAGGAACAGGTGGCCGCCGCGGTACACGTTCGACGGATCGGTCGAACGCCGGTACACGCCCGTGCCGACCCCGCTGAAGTCGGCGTAGACATCGATGAACGTGACCAGCGGCCCGACGGTGTCGAGCCAGTTCTTCGAGTCGGCCACCGACACTACGTCGAACGCGGGACCGCGGACCGATCTGCCATTGCGGTCAGGAGTCGGGGTGTACGGCGGTGAGTCGGTGCGCCACGGCCAGGAGCCCGGGTCGCAGAACCCGTTGCCGGCGAAGAAGGTCGAGACCTCGCCCTCGTTGCCCAGGTCCGGACAGGTCTTGCCCACGCCGCGGTGTGGATCGCCCTCCGACAACCGCGTCCACATCGCGTGCTCGATCCGCACCATCGACTCGACCAACGCAACACCCGCGAATGCCCAGCAGGCGTTGCACCCGTTCTGGTCCCTGGTACTGGTGATCCAGTTCTGGCCCCACCGAGACCGCCAGTCCACGCTGCTCGGGACCCCGGCATCGGGCGGCGTCGCCCCAGCCTCGCCCGCCTCGTCCAGCCCGAGCCTGCGCAGCAGCCCCTCGGAGAACAGCTCCGTGAGCTCGTACCGCGAGATGATCCCCCGCTCGACCTGGCGGACGGCGAGGTACGGGTTCGGCGAAACCCCCAGCGACGCGAGCTCCAGCTCCGCCACATCTGAAGTCGGTACGACGCTCTCCGGATCGGCACCGAGGCCGTGGTGCTCCACCACCTCGTCGTCGGCTCGATCGTGCGGTGGCAGCCATCCCAGCTGTTCCGCCGCGATCATCGACCGCAAGCGGCCGAACGTCAATGCACCCTCGTTTTCCGGCATGGCTCTTCTCCCCCGGTCGGTTGGCACCAGGCAGTGGTTGTGCCTAACTTGTCGGACAGCAGGAGCAGTTCGAGAAATACAAGGAGCGTCAGATGAAGATCGGCATCGGACTTCCGTCGACCATCCCCGGCGTGCGAGGCCAGGTGATCCTGGACTGGGCCAGAGGCGCCGAGCAGGCCGGCTTCTCGACCCTGGGGACGCTCGATCGTCTCGTGTACGGCAACCTGGAGACCGTGCCGACGCTGGCGGCCGCGGCAGCGGTGACCGAACGGATCGGGCTGACGACCGCGATCATGATCGGCCCGTACCGGGGTAACGGCGCGCTGCTGGCCAAGCAACTGGCCACCGTGGACGTGATCTCCGGCGGACGGCTGACGGTCGGTATCGCGGTCGGCGGCCGGCCGGACGACTTCGAAGCGACGGCATCGCCGTACGACCGGCGCGGGAAGGCGTTCGACGCCCAGCTGGCCGAAATGCGCGCGGTGTGGGCCGGTGAGCCGCGAGGGTACGCCGGTCCGATCGGACCCACCCCTGTCCAACCAGGTGGTCCCCCACTGTTGATCGGCGGCGGCTCGCCCGCCGCCTACCGCCGGATGACCGAGTACGGCGCGGGCTGGATCCTGGGCGCGGGCGGGCCAGATGTTTTCGCGGCCGCGGCAACGAAGGCGCGCGAGTCCTGGCGTACGGCGGGACGCGAAGGCGAGCCGCGCCTGGTCTCCATCGGCTACGTCAGCCTCGGCGAGGACGCCACCCAGCATGCCGAGCAATACCTCGGCAATTACTACGCCTTCGCCGGCGACTACGTCAGCCGCATCATGGCCGGCGCCCTCACCACCCCACAACAGGTCTCCGACACCGTCGCCGGCTTCACCGCGGCAGGCTGCGACGAGCTGATCCTCTTCCCCTGCAACCCCGATCTCCAGCAGATCACCCTGATCGCAACCGCCGCCGGCCTGAACTAAAGCCGACCAGATGGGGATGCTGCTCTTTCGCGGTGGGGGTTTTGCGTCGTAGGGTCGGGCGCTAACCGGGTGTCGTGGGGGCGGCCGGACCTCTCGCTGCAGTGCTGGGGGATCACCAATGCAGATTCAGGGCAGTCTGACAATTGACGGCGTACTGGTAGTACCTGTCGAGGCGTACACGTTCTCGGTGACCGGGACCGTCGCGGTCGCGACCGGGAAGTCGCGGATCTATCTGGAAGGCGACTACGTCGTCGAGACGGTGCGGGCCGCGGTGCACACGGCACCGGCCGGGGCGGCGCTCGTCGTGGACGTGAACAAGAACGGCACCTCCATCTACACCACCCAGGCGAACCGGCCGAGTATCGCCGCCGGCACGAACAGTGCCACCGGCAACAATCCGGCCGTGACCACGTTTGCGGCCGGTGACTACCTCACCGTCGATGTCGACCAGGTCGGGTCGTCGGCCGCCGGTGCCGATCTGACGGTGACCGTCCGGGTCCGCCGGGCCAGTTAGGGGGCGGCCGTGGCGCAGTCAGCGGGGTACACCTTCAATGCGGACACGGTCAGCGGTACGACGGTACGGGACGTCGCGGGGTACTTCCTGCACGGCTCGATCGTCGGATCGGCGACCCTCGTCGCGGGCAAGTACGGCAATGGCCTGAACTGCACGGGTGGCGCGATGCACGTCGTCGTCCGTCCGCCGAAGGCCGGAGACTCCTTCTACCCGCTCAACACCGACGGCGGCCTGTCGATCGCCGCCTGGGTCGAGCTCAACGACAACACCGCGGCGGCCCGCTGTATCGCGTCCGCGAGCAGCGGCAGCACGCTGAACTGGGCCGTGTACGCCTCGAACGCCAGCGGCACCGTGGAGGCGAAGATCGCCGGGGCGACGTACAGCACGACCACGAGCATCCGTGACGGGGAACAGCATCACGTCCTCGTCGTGTACGACGCCACGCCGTCGACCGACACCGTGAAGATCGCCGTGGACGGTGTCCAGGTGTTGTCCGTCAACGCCTCCGCCGCCCTCGCGTACTCCGGCACCGAGGTCACCATGGAGGCCGGGCGAAACACCCTCACCGGTTCCGAGGCGCTCAACGGGATCGTCGACGACCTGCGCTGGTGGAACGACCCGGTCGAGGCGGCGTACTGGCCGACCCTGGTCACCGCCGAGCAGATCGATCACCAACTGGCGATCTACCCGTTCGACCTGGACACCGCCGAGGATTTCGGCACCTACAATCGCGGCCTCACGCTCGCTCCCTCCGCGAGCTTCACCACCGGCATCTACGGACGCGCACTGGTTTCCGGTACGGCGGCAGCCGGGGTGAGCGGCGTGGTCGACTTCCCGGACTGCGACCGGCTCGCCATCTGCGGCTGGCTCCGGCTCGACACCGCACCGGTCGGCTCGGCCGCCCCGATCCTCGCGATCGACAACAGCTCGAACAGCGCGCGGGTCCGGGTCGTGGTGAACACCAACCGGACTGTCACCACGACCTGGACCACCATCGACGACGGGACCGTCTCGGTGACGAGTACGGCGACGCTGACCGTCGGCCAGTGGACCCGATTCCAGTTCGCGATCAACCCGACGTACGTGCAAGTCCGGCTCGACGACAGCCAGGTGACCGAGAACATCGGCGACGGCGTCCCGCACGTGACGCCGGCCATCGACGGCCTGTTCCGGCTGCACATCGGCGGTGACGCGAGCGGCGGCGGCCAGGTCTCGTACGACTACGTGACCTTGACGAAGAACTTCCTCGCCGAGGTGACGTCCGGCTACTGGAGTGGCGCGCCGGTCGTCACGCCGTACCGGCCGGTCACTGTGGCGCGCGGCGTGTACCACTTCAACGAGAACACCGGGACCGTCGTCGACGACAAGTCGCCGTCAGCGAACGACCTGACCCTGACAGCGGCCGGTACCTGGGTCGCCGGCATCGAAGCGTCCGCGCTCGGCGCCAGCGGGACGGGTCCGGGCGCATCGAGGACCTCCCTGACGTGGCCGGCGTCGCCACCGGGTTGGTCGTTCTCGGCGTGGGTGAAGTGCCGCTCGAGCAGCAGTGGTGCGCGGTTCCTCGTGCTGCGCAACAGCACGGACGAGGTCGCGCACGCGGGCCGGCTGGACGGGCTGTTCTGGGTCCGGCTGTTCGGCACCGGAGGCACCACCGGCATCGTCAGCTCGTCGCGTACGCCGATCTCCGCCGAGACCTGGACCCACGTGGCGGCGTCGTGCGATCAGAAGACGATGCAGCTCTTCCTCAACGGGGAAGTGTTCTCCGTCGAGCCGTACGGCGCGGGCGCACCCTTGCAGCCGAACGAGTTGAACGTGGGCGGCGATAACCCGGATTCGTCGGTCGCCGATGTCGACGACCTGTGCCTGTTCGACGCTCCGATCAGCGCGGCCAACGTCCGCTGGATCTACGAGAACCCCGGCCAGTTCTACGAGCCCACGCCGCCCGCTTTCGCCGCCTGGGGAGTGCCGCTCTAGCAAGATGTATGCCATGACCTCTGAGCTGTGCGACCTCAGTGCCACCGAACAGCTCGACGCCCTGCGAAGCCGCGCTGTGTCGGCTCGCGAGCTCCTGGGCGTACACCTCGAGCGGATCGAACAGACCAACCCCGATGTCAACGCGATCGTCACTCTGGTTCCCGAGCAGGCCATGGCGGCCGCGGCGGCGGCCGACGACCTCGCCGCCGCGGGCGGCTCGCTCGGTCCGCTGCACGGGCTCCCAGTCGCGCACAAAGACACCCACTCGACCGCCGGCATCCGCACCACCTTCGGCTCTCGCATCCACGCCAGGAACGTGCCGGACACCGACGATCTGATCATCGCCCGGATGAAAGCCGCCGGTGTCATCACGATCGGCAAGACGAACACTCCGGAGTTCGCCGCCGGATCGCATACCTTCAACGAGATCTTCGGCGTCACCCGCAACCCGTACGACCTGACCCGCTCCGCCGGAGGCAGCAGTGGCGGCGCGGCCGCGGCGCTCGCGTGCGGGATGCATCCGATCGCCGACGGCAGCGACATGGGCGGCTCGCTCCGCAACCCGGCGGCCTGGTGCAACGTTGTCGGCTTCCGCCCCTCCCCCGGGCGAGTCCCCACCTTTCCGGCCGCGCTGCCTTGGGGAACGCTGGGTGTTCAGGGACCGATGGCGCGTACCGTCGCGGACGCCGCCCTCTTGCTGTCGGTCATCGCCGGTCCCGACCGCCGCAGCCCGCTCTCCCTGCAGGATCCGGGCAGCGACTTCGCGGTCCCCCTCGACCGCGACCTCACCGGACTGCGAGTCGCCTGGTCGCCGGATCTTGGTGGCGCGGTCCCGGTCGACACCGAGATCACCGACGTACTCACCGAGCAGGTCGGCGTCTTCGAGGACCTCGGCTGCACGGTCGAGGAGGCGTGCCCGGACTTCACCGGCGCGGAGGAAGTGTTCCGTACCCTGCGCGCCTGGCAGTTCGAGGCAATGCTCGGCGAGGCGCAGGCCGCGCATCCCGATCTGTTCAAATCGTCGCTCGCGTGGAACATCGACGAGGGACGCCGGCTCACCGGCCCCGACATCGGCCGCGCCGAACGCCTCCACGCCGGGCTGTTCCACCGGGTCCGCGAGTTCTTCGAGCAGTACGACGTACTCCTGCTGCCGGTCACCCAGGTCTCGCCGTTCCCCGTCGAGCAGGAATACCCGACCGAGATCGCCGGAGTTCCCCAGACCACCTACCTGGACTGGATGCGCTCCGTGTACTTCGTCTCCACCACCGGCGCCCCGGCCTTGTCGGTGCCGGCGGGATTCACCCCCGCAGGCCTCCCCGTCGGCCTCCAGTTTGTCGGCCGCCACCGCGACGACCTGGGCGTGCTCCAGGTCGGCCACGCCTTCGAGCAGGCAACAAACGTCTGGCGCGTCCGCCCCACCCTCTAGGCGCCAGAGAGGTCTGCGGCGTAGGCGGCGTCGAGGTCTTCGGTCCAGGGTTCGGATTCTGCGGCGAGGGAGTCGAGGACTGTTTCGGGGCGGGTTGCGCCGGAGACGACCGAGAGCACGGGTGAGGATGCCAGGAGGGCTCGGAGTTGCAGGCGTTGTAGGGAAACGCCTCGCGTCTCCGCGATGGCTGCGAGGTGTGGAGCTGCGGCCGAGTGGCGGAGGGGTGAGTAGGCGAAGAAGGGCACGTTGTTGGCTTCGCACCACGCTAGTACGTCGATCGACTCGCGTCCCATCGCACTGTGCTGGTTCTGCACGGCGTCGATCCGCGCGACTGCGGCCGCCCGCTCGAGCGCGGCTACGCTGACGTTCGACAGGCCGATCCGGGCCACGCTCCCCTCGTCGCGCAGGGACGCGAGAGCGGAAACGCCTTCCTCCACGGGCTGTTCGGCGAGGTCGACCCGGTGCAGGTAGTAGAGATCGAGACGCTCGCCACCGAACACGCGCAGGCTCGTCTCGACGTCCGATCGAATCCGGGACGCGCTGATGTCCGCATCCCAGGTCGCCGCGCCGGTTCGCGAGTGACCGCCCTTGGTTCCCACCACGACGCCCGTGCCACGGGCAGCCTCCGCCGCCAGCTCCTCGCCGTACAGAGGTGCGTCGACGTGCGCGTACGCACGCGCGGTGTCGAGAATCGTCGTGCCCGCGGCGATACCGGCTCGGATCGTTGCGAGATCGGCGGAGCGGTCACGGGGTGCGAAAGAGAGGGCCGCAACGCCAAGAGCGACCCGTCCGACAAGTTCCGTCACCATGCTCCCTGGCGCCGAGATGTGGTGACGGCCTAGATGTCACCTGGGGACGCCGCGGTCGCGGCGCCCCCAGGTTACTGCTTCAGCAGATGGCTCGAACCCCTCGGTTCACTCGCCGAACAGCTGGTCGAAGTACGTCGTGAAGGACACGTGGTTCGTGCCGTTGAAGACCGCCGGCACCTTGCCGTACGACGTGATCTGGGTCGCGGCCCCGTTCGCGTGGCTGAAGGCGTACTGGTACCCGGAGTCGGTGTCGTGGTCGACACCGACGACGAGCGTCCCGCCGCGAGTACCGCAGCTTTGGGTCGCCAGCGATTCGTAGGCCCCCCAGCCGGAGGAACGGATCAGCTTGACGACCGGCTTGGCCGCCGCGGTGACCGGGATCCGGATGGTGTAGAGCGCACCGGCCTTGGTGGTCATCAGCAACGTGTCGTACGTCGCCGTCTCACTGATCACCGTCATCGCCTTGAAGCTCCGGAACCCGGCGAACGAGCCGAGCGCCTTGAAGCCGCCGTTGACCTGCGACCAGCGGTAGAGGCTGCCGTTGGCGTTCAGGCCGTACAGGTACGCGTGCCGGGGCTGCGCGACGCTGTAGTTGGACGTGGCAATGGAGTTGAAGCTCGACCAGCCGGTCCCGACCTTCTTGAAGGTGGCATCGATGCTGGCCTCCCGGATGTAGGTCGTGTGCCGGTACAGATTCGAGCCCTGCAGGAACAGACCGGAGAACCAGGTCTGGGTGCCCGAGGCGTTCCACGCCATGTACCAGGTCGCGGAGGTACGAGTGGCGACGAAGTTGATCGGTTCGTACGCCTCCGCCGTCGGCGGCTTGGCCGGAAAAATGTCGACCGACTCCACGACGTTCGTGGCGGTCGGCCATCCGACCGTCTGGCCGCAGGCCGCAGCGGCCGCTTTGGCCGTCAGCGTCTGCCCCTTCAGCTGGGCGGCCTTGGCCGCCCAGGACGGCGCCGGGTCGGCCTGCCCACCAGCCACGGCCGGCCCTGACGCCGCGGTCGCGGCGAGCATTCCCAGCCCGGCCGCAGCCAGCGCAAGGCGCTGTAATTTCAGCATTGGAATCCCCCTCAAGGTCAAAATCTCTGTCGATCCCCCGAGATTCCCGGCGACTATAGCCGCATCCAGGGCCACAACGCCCCGCTTTGCCACAACTTGCAACCTCAATGCGCTACTGGTGGCTGTGCGGACGGGCTCGGGCTGCCTCGATGTCGGGGACGTGCTGCTCGGCCCACAGCCGCACGGCGCGGAGCGGGATGAGCAGGGAGCGGCCCAGCGGCGTCAGGGCGTACTCGACGCGAGGCGGATTCTCGTCGTACTCGTGCCGGCTGATCAGGCCGTCGGCTTCCAGGGAACGCAGGGTTTCGGTCAGGACCTTCGGGGTGATGCCCTGGATGTGCGCCTTCAGTTCGGTGAAGCGCCGAGGTCCGTCGTCCAGGGCGTTGACGACGAACACGGTCCAGCGGGCTCCGATGCGGTGCAGCACGGTGCGGCTCGGGCAGGTCGCTGCCATCACGTTGTACGCCTTGCCCATGGGTGCTCCCAGTTCCGTTGAAGATACCGGTATCAAATCCATACCGTTACTCCCGATCCTACGAGAGGGAGTGACACACATGGAGCGGATCCTGGTCATCGGCGGTGCACGGGCGCTCGGCGCGGCCGTGGCGAGGCGTGCGGTGAAGGACGGGTACGACGTCGTTGTCGGTGCGCGTGATCTGGCGGCGGCCGACGTACTGGCGCGCGAGATCGGCGCCACCGCGGTGCGGATCGATCTGCAAGACGAGTCGACGATCGCGGCCGCGGCGGAGCGGCTGAAGGATGGAATCGATCACCTCGTGACGACCGGTTCGGCGCCACACGACGTACGCGCGACCGAGCTGGATCGTGACAAGCTGCTGGCTGCGTTCACGGCCAAGGTGGTCGGGCCCCTGCTGG
The DNA here is from genome assembly GCF_040638415.1 of Kribbella sp. NPDC026596. Lineage (NCBI taxonomy): Bacteria > Bacillati > Actinomycetota > Actinomycetes > Propionibacteriales > Kribbellaceae > Kribbella > Kribbella sp. NPDC026596. The sequence continues at coordinate 240,946 of NZ_JBEZYF010000001.1, read as the reverse complement.
TCGCCAAGCACTTCGCCCCGCTACTGCGGCCGACCGGGTCGATGGTGATGTTCTCCGGCGTCGTCGGCTGGCGGCCCGGGCCGGGCTCACTGGTCAAGGGCATCACGAACGGTGCCGTCGAGTACGCCGCGCGCCACCTGGCGGCGGATCTCGCTCCGGTGCGGGTCAATGCCGTCTCGCCTGGTGTCGTGGACTCGGGCGCCTGGGATCGCCTTGGTGACAACAAGGCCGGGTTGCTGAGCACGAGTGCAGCCGGCACCTTCGTCGGACGCCACGGCGAGACCGAGGACGTCGTCGACACGGTGATGTGGCTCCTCCGCGCGGGCTTCGTCTCCGGCGAGACGATCCACATCGAGGGCGGCGCCCGCCACAAGTCCGCCTGATGACCAGCCAGGTGTAGGTCAGGTCTCGAGGCCTACGTACTTGGTTTCGAGGAACTCCTCGATTCCTTCGTGGCCTCCTTCGCGGCCGAAGCCGGAGTGCTTCACGCCGCCGAACGGGGCGGCGGCGTTCGAGATCACGCCTCGGTTCAGGCCGACCATGCCGGTGTCCAGTTCCTCGGCGAGGCGCAGGGCGGTGGAAAGGTCGCGGGTGTAGGCGTAGGCAACCAGGCCGTACTCCGTGTCGTTGGCCAGGCTGATCGCTTCGTCGATGGTGGCGAAGCGGGTGATGGGAGCGACCGGGCCGAAGATCTCCTCCCGGAGGCACGCCGCGTCGGGTGCGACGTCGGTGAGCACGGTCGGTTCGAAGAACCAGCCGGGCGGGCTGGCCGGCTTGCCGCCGGTGAGGACCTTCGCGCCGCCGTCCAGGGCGTCCTGCACGAGCTCGGAGACCTTGTCCTGCGCGGGTTCGTCGATGAGCGGCCCGACCTGGACACCCGGTTCGGTGCCGCGGCCGACCCGGAGCGCGGCCATCCGGTTCGCCAACCGTCCGGCGAACTCGTCGGCGACGGACTCGTGGACGAGGAACCGGTTGGCGGCAGTACAGGCCTCGCCCATGTTGCGCATCTTCGCCACCATCGCTCCCTCGACGGCGGCGTCGAGATCGGCGTCGGCGAGCACCAGGAACGGCGCATTGCCACCGAGTTCCATCGAGACCCGCAGCAGTTGGGTGGCCGACTGCTCGACGAGCCGGCGGCCGACGCCGGTGGATCCGGTGAAGGTGAGCTTACGGAGCCGGGGATCGCGGATGAGCGGTTCCATCACCTCGCCACTGCGGGACGTGGTGACCACGTTCAGTACGCCGTCCGGGAGGCCTGCCTCCTGCAGCAGCGCGGCGAAGGCGTACATGGACAACGGCGTCTGCGCGGCCGGCTTGACCACCATCGTGCAGCCGGCGGCGACCGCGGGCCCGACCTTGCGCGTGCCCATGGCCAACGGGAAGTTCCACGGCGTGATCATCAGGCTCGGCCCGACCGGCTGCTTCATGGTCAGGAGCCGGCTGTTCCCATCCGGTGCCACCGACCAGCGGCCGGAGATCCGCACCGCCTCCTCGCCGTACCAGCGCAGGAACTCGGCGGCGTACGCAACCTCGGCTCGCGCGTCGGCCAGCGGCTTGCCCATTTCCAGCGTCATCAACAGGGCAAGGGAATCCGCCCGCGCGGTCATCAACTCGTATGCCCGTCGCAGGATCTCGCCGCGCTCACGCGGAGCGGTCCGAGCCCAGTCGGTCCTGGCGGCGACCGCAACGTCGAGCGCGACCATGGCATCGGCGGCGTCCGCATCGGCGACCTCCGTGAGTACGTCGCCCGTCGCCGGATCGTGGACCGCCAGCGTGCCGCGGGAACCCGGTACGACGTCACCGCCGATCCACAACCCGGTCGGTACGGCGGAAACCACGGTCCGTTCGTGCGTGCTCATCGTGCAACCTCCTGAATGCCCGGGCCGGGGTTCTCGAGCCGGGACTTGACCGACGTCAGGTAGCGTGCGGCATCGGCGCCGTCCACGAGCCGGTGGTCGTAGGTGAGGGACAGGTAGGCCATCGAGCGGATCCCGATCAGGTCGTCGCCGTTCCCGCTGGGGAGAACCACAGGACGCCGTACGACGGCGCCGAGGCCGAGGATGGCCGATTGGGGCGCGTTGAGGATCGGGGTGTCGAACAGCGCACCACGGCTGCCGGTGTTGGTGATCGTGAACGACTCACCGGCGAAGTCGTCGGCGGTCGCCGTCCCGTTCCGGGCGCGGGCCGCGAGCTCGGCGATCCGGCGGGCGAGCGCGCCGACAGTCAGGTCGCCGGCATCCCGGATCACCGGGACGACGAGCCCCTCGTCGGTGTCCACCGCGATGCCCAGACCGACGGAGGCCGGGTAGGTGATCGTTCCCGCGGCCAGATCCAGCTCGGCGTTGATCACCGGATGGTTGCCGAGAGCCCGTACCGCGGCCTCGGCGACGAACGCGAGGACGGACAAGGAGGCGCCGTACCGGGCCTGGAACTGGTCCTTCGTCGCCTCGCGCACGGTCACGACGTGAGTGAGGTCGACCTCGACGACCGTGGTGAGCTGCGCGGACTCCTGCAGCGACCGATGCATCCGCTCCGCGATCACCTTCCGCCGCCGCGACAGCCGCTCGACCCGCCCCAGCGCTCTGGCGGGGGTCGCGACCGCAGTTGTGGTGAAGGTTGTGGCGGGAGTTGCGGCCGCGGTTGTGGCGGGGGCTGCCTCCCGGGCGAGGCGGCGGGCCCGTGGGCTGTCCCAGTGGCGGCGGGTGGTGACACTCACGTCTGCATCGCCTTCTCGATCTCGGTGGCGATCCGATCGACCGACGGGATCACGAGATCCTCCAGTGAATCCGCCGATGGCAGCGGCACATGCGGGCTGGTGATCCGGACCACCGGCCCGTCGAGATTCCAGAAGCCCTCGTCGCTGACGATCGACGCGATCTCGGCACCCCAGCCGAGCGCCCGCGGGTTCTCCTCGACGGTGAACAATCGCCCGGTCCGGCCGACCGACTCCAAGATGGTCCGGGCGTCGAGCGGGATCAGCGACCGTACGTCGATGACCTCGCAGCTGATCCCCCGCTCCGCGAGTCGCTCGGCGGCCTCGAGAGCCCTGGGCACCATCAGCCCGAGTGCGGCAACGGTCGCGTCGGTGCCGGGCCGGCGTACCTTCGCCATGCCGAGAACGTCCTCGATGACCCCGTCGGGCACCTCCCCCTTGCTGGCGTAGAGGCCTTTGTGCTCGAAGAACAACACCGGATCGTCGCTGCGTACCGCGGCCGCCATCAGGCCGACCACATCCTCCGGGCACGACGGCGTGACCACCTTGATCCCGGGCACCGCCATCGCCCAGTTCTCGATCGACTGCGAGTGCTGTGCACCGAAGCGGAGCGCTCCCCCGTTCCCGCTCTTCACCACCAGCGGGATGGTGACCTGCCCGTTGGTCATGTAGCGGGTCTTCGCCATCTGGTTCACCACCAGGTCCCAGCAGACCGCGAAGAAGTCGGAGAACATGATCTCCGCGATCGGCCGCAGCCCGGTCATCGCGGCGCCCATCGCCGCGCCGAGGATGGCCTGCTCGGAGATCGGGGTGTCGATCACCCGGCGCGGCCCGAACTGGTCGAGCAGTCCGGCGGTGGTCTTGAAGACGCCGCCGGAGCCGGCCACGTCCTCGCCGACGAGGACCACGCGCTCGTCGCGTCGCATCTCCTGGGCGATGCCGCGGGCCACCGCCTCCCGATAGGTCAGTTGCGCCACGAGTGTCCTCCGTCTGCCCATACGTCGGTGTACGCCGAAGCCGGGTCCGGCAACGGTCCGTTCTTGGCCGCCTCGGTCGCCGCGTTCACGGCCTCGCCGACCTGCCGATCGATCTCGTCCAGTTCCGCGTCGACGTACCCGAGCCGGCCGAGCCGGCCGCGGTAGACCTTGAGCGGGTCGTGGTCCAGCCAGGCTTCGAGCTCCCCGGATGGCTTGTACTTTCCGGGATCGGCCCGCGAATGGCCGCCATGCCGGTAGGTCAGGGCCTCGATGAGCACCGGCCCCTGCCCGGAACGAGCCTGCGCGAAGGCATCGCGCGCCGCGAGGTAGCAGGCATCCGCATCGTTGCCATCAACAACGATCGGACCGAGACCGTACGCGCCGGCCCGGTCCGCCGCCGGACGTCGTACGGCGGTGATGTCGGCGATCGCGGTGTACTCCATGTACTGGTTGTTCTCACACACGAAGACGACCGGCAGGCTGAAGACCGCCGCGTAGTTCAGCGCCTCGTGGAACGCGCCGATGTTGGTGGTGCCGTCGCCGAAGAAGCAGACCGCGACCTGACCGCTGTCCCGGTACTGCGCGGACCACGCGGCGCCGTTCGCGATGGTCAGGTGCGCACCGATGATCGCGTACGAACCCATCACGCCATGCTCGACGCTCGTGAGATGCATCGATCCACCCTTGCCGCCGAGCAATCCGTTGGAGCGCCCAAGGAGTTCTGCGAGGACGCCTTCCATCGGGACACCACGGGCGAGGGTGTGCGCGTGGCCGCGGTACGTCGCGAACGTGTAGTCGTCCGCGCGCATCGCCGTACCGAATCCGGTCGCCACTGCCTCCATCCCGAGAGACAGGTGCGTGGTGCCCTTGACCAGGTTCTGCATGAACAGGTCGTACGCACGCTTCTCGAACTGGCGCATCTCCTGCAGCCGCCGGTACATCAGCAGCCGCGTGTCCCGGTCGATCGCCGCGTCGTCGTACCTGGTCTGGTTTCCGGCCGGCAGCACGATGTCGTGCTCGCCGTACGCGTGCCGTTCGAGTGGCAGCGTCATACCAGTTCTCCGTTGAAGGTAGGCGTGTTCAGGTGCGACTGCGACTCACGCCGGGTCGGCAGCATCCCGCCGGTGGTGTAGTACCGCTTGCCGGCCACGAGCAGGTCCTCGGCGGGGAACTTCGTGATCACCTCGCAGCCGTCGGCGGTGACGACGAGCTCCTCCTCGATCCGGGCCGCGGACCAGCCGTCCTTGGCCGGCCAGTAGGTCTCGAGGGCGAAGACCATGCCCTCCTCGAGGACCTCGGGGTGGTCGAGCGAGACCAGCCGGCTGAAGATCGGCTTCTCCCAGATCGACAGCCCGACGCCGTGCCCGTACTGCAGCGCGAACGCGGCCTCCTCGTCGGCGAAGCCGAACTCCTGCGCGGTCGGCCAGACCGAGACGATGTCGGCGGTCGTCGAGCCGGGTTTCACCAACGAGATCGCCTGATCCATGTACTCGCGGCAGATCTTGTACGCGTCGTGCTGGGCCGGGGAGGCACTGCCGACCGCGAAGGTGCGGTAATAGCAGGTCCGGTAGCCCAGGTAGCTGTGCAGGATGTCGAAGAACGCCGGGTCACCCGGCCGGATGATCCGGTCGGAGTACACATGGGGATGCGGCGCACACCGCTCGCCGCTGATCGCGTTCACGCCCTCGACGAACTCCGAACCCATGTCGTAGAGCGCCTTGCTGACAAGCCCAACAGCCTCGTTCTCCCGAACCCCGGGCCGGAGGAACTCGTACAGCTGGTCGTACGCGGCGTCGACCATCGAGGCCGCCTGGGCGAGCAGTCCGATCTCGTCCGGCGTCTTGATCCGCCGCGCCTCGAGGAAGACCTGCTGGCCGTCGACGACCTGGATGCCCGCCTGCTGCAGGGCGGCCAGGATGGGCAGCTCGATGACGTCGACGCCGAGCGGTTCACCGAGCAACCCGTGCTGTTCGAGCTCGGCCTTGATCTTGCGGGCGACCTCCTCGGCGATGCCCGCGCCCGGGTGGAAGGCGCCGCGCAGCGTGGAGATCCCCGCGCGGGCTCCGCCCTGCGGCCTCGTCGCGCCGTGATGCGGCCCGTGGACCGCGTCGGCTGACTGGGGCCCGGCGTGGTCGAGCCAGGGGTTGTAGAGCTGGTGGTGCTTGGCCGCCGACCCGAAGTCCCAGATCACCGGCTCGGCATCCCGCACGAGGAGTGCGAACCGGATCAGCTTGTCGTTCGCCCAGGTGCCGATGTGAGTGGCGGTCATGTAGCGGATATTGGGGAAGTCGAACGCGAGGAGTGCGCCGAGCGAGGAGCGGTTCAGCTCGTCCTGGAGCTTGGCCAGCCGCTCGGTGCGCAGCCGGTCGAGATCCAGCCGCTGCTCCCAGTCGACCCCGTTCGTTCCATAAGTGTGGATACCCACGTCAGTTCCTTTCTGTTCGGCCGGGCGGATCGGCGATGGCCGCGAACCAGGCCGTCATCGCGGCCATGTCCCGGTCACCGAGTCCGTCGTCCAGCGCGTGCCGGTGCAGTTCCAGGGCCCGCCGTACGACGGACTCCCGCAGGCCGGCGTCATCGGCGGCGCGGGCTGCGAGTCCGAGGTCCTTGGTGGCGGTGCGGAGGTCGAAGGCGACCGCCGTCCCCTCGGGATCGCTGAAGGCTGGTCTCTTGTAGTCGAGGAAGCGATTCCAGAGCACGCCGACCGCGAGGACATCGAAGAGCGCGGTGGTCGAGACTCCGGCGGCGCGAGCGGTGACAAGGCACTCGGCCAGGGCTGTGCTGAAGGTGTGCAGCAGTGCGTTGATCGACACCTTGGCGGCGGCGCCGGCGCCGGTCGGCCCGACGTGCACGACCGTGCCGAGGGCATCGAGCACCGGGCGGACCCGGTCGATCGCGGCGGTGTCCCCGCCGGCCATCAGTCCGAGATTGCCTTCGCGGGCGACGACCGTACTGCCGCTCACCGGGCAGTCGACGAAGCCGACGCCCGCGGCCGCGCACAGGTCAGCGGCCTCTCGGGCAGCGCGTACGCCGGTGGTCGAACAGTCCACCACAATCAGCCCCGCCCGGGCGCTGGGCAGGAGCTCAGCGAGAGTCCGGAGTACGGCGTCGCCGTCGGTGAGCATGGTGATCACGACGTCCGCGTCCTTGGCCGCGAGCGCCGGAGTGTCGGCCACCTCGGCGCCGGTCTGGTCTGCGACTGCCAGAGCGCGCACCGCGGTCCGGTTCCAGACGGTCACCGCAAACCCCTGCCGGGCAAGGACAACGACCATCTCGGTACCCATCCGGCCGACGCCGCAGAACCCGACTCGCAGTGTCATGACATCCCCTGAGGATCGACGAGGAGCTTGCCGCGCGCGGTACCGCCGGCCATTGCTGTGAACGCGTCTTCGACCACCCGGTCGAGAGGTACGACGCGTTCGACCAGCAGCGAGGCCAGGTCGCGCTGCGCGAGGAGAGCCAGCGCGGCCGGCAGGTTCCGGTCGCACACGTGGGCCACGGTGGTCATGACGTCGATCTCGCGGAGGATGAGGTCGGTGGCGACGAACGACACCTGGCCCTTGGGCAGGCCGACCAGAAGAACAGTGCCGCCACGCCGGGTGAGCCGCTGCACGCGCGTCAGTCCGTCGCAGACGCCGCTGGCCTCCACGGTCACGTCGGCCAGCGCGGATCCGGTCAGCTCACGGACGACGTCGAGCGGATCCGTCGACGACGCGTCGACCGTGACGTCGGCACCGAGCTTCGCTGCCGTCTTGAGCCTGCCGTCATCGATGTCCACGGCAACGATCACTCCGGCTCCGCCGGCCTTCAGGCCGGCGATGACGAAGGATCCGATCGCGCCCGCGCCGTGCACGACCACCACATCGCCGGGGCGGACCCGGCTGCGATCGACGGCGTGCAGTCCGACCGCCAGCGGCTGGGCCAGTGCGGCGTTGTCGTCGGCAACGTTCGGCGCGATGGGATGCAGCATCGTCTCGGGAACGGTGACGCGCTCGGTGAGCCCGCCATCGGCGGACAGGCCGTAGGTCCAGTAGGACTGGCAGAGGTTGGTCTGGCCGCGCTCGCACCAGGAGCACTGCCCGCACCAGACGCCGGCTCCGGCCGCGACCCGGTCACCGATGGCGAAACGTTCGCCCGCACTCTCGACAACCCCGATGAACTCGTGCCCGAGCACCACCGGCCCGAGCACTCCCGAGTTGGGATGCCGCGTCGTCAGCGGAGTCATCATCGGTCCGGCTGTGTACTCGCTGACATCGGTACCGCATAGTCCGACCCGGGTGACGCGCAGCCGCACCTGACCCCGACCGGGAGTCGGTGGTTCGGGACGTTCCTCGATGCGGACGTCCCCGGCGGCATGCAGGACCACGGCCTTCATGCGGCACCACCGTTCTCGATGTGCACCTTGACGTTCTCCGCGGTGCGGCGGGCAGCGGCGTACGCCTCCGGGGCGCGATCCAGCGGATACCTGCTGGTGATCATCGGAGTGAGGTCGAGTCCTGTCCGGGCCAGGAACCGCAGGGTCTCCGGCCAGACGCCTGGCGACCCGATCGTGCCCCGGATCTGCAACTGCTTGGACTGGATCAGCCCGAGCTTCGCGGTGGCGCTTCGACCGACGTCGATACCGAGGTTGACGAGCCGACCGTTGAACCCGGCAACTTCCAGGGTCGCGGCCATCGCGGCCGGCTGACCGGACGCCTCCATGACGACATCGGCTCCCCGGCCCTCGGTCAACTCGAGCACCTGGTCGGCGAACTCGTCGGACGTCGGGTCGACCACCTCCTCCGCGCCGAGCTGCCGAGCCAGGTCGCCGCGGGTCTTGTCGGGCTCGGCCGCGACGACCCGGGCGCCCAGGGTGGCGGCGACCGCCACGCAGCTCAGCCCGATCGGGCCCGCACCGAAGACCACGACGGTGTCGCTCGCGTTGACGTTGCCGGCCCGCATCGCCGCGAAGTACGCGCAACTGAAGGGCTCCACGAGCGCCGCCTGGCTGTCGGTCAGCTCATCCGGAACCTTGTGCAACCACTCCGGGCGTACGACGAAGTACTCGGCGGCCGCCCCGGAGATCGAGAAGCCGAAGTGCTCCTGGCCGATCACGCACTCGCCCAGCACCCGGTCACCAGGCTTGAACCCGGTCACCTCCCAGCCGACGTCCGCGACCACGCCGGACCACTCGTGCCCGGGGACGATCGGGTAACCGAACGGGATGATGTAGCGCCCCTCGAGCAGCTCGAAGTCGGAGTGACAGATCCCCACCGACCGCAGCGCGACCAGGATCTCGCCGGCGCCGATGGACGGTACGTCGACCTCGGCCAGCGCCAGCGTGTCGACGCCCTGGAACTGGACAGCCTTCATGCCGACACCTCCGGGATGACGCCTTCGGCCCGGAGCCGGTCGAACAGGTCGAGGAACGACCGGCCGCTGTCCTGGGTCCGGGTGAAGCCCGCTTCCCGGCTCTTGGTCATCGCGGCATGGGTCTCGACCGTCCGGCCGAGATCGCTGTCGGTGTGCCACCAGGAGACGAGTCGGTCGATATCAAGCTCGACGAGTCCGTCTCGCTCGGCGATCCGCCGCCAGGTCGCCGCGGCGTCGCCCATCCGGTCGTCGAGAGGAGCCGGGTGTCCCGGGTACGGCGCCGGCTCGACACCGAGCCCGCCCGCGACCACTTCCCACATCTGCCGCCAGTGGAAGGTGTCGCCATTGGTGACGTTGAACGCCTCGTTGGCCGCCTCGGGCGTGGTCGCCGCCCAGACCAGGTGCTCGGCCAGCAGCCGGGCGTCGGTGATGTCTGTCGTGCCGTCGTACTGCTCGGGCGAACCAGGAAACACGAACGGGAGGCCTGTCTCGCGGGCGAGCGTGCCGTAGACCGCCAGGGTCACGCCCATGTTCATGGCGTTGCCGAGGGTGTATCCGATGACGGTGTGCGGCCGGTGCACGGTCCAGCTGAAGCCGAACCGCTCGGCGGCCTCCCAGAGGATGTCCTCCTGGGTGTAGTAGAAGTTCTCGTGCGCCAGCCGCGGCTGGCTCTCGTGGAACGGCGGCTGCGCCGGGTTCTGCGCGTAGGCCTCGAACGGGCCGAGGTAGTGCTTGAGCCCGGTCACCAGGCAGACGTGCTCGAGCGTGTCGGTACGGCCGGCGGTCTCGAGGACGTTGCGCAGCATCGCCCCGTTGACGTCGATGTTCCGGGCCTCGGTCTCCTGCCGCGACCACGTGCAGTAGAAGAGATGCGTGGCCCGTACCTCGCGGGCGACCGCGGCGATCGAGACCGGGTCGGAGATGTCCGCGCTGACGTTGCGCACTCCGTCGGTGTCCATGCCCTGCTTACGGGACACACCGGTAACCTCCCAGCCGGATCGGGCCAGCTGCTCGGCGGCGTTGCGGCCGGTCAGACCGGTGGCACCGACGACCAGCGCTCGTCGTTCACTCATGCGTGCTGCTCCTTGGGGGTCGGTCAGTGCCCGTGGCCGTTGCTCTGGAAGAGCTCGAGCGTCACGCCGTTGGGATCCTTGAAGTAGACGAAGGCACAGCCCTCGAGCGGCCCGTCGTCGATGTGCAGCGGCGGCGCCAGGAATTCCACGCCCTTGCCGCGCAGATCGTCGTACGCCGCCTGCAGGTCGGGCACGTCGATGCAGACGTGGGCGCTGCCGACGTCGGCGTTGGAGCGGTCGAAGGTGTCCTCCCGCTCGTTGTCGTAATGGAGCAGCTCGACCACGCAGCTGCCGAAGCGGAGGAACGCGAACCGCAGCTTGGCGTCCGGTACGCCGACCGCCGCGGACAGCTCCGGACCGGAGCCATGGGCAACGAACTCGGGTCGCAGCCCGAACATCCGCTCGTACCAGGCCAGTGAGGCCTCCAGGTCACGGACCGTGATGCCGACATGGTGCATGTCGCCGAACGAACTCATCGGAGTCTCCTTCGTCAGGTCAGGAAGCCGAGCGGACCAGTACCTTGAGCTGGTCGCCCTGCGGATCGATCAACGGGTCGAAGCCCTTGGTCACGACGTCGGCCAGCCCGATCTCGGCGGTGATCACGCGGCCGACCGGGTAGGTGCCGGAGGCAACCATGCGGATGATCCGCGGCCAGTCGGTCATCCACCAGCACCAGCTGCCATACAGGGTGAGGTCCTTGGCCGACAGCGCCATCGCGTCGAGGGTGGCGGGCTTGGTGTGCAACCCGGTCTGGACGATGGCCGCGCGTTTGCGGGTCTGCTCCACACACGACGTGAGGCCGGGAGTGCTGCCGGAGCACTCGATGGCGAGGTCGACGCCGTCGCCGTCGGTGAGCTGCCCGACCACCTCGTCGAGCTCTCCGGTGGTCGGATCCACCACCGGGCCGATGTCGAGCGAGGCGGCCAGCGCGGAGCGGTTCTTGTTCGGCTCGGAGATGATCACCGTCGACGCCCCGACCGCACTGGCGTACAGGGCGGACAGGATGCCGATCGGTCCCGCTCCGGTGACCAGGACGATGTCGCCACCGGTGACCCCGGCGCGCTCGACGCCGTACGCCGCGACCGCCGCAGGTTCGACGACCGCTCCCTCGAGATCCGAGACCTCGTCGGGGAGCTTGGCGACCTGGTACTCCTTCACCACGGCGTACTCGGCGAGGCCGCCGGTCTCGGCGCTGAGGCCCGTGCAGGCGAACTGCACACACAGGTGTCCCTGACCGCGGCGGCAGTAGCGGCATCGTCCGCACACGATGGCCGGCATGATCGAGACCCGGTCCCCGACGCTGACCCCGCGGACCGCGGCGCCGACCGCGGCTACCCGGGCGGAGAACTCGTGTCCGAGGGTCTGCGGCAGTGTCACGCCGGTCAGCGGATGCGGCGTCGTCGGGGTGACGATCGGTCCCACGGCGTACTCGTGCAGATCGGTTCCGCAGATGCCGCAGTACAAGACCTCGACGAGTACGTCGTCGGCCTCCCGCACCTGGGGCTCGGCGACCTCCTCCACCCGGATGTCCTGTTTTCCGTAGTAACGCGCTGCTCGCACGGCGGTGTCCTTTCGTAGTCGGCGACGGGAGATCCCGTGCGGTCAGTGTGCGACGCCCTCGGCCTTGCGGCCGCTACCTCGCACCTGGCTGTAGACAAGGGCCGCGATCACGATCAGGGCGCCCTGGAAGAGGTACTGCCAGGTCTGGGTGAGGCCGAGGAACGTGGTCGCGTTGAGGAGTTGCACGATCAGGCCGGCGCCCAGCAGGGTGCCGACGAAGGTGCCGCGGCCGCCGAGCAGGCTGGTTCCGCCGAGCACGACGGCGGTGATGCTGGTCAAGGTGTAGCCGACGCCTTGGGCGGGATCGCCGATCCCCAGCTGGGACAGCAGGACGAGCGCACCGAGGAACGTGAAGAGCGACACGACGACGTACCCGGTGACGACCGTCCGCGTGGTCCGTACGCCGAGCCGGCGGGCGGACTCCTCGTCCGAGCCCACCGCCCGGATGTTCAGACCCCAGCGGCGGGTGCGGAGCAGGAACTCCATCGCGAACGTGACGAGGACCAGGACGACGAAGGCCACCGGGACCGGGCCGATCGTCGTGGTGATCAGGTCGGTCGCCGTCCGGCTGATCAGACCGCCGGGCTTGTCGCGCAACAGGAAACTGAAACCCTGCAGAGCGATGTACGTCGCCAGGGTCGCGGCCACCGGGGTGAACTTGCCGAATCTGATCAGCGAACCGTTGACCACCCCGGCGAGTGCGGCGAGCGCGGCCATCAGGGCCAGTCCGAGGACCACCGCCGTACCAGAGTGTCCTTCGGTGAGGAAGAAGGAGCCGACCACGACGAGGAATCCCGCGAGTGGGCCGACGGACAGGTCGATGCCGGCGGTCATCAGGGCGACCGTCTGGCCGAGCGCGATGAACCCGAGCGCACTGACGAGCAGCATCACCGAGGTGACGTTGAAGGGCAGCAGGTAGCGCTCGTTGCGGGAGTAGATGTACGCGCCGAGGCAGAGCATCACGGCCGCCAGGACCAGGACCGGGGCGTAGTCCCCCTCGAGCTTGCGGCGCCAGCGTGGGCTGAGCCTGCGGCCGGCCGCCCGTTCGGTCTCGGTACGGGTGTGCGTGGTCGATTCGACCGCGGCGCGGATCATCCGCTCCTCGGTCACCTCGGCACCGGCCAGCGACGCCACGACATGGCCGCGGGACAGCACGATCACCCGGTCGCAGAGTCCTTCGAGCACCTTGGCGTCCGATGACGCGACGACGACCGGGACCCCGCTGTCGGAGACCTCCCGCAGGATGCGGTAGATCTCGGCGCGGGCGCCGACGTCCACGCCCTGAGTCGGCTCATCGGCCAGCAGGATCGCCGGCTTCGACAGCAGTGACCGAGCCAGCACGACCTTCTGTTGGTTGCCACCGGACAGGCTGGTCACCGGTGACTCGAGACTCGGGGTCTTCACCGCCAGTCCGGCCACCTCGGCGCCGACCAGCTCGACCTCGCGCCGGCGGCTGACGAACCGGGCCGGACCGAGCCGCTCGAGGGCGCTGAGCGCGGCGTTCTCGCGCACCGACAACGACATCATCAGTCCCTCGTGATGCCGGTCGGCCGGCAGGTACGCCGAGGAGCGCAGCAACTGCCGATGGCCGAGCCGCTCCCCGTCGATGACCACGGCACCGCTGTGCGCGTCGAGGCCGGCGAGGGCCCGGAGCAGATCGCTCTGGCCATTGCCGACAACGCCCGCGACGCCGACGATCTCACCGCGCCGCGCGGTGAAGGAGACGTCGGAGAACCGGTCGCCCGACAACCCTTCGACGGTGAGTACCGGCTGCTCGTCGTCGGCACCGAGCTGCTTGGCCGGGAAGGTGTACTCCAGTTGCCGGCCGACGATCATGGCCAGCAACTCCTCGTCGGTGACCTCGCCGACCACGGCGGTCCCGCGGTGCTGCCCGTCCCGGAGAACGGTCACGCGGTCGGCGAGCTCACGGACCTCGGCGAGGCGATGCGTGATGTAGACGACGGCGGTCTCGTCGGCCGCGGCCGAACGGATCAGGTCGAACAGCAGCCCGACCGATTCCTGGCCGAGTGGTGCCGTCGGCTCGTCGAGGATGAGCAACCGCGGCTTCATCGCCATCGCCTTCGCGAGCTCGAGCAGGTGCTTCTGCGCGATGCTCAGGTGGCCGACGCGATCCTCCAGGTGCGCGGTGCATCCGACGCGCTCCAGCAGTGCTCGCATCGCCGTACGTCGATCGGGACCGTCGAGGAAGCGCACGGGCACGGCGACCGCGATGTTCTCCGCGACCGTGAGGTCCGGCAGGACCGCGGGGTGCTGGTGCACGATCGCGATCCCCAGCTCGGTCGCCCGTCCCGGCGTGAGCTCCTCGACGACCTCGCCGAGGACCGCGACGGTGCCGCGGTCGGGAGCAATGGTGCCGGAGGCAACACCCATCAGGGTGGATTTGCCGGCGCCGTTCTCACCGAGCAGTGCGTGCACCTCGCCGGGCCGGACCTCGAGCGACACGTCGGTCAGGGCGGCGACAGCGGCGTACGACTTGGAGATGCCCTGCAGCGCCAGGGTGGGCTGCATCGCCTCGTCCATCGTCCGGGCAGCTCTTGTCTCCTGCGTCACGTTGATCACCACAGCGTCCTTCGGGTCAGGTGTTCTGTCGGACTCACTTGAGGAGCTTCGCCTGCTCCTCGCCGGACATCTCCGCGGACAGGTAGACGTCATCGGGCAGGTTCGACTTGCACTGCACCGGCTTGTCCTTGGAGGTGGAGTCTTCGAACACCACCGACGGGAACGTCGAGGAGGCGGGCACCTGACCGCCGGTGGCGCGTGCGACCGCCTGCTGGATGGCCAGCCGGGAGTGGTCGTTCTGCGTCGAGACCGTGAACAGCTTGAAGTCGGGGTTCTTGGCCTTGTTCTTCTCCCAGAAGCAGGACAGGACGTTGCCGTCGGAAGCGGCGATGGCCGGGATGGACCGGCCGCTCTGCTCGAACACCGGCAGCGCGCCCACCAGGGACGGGCCGAAGTCTGAGACGATCACGTCGATGTCGGAGTTCTGCGAGATCGCCGCCGTCAGCCGCTTCTGCGTCTCGGCGGGATCCCAGTTGGTGACCTCGAACGGCTGCTCACCGATGAACTTGTACTTGCCGGTGGCATCGAGCACCGAGTGCAGGCCTTCGGCTTCCTTGCGGCCCTGGCTGTTCCCGGGCGGGCCGGACAGGAACAGCACGTTGCCGCCGTCCGGCAGGATCTTCTTGATCCAGTCGCCCCAGTTCTTGCCGGCGTCGGCGAAGTTCGTGTCGACGAACACGTCGTAGTCCTCGCCCGCCTTGCCACCCGGGTCGACCCGGTACGGCACGGTCACGACGCCGGCCTTGTAGGCGCTGCGGATCGCCGGCAGCACAGCCTCACCGGCGTCGGGGAAGACGACCAGCGCGTTCACACCCTTCGCGACCATCCCCTGGATGTCGGCGATGGCCTTCTGCGTGTCGCCCTGGCCGTCGGCGTACTCGAAGCTGGTGACGCTGGGGCACTTGGCGGCCTCCGCCTTGGCGGACGCGGTGGTGACCAGGCGCCAGCTGTTGCCGCCGAAGCCGTCGGTCATGCCGAGGACGGCCTTCTTGCCCCCACACCAGGAGGGGACGTCGCCGCCGGCGGCCGCGTTGTTGGAGGTGTTGGCGGAGCCGGAGCCGCCGCAGCCCGCGAGTGCGAGGCCGACGGCTCCGGTGCCGAGCAAGGCGATCAGACGTGCGCGGCGAGCGGATCGGATCATGACAGGGTTCCCTTCCTGGAACTTGCCGTACTGAGGGGCAGTTGAGGGGCGGACGTGAACCGGCGGCGTACGGCGGTCCAGTCGACGCTGTAGAGGGCGACACCCACGGTGAGGGCAGCCGCTTCGACCAGAGTTCGGATGGCGAACGAGACACCGAGCGCGAGCACGAACTGCTCGAGCTGGGAGAGGAAGACCGCGGCGACGGCCGTCGCGACCAGGAAGCCGCGGCCGCCGAGCAGCGAGGTCCCGCCGAGCACTACGGCGGCGACCGATGGCAAAAGGTAGGCGTCGCCTTGGAACGCGGTGGGCTGGGCGATGATCCCGGCCAGCAGGACGCCCGCGAGCCAATAGAGGATCTGGGCCCACACGTAGGCACCGGCGCGATACCAGGTGACCGGGAGTCCGGTGGCGGCCGCGGCGGTCGGGTTCGCGCCGATCGCCTCGAAGCGGCGCCCGCCGACGGTGGTCTTCATGACGATCGTGGCGATCGCGACCACGACGACCGCGATATAGACCGAGTTCGGAATGCCCACGGTGACTCCCCCGGCCACGTCTCGCAACAACGCGGTCGTACGCCGGGGCGAACCACCGGAGATGCCGAGCACCACGGCGTACAACAGGGCGTTGACGCCGAGGGTGGCCACGATGGGGTTCAGCCGGCGCCGACCGATCAGTACTCCGTTGAGGACACCGAAGCCGATCGCGACGACGAGACCGAACAGCAGCGCGCCCGGCAACTTGGCGTCGTCACCGGCCGGCCGGTGTGTGGTGATCACCACCGCCAGCGAGACCGCGCCTGGAACCGACAGGTCGATGCCGCCTTGCTGCACGACCAGCGTCTGGCCGATGCCGACGATCGCGAGGACCGCCGCGAACGGCAGCATGCCCAGCAGCGCACTGTGGTCGACGCTCGTCGGCGCCAGTACCGCGCTGGCGGCGACCAGCAGGATCAGCGCCGCGCTGACGGTGATCAGTCCCCGGGAGACGCGCATGCTTCCACCTCACAGTCACCAGCCGGATGTTTGGTGGGACTGTACATATGGCCTCTGGTGTTCACAAGACCCCAGCTTCTGTGACCTTGAGTGAACACTTACTCAGGATTCTGAGGTATTGCTAGGCGCAAGTGTTCAGTGTTACTAATCATTCATGAAGCTCAGTGACCGGCTCGGCCACCTCACCTACTCGACCCTCGTCCATCCCGGTGACACCTGGGCCGAGATGCGCGACAGCGTCGTACGCCATGTGCCGGAGGTGAAGCGGCGGGTGTCTCCGGACGCACCGATGGGCCTGTCGCTGCGGCTGTCCGGAGCGTCCGTGGCGACGCTGCAGGACGATCCGGCCGAGCGCGCGGACTTCCTCGGCTACCTGCGCGACCAGGATCTCTACGTCTACACCGTCAACGCGTTCCCGCACGGCCCCTTCAAGGGCCGGTCGGTGATGGAGCAGGTGTACGAGCCGGACTGGGCCACCGAGGACCGCACTCTGTACACGATCGGCGTCGCCGAGGTCCTGGCCGACATCACCGAGGCCGACGTCGAACCGTCCATCCAGACCGCCCCGCTGGCGTTCCGTCCGAACGTCGACGGACCGGCGTTCGTCGACCGCTTCACCATGAACCTGCTCCGCGTCGTCGCCCATCTGGTCGACGTGGAACGCCGTACCGGGCGCAAGGTGAAGCTGGCCCTCGAACCCGAGCCCTTCTGCTTCCTGGAGACGACCGAGGAGACCGTGCGGTACTTCGAGGAGCGGATCTACTCCCGGGCCGGCATCGCCGAGTTCGCGAAGCTGGCCTCGGTACCGGTGTCGGCCGCGGTGGGGCTGGTCCGGCGGCATCTCGGCGTGGTCTTCGACATCGGGCACCAGTCCGTGGAGTTCGAAGACATTCCGGCCGCGCTGGAGTCGCTGGTCGCGGCCGGCATCCCGATCTTCAAACTGCAGGAGGCCGCGGCGCTGTGGGTGCCCGAGGTCAGCGCGGACACAGTACGGGCGCTCGAGCAGTTCACCGACACGATCTACCTGAGTCAGACCACCGAGCGCCGCGACGGGCAGCTCACCCGTTTCCTCACCCTCGGCGACGCGATCGAGGCCTGGACCGAGTCGCCGGGTGGCCGGCGTGAGTGGCGGACGCACTTCCACGTACCGGTGTTCCTCGACGAGATCGGTGGTTTCCGGACCACCCGGTCGAGTATCGAGGCCGCGCTCGACCTGCATCGGCGTACGCCGCTCTCGGACCACCTGGAGATCGAGACCTACACCTGGGACGTGCTCCCGGAACACCTGAAGACCGGCGACATCGACGAGTACGTCAGCCGCGAGATCGACTGGGTCCGCAACACCCTCGGGGTGCGCGACCCGGTCTTCACACACTGAGAACGAGGGGTCAGCGGATGTCTGGACGAGTGGCCGGCAAGAGCATCATCATCACCGGCGCGGGCAGCGGCATGGGCCGGGTCTTCGCCCTGGGCCTGGCCGGCGAGGATGCGACCGTGGGAGTCCTCGACCGCAGCAAGGAGGCCGCGGAAGCGGTCGCCGCCGAACTGTCCGCGGCCGGGCTGCCGGGTATTCCGCTCACGGCCGACGTGAGCCAGCGGGACCAGGTAAGCGCGGCCTTCGACGCCTTCGTCGAACGGACCGGACGGCTGGACGTCCTGTTCAACAACGCCGGTTTCAACGAGCCGATGCACCTGCTCGATGTGACCGAGAGCAACTGGCACGCCATCATGGACGTCAACGCGCTCGGCACGCTGATCGGCATCCAGGAGGGGGCCCGCAGGATGATGCCCCTCGGGGAGGGCAAGATCGTCAACACGTCCTCCATCGCGGGCCGGCAGGGATTTCCCTCGTTCGCGCCGTACTGCGCGAGCAAGTTCGCGGTGAACGCGTTGACCCAGGCGGCCGCGCGGGCACTGGCCGAGCACAACATCACCTGCAACGCCTTCGCCCCGGGCGTGGTGGACACCCCGCTGTGGACGAGGCTGGACGAGGATCTGATGAACATCGGCGACGCGGACCGACCCGGTCAGGCGATGGCCGATTTCGCCGCGGACATCCTGCGCGGGCGGGTCGCCACCGGCGAAGACATCCTCGGCACCGCGCTGTACCTGGCCTCGGCCGACTCGGACTACCTGACCGGCCAGGTGATCATGATCGACGGAGGCATGGTGTTGGTGTGAGCCCTTCCGATCAAGGCCCCGTTGCCCGTTCCCACCCCGCCATGACCCCAGGAGTCGCCGTGACATCACCTATCGCACCGCAAAGCCCGGAGGATGCGACGGCCGTCAACCTCGGGCTCCAGCTGCGGACGGCCCGGAGGAAGTCCGGGATGACACTGCGCGAACTGGCCCGGAAGCTCGGCGTCTCCCCGTCCTTCCTGTCCCAGATCGAGAATGGCAAGTCGCAGCCGTCGGTGGCGACGCTGTACTCGATGGCGCAGACCCTCGGGGTGTCCATCGACCACCTCTTCGAGAGCGAGGATGCTCCGGACGAACCGGCTGAGGCTCCAGCGGACAAGCCGGTAGCCGACGAGGAACCCGGGACCGTCCGGCGCTCGGATCTGGGGTCTCTGGAACGGGTCTGGCAGGACACCGGAAGCACCGGCCGGCTGTCGGTCACGTCACCAGGCAACCGCACCCGCCTGGTGATGGACACCGGGGTCGTCTGGGAGCAACTGGCCACGAACACGGCCCACCAGCTGGACTTCATCGAGATCGTCTATCCCCCCGGCTCCAGCTCGACCAACGACGAACGCATGCTCCGCCACGACGGCTTCGAGTACGGCTACCTCCTCGAAGGCGAACTAGAGGTCACCTTCGGCTTCGAAACCTTCCTGCTCCACGCCGGCGAGGCCCTAGGCCTGAACTCCTCCGTCCCCCACCTCTTCCGCAACCTGACCACCGCCCCAGCCCGAGGCATCTGGTTCGTCCACCATGACCACAACTAACCAGCGTCATCTCATCGTGACGACGACTTTTCCTTGGGTGCGGCCGGTTTGGACGTAGGCCAGGGCGTCTTTGGTTGACTCGTAGGGGAAGACCTTGTCGACGACTGGGCGGATGGTGCCGGCGTCGACGAGTGTGGTGATTTTCCGCAGTTCGTTGCCGCTTGCCTTCATGAAGAGGAACGAATAGGTCACCTGCCGGCGGCGTGCCTGCTTCTTGATGCGGTAGCTCAGCAGGGTCATGGCGAGCCTCACGAACCACGACGCTCCGATCTCTTGCGCGAAGTCAGGATCGGGTGGACCTGCGATGCCGATGACGGTTCCGCCAGGTCGCAGTACTCGCAGAGACTTCTCGAGGGTCTCTCCGCCCAGCGGGTCGAGTACGACGTCGTAGTCGTGCAGGATCGTGGCGAAGTCTTCCTTCTTGTAGTCGACGACCACATCGGCTCCGAGGCCCTTCACCAACTCGACGTTGGCGGTGCTCGTCGTTGTGGCCACGGTCGCGCCGAGATGTTTGGCCAGCTGAATTGCCACCGTCCCCACGCCGCCCGAACCTGCGTGGATGAGTACCTTCTGGCCCGGGCGCACGTTCGCTCGTTCGACGAGCGCCTGCCAGGCGGTCAGCGCGACCATCGGAAGGGAAGCGGCCTGTTCCATGGTGAGTGATTGCGGCTTGGCCGCGAGGTCGTCTTCGCTAACTGCGATGAACTCCGCGAAGGTGCCGATCCGATCCTTGTCGGGTCTCGCATAGACCTCGTCGCCGGGCGTGAATCGGTGCACCTGAGGGCCGACCCGGACGACGACTCCGGCCAGGTCGTTGCCGAGGATCAACGGTAGGCGGTACGGCAGGATGCGCTTGAACTCACCGTCCTTGATCTTGCCGTCGATCGGGTTCACGCCGGCTGCATGGATCTGAACCAGTACGTCGTTGTCTCGCAGCTCCGGAACCGGCACTTCGGCGGCCCGGAGGCCGTCCGTGCTCTTGTACCGGTCGATGATGAAGGCCTTCACGATGTCTCCGGTTGCGGTCGCGGGCTCACAGGAACCGCAGGGCGCGCTGGACGAAGTCGTCGTGGAACTGGAACACCCCGCCGTGACCAGCGTCGGGGTAGATGACGAGCTGGCTGTTCGGCAGTCGCCGGTCGAGGTCGACTGTGTTCGAGGTGGGGACCATCTTGTCGTTGTCGCCGTTCGCGACGAGGACCGGCTGGTGGATGGTCGCGAGGTTCGCGGGCTTGTCCAGGCCCCAGCGGTGGATGGCCTTGAGCTGAGCGCGGAACGCGCGCACGGTGATGGCCTTGTCGCGGTCGTTGGTGCGCTCTTCCAGTCGGGCGAGGAACTCCTTGCCGGCGCGTATCCCGTTTGGGGTCCTGGTGAAGAACAGGAACTGTTTGGGGTCCTGACGGGTGAGCAGTCCGCGCGCGGTGTCGAGGTAGGAGATGCGGGTCACCTTGTCGATACCGACGCCGCCGGCCGGACCGGTTCCCGCGATGATCATTCTGCGCACGAGGTGCGGCTCTTCCTGGGCGATCACCTGCGCGATCATCCCGCCCATCGAGAACCCGAACAGGTCGACCTGATCGAAGCCGAGGGCGCGGATGAAGGTCACCGCATCCCTCGCCATCTCCTCGATGGTCCTCGGCGTGGACCCGCTGGACGCGCCGACACCACGGTTGTCGAACGTGACGACCCGATGCTCGGCAGCGATGCCGTCCACGACGCGGGGATCCCAGTTGTCGAGTACGGCGGCCAGGTGGGTGAGGAAGACCACCGGTACGCCGGTCGTCGGGCCGAGCTCCCGGTAGGCGAACCGGACTCCGTCCGCGGAGAGGGTCCGCGTGGGGGCGTCCCGCCAGGACGTCGTCAGGCTCCTGTGCACGGCTGGTGACTCGCTCATTGCTGCTCCTTCTGTGGTTGCTCAGCTGTCGATCTGTGGTTGCTCAGCTGTCGGTGTTTTAGATTATGATCATAATTCTATGGACTCTGCAAGCCTCTGCGGCAAGATTGGCGTATGGATGTAATATAATTACTGGGAGTGGCGAGGCGACTGGAGGAGCGGATGGCGCGGTACGGCAAGGAACACAAGGAGGCCACCCGGCAGCGGATCACCGAGACCGCCGGCCGCCGACTCAAGCGGGACGGGATCGACGGCTCGGGCGTCGCGACACTCATGGCGGACGCGGGCCTGACCAATGGCGCCTTCTACGCCCACTTCGACTCCAAGGACGATCTGGTGGCCACCGTTGTCGCCGACCAGCTCCGCGGACAGCGCGAGTGGCTCAGTTCCCTCGCGACGGATCGCGCCGGGGTCGAACGGATCGTCCGCGAGTACCTGTCCCCCGCACACCGCGACAACCCCGGGGAAGGGTGTCCGTCCGCCGCTCTCCTCGACGAGATCGGACGTTGCCCGGACGCGACGAAGCAGGCCTACACCGACGGCGTGCTGGCGTTCATCGACGACATCGCCGCCCAACTCGCGCCCCACGATCCGGAATCGGCGCGTATGACGGTGCTGAGCGCGTACGCCCTGATGGTCGGAACGATGCAACTCGCCCGCGCCCTGGCCGATCCCAAGCTCTCCGATCAGCTTCTCGAGCAGGGCATCCAGAACGCCCTCACCGTGCTCAACACATAGCAGCGGTCCGGGGCCGCTGCTGGTTTGAACGGGCCCGGACCTAAAGCCACTGAGCCCCCGAGAGCCCTGCCGCTTCTGCGCCTCCAGTACCCGATTTCGGTTGGTCGACTCGTCGTCGGCGGGGAGAGATGCTGCGAGGATGGCTGGGTGGACGTCTTGCGCAGGAACAGGGTCAGCGTCGTCGGGAATCCGGATGGCCGGACCGTCGTGCTCGCGCATGGATTCGGGTGTGACCAGAACATGTGGCGGTTGACTGTTCCTGCGTTGGTTCGGGATCACCGGGTCGTGCTGTTCGACTATGTCGGATCCGGTCGGTCCGATCTGTCGGCGTTCGACGAGGTGCGCTACTCCTCGCTCGGTGGGTACGCGGACGATGTGGTCGAGGTTTGTGCCGCGCTGGACCTGAGTGAGGCAGTGTTCGTCGGACACTCGGTCAGCGCGATGATCGGCGTACTGGCCGCGCGGAAGGCGCCGGAGCGCATCGGTGCGCTGGTGATGGTCGCGCCCTCCCCCTGCTACCTCGACGACGCCGGCTACCACGGCGGGTTCAGCGCTGAGGACATCGAGGAACTGCTGAGCTCACTGGAGTCGAACTACCTCGGGTGGTCGGCCGCGATGGCGCCGGCGATCATGGGTACTCCTGATCGACCCGAGCTCGGCGACGAGCTCACCAACAGCTTCTGCGCCACGGATCCCGCTATGGCTCGGGTCTTCGCGCGTACGACGTTCTTGACCGACTCCCGCCCGGATCTGGCCTCGGTCCGGGTGCCGACGTTGGTGCTGGAGTCGACCGAGGATGTGATCGCACCGCGTGAGGTCGGCGCTTACGTGCACGCCGCCGTCGAGGGATCGACGCTCGTCACCTTGGACGCGACCGGTCACTGCCCGCACCTCTCGGCGCCTGACGCCACCAACAAGGCGATCGTGGAATTCCTCGCGGGCCTGAAATGACCGACAGCACCGAGGAGGCGTACGAGACCGCCCCCTGTGGACTGCTGTCGACGTCGATCGACGGCACGATCGTCAAGGTCAACAGCACGTTGCTCGACTGGCTCGGTTCGACCCGTGATGCGGTGGTGGGGCGACTTCGGTTCGTCGACCTGTTGACCGTCGGCGGGAAGCTCTACCACGAGACCCACTTCGCTCCCCTGTTGCGCATGAAGGGCGAGGTCGACGGCGTCGCTCTCGAGCTCAAACGGGCCGGCGGCGACCGGATGCCCATCCTGGTGTCGTCCGTCGTGAAGTACGACGACAACGAGCGGCCGGCGCTGATCCGTACGACGATCTTCGACGCGCACATCCGGCGAGCGTACGAACAGGAACTGCTGCGGGAGCGCCAGGCAGCCGACCTCGCGCGACGCCAGTCGGAGACGGATCGAGCCAGGCTGCAGGACGCCCTGGCCGTCCTGCAACAGTCCTTGCTTCCGGCAACCATACCGGCGGTGCCGGGGGTGGAGACCGCGGCGTACTACCACACGGCCTCGCCCGACGAGCTCGGCGGCGACTTCTACGACGTGTTCGCCATCGACAGCGAGCGCTGGGGCTTCTTCCTCGGCGACGTCTGCGGCAAGGGTCCCGCGGCCGCCGCCGTGACCTCGGTGGCTCGCTACACCCTGCGGGCAGCCGCGATGCATGACCCGACCGCGGCGCTCGACACGCTGAACGGCGTACTGCACGAGCGGTACGCGGGCGGCGACGATCGCTACTGCACGGCCGTGTTCGGGACGCTGCGGAGTGACCTCGAGACGGGCCAGGTCGCGGTTGAGTTCGCGTCGGGCGGTCATCCGCCACCATTGCTGATTCGTGCCGACGGCAGCTGCGAGTACCTCGTCAGTCCTGACGGCACGCTGATCGGCATCCTGCCGTCGTCACGGTTCCCACAGACTCGCATCACGCTCGATCCGGGCGACATGCTGCTGCTCTACACCGACGGACTGACCGAAGCCCGGGTCAACGGCAAGCGAGATCTGTTCGGCCCCGCGGCCCTGCAAACTCTCGCCACCCAGTACGCCGGAATGTCACCGGATGCACTCGTCACAGCACTCTCCGACGTACTCGCGGGCTTCGGGCCTCGGCTCGCGGACGACACCGCGTTGCTCGCTCTCGGCGTACCCGCTCGCCGAAGCTGACGGTTTGCCCGCCGGTTGCGCGAACATCTGGGTCGGCGAGGCATCATATGGCCATGGATCAGGTCAGGCCGGCTCCCGATGCGCCGAGCTCAGTGGTAACGCCGCCGGTCGCGGCCGACCACCAGCAAGCGGTCGACGCGGATGTCTTCGCGCGCCTCGCGCTCGAGCTGCACGATGCGGGCGGGATGGACGAGACGGTCGAGGCAGTCGTGCTGTTCGCGCTGCAGGCGGAGGCCTGCTCGTACGCCGGAGTCGTGCTGACGTTGCGTGGCAGCCGGGAGATCGGGGCCGTCACCGACCCGCTGGTCGCGGAGATCTACCAACTGCAGTTCGACAGCGGTGAGGGACCGATCCTGATCGCGCTCAGCGAAGGGATCACCGTACATATCCCGGACGTCGTAGCCGAGACGCGCTGGCCTCAGTGGGCGGCGCGCCTGACGCACTACGGCGTCGGCTCGGTCCTGCACGTACCGATGTGGGCCGATGCGCAGCTCATCGGCGTCCTGTCGCTGTACAACACCGAAGCGAACGCGTTCACCGTCGATGATGAAGCGATCGCCCATATCCTGGCCCGGCATGCCTCGATCGCAGTCGCCTCGACTCGCAACGACGAGACTATGGCCGCGGCGGTCGACGCGCGGAAGCTGGTCGGACAGGCAATGGGCATTCTGATGGAACGCTTCGACCTCGACGACACCCGCGCCTTCGAGATCCTCAAGCGCTACTCGCAGGAGCACAACGTCAAGCTGCGCGACGTCGCCCAGGAGCTGATCGACACCCGGAAGCTGCGAGGCAGCGGCAATGGGTGACGATCAGCTGACGGTCGAGGTGGTGGACCGCGGCCCGGACATCCTGATCAGCGTCTCCGGAGAGATGGACTTCGGTACGAACGCCGACTTCCTGCGAGTCGTGCAGCCGTTGGCAGAGTCCGGACGCCCACTGGTCGTGGACCTGGCAGACCTGGCCTTCTGCGACTCGAGCGGCCTCGGCGCCCTCGTCCGCGTTCACAACATGACCGAGGCGGCCGGTGGCACCCTCTACCTGGCCCATCTGCGCCCCCAGCTCAAGTCCACCATCACCCTCACCATGCTCCACCGCCTCTTCCACATCCAAGACGACCTCCCCGACCCAGGCGCGGCCCCGAACTGACCCAGTTCATCAACGGCCCCCGCGTGGCGGTGACGCGGTGTTGGCAGCTTTGGCCGTTTGAATCTTGACAGAGTTAAGTAAAGGGCCCAATATCCTATCGGATCCTGGTTTCGGAGACCGGGGCGCTCGGCTGTCGGCATCATCAGAGAGGTCACCGCTCATGATCAGATCCCTTCGAAAGAAGGCGATGCAAGGCGTCATCACCGCTGTCACAGTCGGTGCGCTGCTCCCAGCCGCGACGTCGTCGGCCGCTCCAGGCGCGAGTGGGCCGCCGCAGGGGCCGCACCGAGACACCACGAAGTCGAGCGTCACCAGTGCGGCGACCATCAGCACTCCGGCGACCGTCACCTCGGGTACGAGTCTCGGACCGGCGGGTGCGGCGGCGCAGAAGCCCTACATGGGCTGGAGCAGCTACAGCATGCAGGTGTACAAGACCGGCAGCTGGATCACGGCGGACCAGATCATCGCCCAGTCGGACGCGATGCACAAAAAGCTCCAGCCGTTCGGATACAAGTACATCAACATCGACGCCGGCTGGAACGGCGGCATCGACGGGTACGGCCGGCCCGTGCCGAGCAAGACGCTGTTCCCGAACGGCCTGCAGGCCGTGATCGACCACATCCACGCCAACGGCCAGAAGGTCGGGCTCTACAGCATCCCGGGGATCTCCCAGGCGTTGCTGGACGCGAACCTTCCCGTGTACGGGCACCCCGGCTGCACCACCGGCGACCTGGCGGTGCAACCCCACCAGCAGGGCGACTACTGGGGCTTCGGCTACCGCATCGACATGACGAAGCCGTGCGCCCAGGCGTACATCGACTCGATCGCCGACGTGTTCGCCTCGTGGGGTGTCGACTTCCTGAAGTTCGACAGCGTGACGCCGGGCTCGGGTCACAACGATCTGTCCCTCGACGCCCGCGACGAGGTCAAGGGCTGGTCGCAGGCGCTCGCCACCCACAAGATCTGGCTCGAGCTGTCCTGGGCGCTCGATATCAACTACGCCGACTACTGGAGGTCGGTCGCGAACGGCTGGCGTCTGGACTGGGACGTCGAGTGCTACTGCCAGGGTGAGGCGCTGACGGCCTGGCCGAACATCGCGCGGCTCTTTCCGAAGGTGGCCGACTGGTGGCGCCACGGCGGACCGGGCGGCTGGAACGACCTCGACTCGCTCGACGTCGGCAACGGCACCATGGACGGTCTGACCAAGGACGAGCGCCGTACGGCGGCAACCCTGTGGGCAGTGTCCGCGGCTCCGTTCTACATCGGCAACGACATGACCAACCTGGACTCGTACGGCCTCGAACTGCTCACCAACCCCGAGGTGATCGCGGTCAACCAGGCCGGCCGTCCCGCGCAACCGGTGTCGACCAAGACCAACCGCCAGGTGTGGTACTCCCTCAACGCGGACAGCTCCTACACCGTTGCCCTGTTCAACCTCGGGACCACCGAGGCCAACATGACCGCGAACTGGGCGGACCTCGGACTCACCGGCTCCGCGAAGGTGCGCGACCTGTGGGCGAAGAAGGACCTCGGCACGTTCGCGTCCAGCTACACGGCGGCGACCGTACCTCCGCATGGCGTTCGGCTGTTCAAGGTCACGCCGCAGAAGGGCTCGACGATCCGCGTCAACGACGACGATCTGCGGGTTTCGTACCAGGGCGACTGGCAGCGCAACGGCAACCGTGAGGTCCCGGCGGTCTCGGAGCCGCTGACGGTGACCGTGACGGACACCGGCACTCCCCCGGCATCCAGCCCGGCGACTTCCGGCGTACGCACGGTTGAGCTGAACAACGATGACCCGGGGATCGTCTACACCGGTTCGTGGAGCCGCAGCACGGGCCGTGGACTCGGTGACTATCAGGACGACGTGCAGTACACCGAGACCAACGACGACGCCTTCAGCTACAGCTTCGTCGGCACCGGCGTCGACTACGTGACGGAGAAGGATCCGTCGCAGGGCCAGGTCGACATCTACATCGACGGCGCCCTCAAGCAGACCGTCGACACCCATGCCGACGGACGCTCCGCGCAGCAGACGGTGTTCAGCATCTCGGACCTGCCGAACGGCAGCCACACGATCCGCGGCGTCAAGAAGTCGGGTCAGTTCATGCTGGTCGACAAGCTGGTCGTCCGGCAGGAGAGCCTGCTGAACCCGGGTACGGCGTCCTTCGACAAGCAGCCGTCCGCCCAGGCCGATGTCACCACCCAGATCGGTCGCGACCCGGGCGAGCTGGCCGGGATCGCGAACGCCGGCACCGACCTGGTCAAGGGCACCGACTACACCGTCGACGGCCGGACCGTGACGATCAAGAAGGCGTACCTCGCGACCCAGCCGACCGGCACCACGAAGCTCGACTTCCGCTTCCGTGGTGACTACCGCGACGACGTCCACGCCACGACAGCCAACGGCGCGGCCTTCGAGTTCGCCTTCAAGGGCACCGGCGTCAGCTGGTCCACGGCACTGGCTCCGGACCAGGGCGAAGCCGACGTCTACCTCGACGGCAAGCTCGCGGGCCAGGTCAATCTCTCCAACCCCGCGCGTGTCACGACCCGCGAGGTCTTCACCCGCGCCGGCCTGAAAGATGCGGCCCACACGCTGCGCATCGTGAAGGTATCCGGCGACGTACTGCGCACCGACGTGGTCCAGTACACCGCGACCCCCTGACAGCCGCGGGCTGGGGGTCCGAGGGCTTTCGGATCCCCAGCCCAGCGGTGTTCTCAGTAGCGGGCGATCCCTTCCAGGGGTGCTGCTTGCCGTACCCCGGGCCACTCCCGCGCCTCGGGCTGGAAGACATCAGGAAGTTACGGATTCGAACTCGTCCCGGCGGCGCCCGGGTGGATGATTGGTCTATGGGTGGGCCGCGAGAATCGGACACGCTCGCCGCTGCGAAGCGCCGGACGTCGGCTGATCGCGCGGGCGCCGACGTGTTCGGACGCCTGGCGACGGAGTTGCATGACGCCGAGGGCGTGGAGAACACGGTCGAGGCCGTCGTGCAGTTCGCGCTGTCCGCGCTGCAGTGCAGCTATGCGGGGATCGCGCTGATCGGCAGCACCCGGCGGCCGGAGGTCGTGGCCCTCACCCATCCCCAGGTCGCGTCCTTCTACCAACTGCAGATCGACGCCGGCGAAGGCCCGGTGATCACCGCGATCCAAGAGGGCAGCGTGGTCGTGGTCACCGATGTAGCCGGTGACACGCGGTGGTCGTCCGCGTGGCGCACCCGGCTCCGGGATGCGGGGATCCGCAGCGTGGTCCACGTGCCCCTGCTGGCCGGCGGACGCGTCGCGGCAGTTCTCAGTCTGTTCAGCCAGCTCCCGGACGCATTCGACGCCGATGATCTGGCGGTGGCGCACATCCTGGCCGAGCATGCGTCGGTCGCGATCGCGACCGCGCGCCAGGAAGCCGCGCTGCTCCAGGCGATCGACGCGCGCAAGCTGATCGGACAGGCGATGGGCATCGTGATGGAGCGCTACGACCTGGACGCCGACCGGGCGTTCGAGGTCTTGAAGCGCTACTCCCAACAGTCCAACCGAAAGCTGCGCGACGTCGCCCAGGAACTGATCGACACCCGACGGCTTCCCGGGTGATGCCACCCGGCGCGGAGCAGTGTTCGGTTGTGATGACGGTGATGGCCAGGGGGCCGCGCCGATCAGGGTCGGTGAACCCTGATCGGTAAGGTGGAAGAAGGTCCTCGAGATGGCAACACCTGACAAGGGCGAGCTGCTGGCCCGGTTGGCACGGGCGATCGCCGATTCCACCGGTGCTTCGCTGGAGTCTCGCCTGTGCCGGGCGTACCTGGAGATCCTGGGAGGTGACGGGGTGTCCCTGACCTTGGCCGACGGACTTCCCGACCGGGTGATGCTGCACAGCACCGACGCCGCGGCCACTCGGCTGGACGAGCTGCACGAGGTTCTCGGCGAGGGTCCCAGCACGCAGGCCTACCGTTCGAGCACCATCACCACGCTCGATCTGCATGCCTCGGCCAGCGCCTGGTCGACCTTTGCCGCCGCCGCCCGCGCCTCGGTCGGCGAGCTCATCATCCACGCCGTGCCGATCAGCCCGGCCGGCCACGTCCTCGGCGTCCTGACAGCGCACCGGACGACGACGGTCGGCCTTCCGGACGCGGACATCGCGCAGTTCCTCGCCGACGCGATCGGTACGGCGCTGCTGCACAACCCGGACAGCTACCTCGAGGACCTCGGCAGCTGGGGCTGGTCCGAACGGGCCACCATTCACCAGGCCACCGGGATGGTGGTCATGCAACTGAAGCTCAGCACCACCGACGCCGCCGCGCTGTTACGGGCCCATGCGTTCGCTCATGCCAGCAGCCTCGGTGACGTCGCGCGGCTGGTGGTGAACCGCGAGTTGCGGTTCGCCGACCCTGATACCTCGACCTGGTCGTCGCCTCCGCGGCCGCCTCGCAACTCCGACACCGACACGGATGGGGGGACCTCTTCACAATGATTGCCGCGAATGCATCCCAGGCCTTTGCCAACGCCGCCGCCGCGATGGTCGGGCCTCACGACGTGGTCGGAACGTTGGCCGTCCTGCTCAACGACTGCAGATCCCTCACGGG
This sequence comes from Kribbella sp. NPDC026596, assembly GCF_040638415.1. Classification (NCBI taxonomy): domain Bacteria; kingdom Bacillati; phylum Actinomycetota; class Actinomycetes; order Propionibacteriales; family Kribbellaceae; genus Kribbella; species Kribbella sp. NPDC026596. Next base: position 211,126 of record NZ_JBEZYF010000001.1, on the reverse strand, counting down.
AGCTACAGCGCTCGGCATCCTCGTGCGCACCGCCCGCGGGCCGCTCGAGCTCCTCGCCGCGACCTCGCACTCCGCCGCGGAACTCGAGCTGTTCCAGATCCAGGAGTCCACTGGGCCCTGCCTGGACACCTTGGCTACCGGGCAGGCGATCTACGTGTCGAGCACGCCCGAGATGATCCGGCGCTGGAGCGAGGTCGGCCAGGCGATCACAGCGGCCGGTTACACCCAGGTCCATGCCAGCCCGATGCACTGGCACGGCGAAACGATCGGCACCCTCAACGCCTTCCACCGTGACAATGATCCGCTCGACGACACAACGCTGGGCTTGTCCCAGGCGTTCGCCAACATGGCGACCGCGGCGATCGTCCAGACCACCGACTTGTCCGGACCGGAACTCGTGGCTCGGATCAGCGAGGCGCTCCAGGATCGCATCGTCATCGAACAGGCCAAGGGCGTCCTCGCCGAGAGATACGACCTCGACATGGCCGAGGCCTACCAGACGCTGATCGCATGGCCGCCGGCAAAGCCCGGCGATACCCTCACCAGAATCGCGACCCAAATCGTCGAGCTGGCCGAGCACGGCCGCCTGTAACCCGGCACGCGGCGGTCGCGATCACATCCGCGCGCCGGGAAGCCGACATGACCACTGCGGTCGATGCCCGCAAACTGCCCGGCTGACCTCAGGGCTTGGGCTTCTTCGGCCCCTTCGGCTTTTCCGGTTTGCCCTGCGAGGGGTGATCGCCGGAGGCCGGCTTGGTTTTGGCCGGACTCGATCGAGGTGGCGGTTGCGGGTGGTTGGTGATGGTCGTCTTCTGGGTGACCGTCGGGACCGTCGCGGTCGGCGCCGGCCTGGTGCGTGGAGTGACTGAGGGAGTCTCGGTCGGAGACAAATCGCTGGTCGCCGGGAGGTCTACACCTCGGGTGTCCAGGATGAGGCCGCCGGCGGCCGACAGGGCGAGCGCGAGCGCCGCCCCCACCCCGGCGAAAACGGTTCTCGAGGGCGTCCGGGGTCCGGGAAGGGCTGTGATCTCGGCCGTGTCGGCTTCGGGGTCGATGCCTTTCGGCGGCTTGGCGCCGGCGGCGAGCTGGGCCGCGGTCGGGCGGCGGGCCGGGTCCTTGGCGAGCATCCAGAACACCAGCGCTTCGAGGTCACCGGCCAGCTCCGGACGGAGCTCGCTCGGCGGGACCGGTGCACGCTCCACGTGCTGGAACAGAATCGCAGCGGGCTCATCGGCAACGAACGGGAGCTGTCCGGTCACCAACTGATACAGCACGCAACCCAGCGCGTAGATATCGGATGCCGGCCCGGCCGGCTGACCCAGCGCACGCTCCGGCGACAGAAAGTGACTCGTGCCGACAATGTGACCGGCCGAGGTCATCGTCGTCGTGGATTCGTCAAGGAAACGCACGATGCCGAAATCGGCGACCTTCACCGTCCCGTCCTCGGCCAGCAACAGGTTCCCCGGCTTGACGTCGCGATGCACGATCCCCTGCCGATGAGCCGCCGCCAGCCCGGCCGCTGCCTGCCGTACGACGTACTCGGCCCGCTCCGCCGGAAACGGCCCCGTCCGCTTCAGCTCGTCGCCCACCGTGCGACCGCTCACGAGCTCCATCGCAAGGTACGAGCAATCCTCGTGGGCACCGAAGTCGTACGCGACGACGACGTGTGGATCGCGGATCCGTGCCGCCGCCCGCGCCTCCCGCAGGAAACGCTCCGAGACCGCGAGTGTCTCGGGAACGGGCAGCATCAGCTTGACGGCCACCTCCCGCCCCAGAACCTCGTCCGTCGCGCGGTAGACCTCACCCATCCCACCGCGCCCGATCGCCGCGGCGACGCGGTACCGGCCCGCGATCAACTCCCCTGCTCGTGCCATTCGAAACCGGTACCCGCGACCACGCCGATCAGTCGCGGGAGGTCTCGATCAGGCGGCGGGCCACCTCGCGGAGCTTGATGTTGCCGTCCTGGGAGACGCGGGTGAGGAAGGCGAACGCGCGTTCGTCGGTCAGGTGGTAGCGCTCCATCACGATGCCGACCGCCGTACCGATCATCGTGCGGGTGCCGACCGCCTCGCGCAGGTTGTGGATCTCGCGGGCATAGTCGATCGCCATCGCGGCCTGATGGCGGAAGAGTTCGCCGATTGCACCGAGATCACGGAAGGCGCCGAGCTTGCGGGCGTACAGGTTGAGGGCACCCCGGGACTTCGGAGCGGTGAAGAGCGCAAGGCCTGCCTGCGCCTGGATACCGGCAGCCACCGCGCTGGCGGCGTACTTGGGAAATCGTTCATCGTGGGCAAGATCAGGTGACGCGATATGAACGGAATCAGCCGCCGCCTCGTAGCAAGGTCCTTCACGCAACTCGTACTGCGCGGCGTCGACGCCCCACAGCACGTCATCGGTGGGCGAGACTGTCTCCAGCCGGCCGTCGGAGTGCAGGACGGTGATACTCGCGTAGTCGGTTTCCGGCAGGGACTCGACCGCCGCCGCCGTGATGCGACTGAGCGTGTGATCGAGGTCGCCGGGAGTCAGCGTCCGCGCGAGCCGCTGAGCCAGGTCGAGGAGCCGGTCATCATTCACGGCATCCCCAGTACCCCTAAACCCCGAACGCTAGCCGCGGGAGCGCCGGCGAGCCGGGCCAACTGCTTGAACGTCTTCGAACTGGTCCGCACCCCTGTTCCCCACCCGGAAACCACGTGATTCTGCGTGAGATGCTGGCGCCATGAGCAAGCGGCGGGTGACGTCGGCGGATATCGCGAAGGCGTCCGGGGTGTCGCGGTCCGCGGTGTCGCTGGTGCTCAACGGGCGTGGCGACGGGATGGTCGACCCGGAGAAGCAGAAGCGGATCCGGGCCATCGCGCACGAGCTGGGCTACGTGCCGAACGCTTCCGCGGTGAACCTACGCCGCCAGCGGACCGCAACGCTCGGACTGGTCACCGACGCCATCGCGAGCGCACCCTTCGCCGGTCCCCTGTTGTCGGCGGCCAGTGATGTGGCGCTCGAGGCCGGCTACATGATCCTCACCATCGATACCTGGCAACATCCGTCGTACGTCGATGGCGCGCTCGCGACCCTGCGTGCCCGGGACGTGGACGGTCTGATCTACGCAGACGCCGGACTGCGGCAGCTGGACCAGATCGACGTACCACCGGACGTTCCGCTCGTGCTGGCCAACGCGTTCGTTGCCGACGGCTCCTTGCCGGCGTTCATTCCCGACGACGAAGGCGGCGGACGTGCGGCCGTCGAGCTGGTGATCGCGACCGGGCATCGTCGGATCGCCTTTATTACTGGGAACAGCGACGCACCGGCCACCGTGCAGCGCGTGCGCGGGTTCACCGCCGGGATGAAGGCCGCGGGCCTGTCGATCAACGGCACCATCGTCCCGGCGAGCTACAGCGTCAGCTCCAACCATGCGGCCGCGCTCGAACTGCTGCAGAGCCCCGACCGGCCGACCGCGATCCTCGCCGCCAACGATCGTGGCGCGACCGGGGTCATCCTGGCCGCGGCATCGCTCGGGCTGTCAGTGCCGAACGACCTGTCGGTGGTCGGGTACGACGACGAGCAGTTCCTCGCTGCCGAGGTCCCGCCCGGGCTCACCACCATCGCGCTGCCCCACCGCGAGATGGGGCAACGTGCCGTCGCGGAGCTGCTCGCCCGGATCGCCGGCAAGGGGTACGGCGAACCCCGCACGGAGCGCCTCCCCTGCGTCCCCGTGCTCCGCGGCACCGTCGCCACACCACCGCCCGGCTGACCCGGCTCGCCGAGCCCGCCCGGGTTCCGGATCGGACCTTGACACTGTGGACCTAACACCTGTTAGGTAGCGCACGGTCATCGATCGAATGAGGGACTCATGACGGATTGGTCTGCACTGACTCGATCGCCTGGTCGCCGCCGGAGCCGATCCATCAACGCGGAGAACCCGACCGGCGCACCCGGACAGGCAGCCATGACGGCCTCGGCGCTCGGCCCTTCCCGCAAAGGCCGGCCGGCGATCTCGCTGGAGTCGGGCGAGACGGCAACGCTGGCCGATATCACCGGTCCTGGCACGATCCGCCACCTCTGGATGACTGTGCCGGACAAGACCGCGGCCGGTCCTTGGGTACTGCGGGATCTCGTGCTGCGGATGTGGTGGGACGACGACGAGCAGCCGGCCGTCGAAGTACCGCTCGGCGACTTCTTCTGCAACGGGTTCGGCCAGCGCGCGCTCGTCACATCGGAGCCGATCGTGGTCGCGCCGACCGGCGGGCTGAACAGCTACTTCCCGATGCCGTTCCACCGCCACGCCCGGATCGAGCTGACCAACGAGCACCCGGGCACCGTCGGCGGGATCTATTACCAGATCGACTACACGGTCGACGACGAACTGGTCGACGACACTGCGCTGTTCCACGCGCACTGGAGACGCAGCAACGCGTCCACCGCTCCCGCTGAAGACCACGTCATCCTCGACGGGATCGTTGGCAGCGGCAACTATGTCGGCACGTACATCGGGCTGACCGCGCTCGAACGGTTCTGGTGGGGCGAGGGCGAGGTGAAGTTCTACCTCGACGACGACGAGGAGTACCCGAGTCAGTGCAGCACCGGACTCGAGGACTACGCCGGTGGCGCGTGGGCCTTCCAGGATGCGCTGCGGACCAATCCCCCACCCGTGCCGCTCACCTTCAGCGCGCCGTACTGCGGGTATCCGTTCTACTCGGCCGAGGACACCACGGGCCACTCGCCGTTCGTCACCAGCACGCTGCAGTCGCACGGCATGTACCGGTGGCACCTGCCCGATCCGGTGATCTTCCACCAGCGACTGCGGATCACGTTGCAGCAGATCGGTGCCTGGGATCACGGGCACTTCGAACGCAGCGACGACATCTCCAGCGTCGCCTACTGGTACCAGCTGCCGGGTGGTGCGAACGACCTGCCATCGCTTCCGTCCCGCGAGCACCGCCGTCCACGTTAGAAGGGCTTCCATGACCGACTATCAGGAATCCAACCGCGGTCAGTTCCACTTCAGCCCGCGGTCCGGGTGGATGAACGATCCCAACGGGCTGCTCCACTACCGCGGCACCTACCACTTCTACTTCCAGCACGCCCCGAACAGCCTGGTCTGGGACACGATGCACTGGGGTCACGCCACCAGCACCGACCTGGTCCACTGGCAGCAACAACCCAACGCTCTCGATCCCACTGTCCACGTGGGCGACCTGTGGTCCGGCGGCGGCGTGGTCGACGTACGGAACACGTCCGGACTGAAGGACGGAGACCACGATCCGATCTTCGTCTTCACCGGCACGCAGGGCGTCCGGACGTTCTACAGTCTCGACGGTGGCATGACGTTTACGGCGTACGACGAGGGCCGGGTGATCGCCCAGCCGAGCGGTCACGAGAGCCGGGACCCGAAGGTCGTCTGGCACGAGCCGACCCAGACCTGGGCGATGGTGGTGTGGTCGGACAACGACGGGAACGGGGCGGACTTCTTCGTGTCGCCCGACCTGCGGACGTGGGAACGGACCGGACGGTACGTCGCGGACTGGTTCTTCGAGTGCCCGGACTTCACGCCGATGGAGTTGGACGGCACGGTGCATTGGGTGCTCCGGGACGGACGGGGCACGTACGTCGTCGGCGACTTCGACGGGCGGGAGTTCCGGACGGACTGGACCGAGGCGCACACGGTCACCGTGAATCCGGGTGGTGCGGCCGGTCACTACTATGCGGCGCAGTCGTTCGACAACCTGCCGGACGGACGCGTGGTGACAATGGCGTGGCAGGGGCTCAACCACGGCTCGACCTGGACCGGCAACGCGAGCTTCCCGGTACAGCAGCGGTTGGTCGCGACGCCGGACGGGCCTCGGCTGTTCAGCATGCCGGTCGACGAGCTCGCCTCACTGCGTCGATCGACGAAGACCTGGGGCCCGGAACAGCTCACCGCGGAGTCACCCCTCCTGATCGACGACGCCTCCACCAGTTACGAGCTCGAGGCAACCATTGATCTCACCGCGACCCCGGCCGGTTCCTTCACCTTCCGGCTGCGCACGGGGTCCGACGGATCGGCCGCCCGTGAGGTCACCTACGACATCGGAGCCGGCATGCTGGACGGCGTACCGCTGGCTGCCGACGGCACCCTCACCATCCGCCTCCTGGTCGACCGCGGGCAGCTGGCGATCTTCGCGGCCGACGGCGCCTACTACGCGTGCTACAACGTCGACTTCGACACCGCCTCCACCGGCGACGGCCTTCAACTCACCACCATGGCTCCCCTCCGGTTGGAGTCCCTCACGCTGCACCAGCTGGCGTCCATCTGGCCTCTATAGATGCACGTTCGGACCCAGAAGTTGCGGCCGGCCGTGGATTGTTCGGCGATCGTTGCGCCCCGGCGAGATTTCGGGATTCCCCAACAAATAAAGGGATTCTGAGGCTAGCGCGACAAGGATCACCGTGCCACTCTGCGGACATGAGCATGAAGATCTGGGCGGCTGTAACCGTCGCGGTAGCGCTGGTGCTGGGGGCGGTGACGGCGCCGGTCGCGAGCGCCTTACCGGAGAAGACGAGTTTCGTTGATCCGAACCTGAAGGTCACGAGCGTCACGCTCGGGCGTACGTCGGTCGTCGTGTCCGGACTGAACACCGTGGCTGTGCCGGTCACTGTGGTCGGCGGGTACACCACGACCGGGTCGTACAAGATCTACCTCAACGTCTTCCTCGATCGCACCGGTGGCACCGGACCGGCGAGATACATGGTCGCGGCGCTCCTGACGCTGGCCTCCGGGACCAACCAAAGTGGCACCTGGACGGGCGTCCTGTACGTACCGTCGACGGCGAACGGGACCTTCAAGGTCAACGGCGTCATGCAGGGCCAGATCATCGACGGCTCCGACGGCGGCATGACGACCCCGACCCCGTTCGCCGGTCCGACGATCACCGTCACCGGCGTGCACCTGCCGAAGATCGGCGTCTCGATCATCCCGAAGGTGGTGCCGTTCGGTTCGGCGTACAAGGCCCGGGTCGCGATCACCGACGCCACCACCGGCAAGCCGTACGGCAGCCGGATCAACGTCCAGATCACCTTCGACAACCTCTGTGTCGAGTACGACGGGGACCGCTACCTCACCAATACCGCAGGCGTCGTCGAGCGGAGCTTCCCGGCCGGCGCCGCGGACGCGGTGAACTGTGTCCGGTTGCGCGGCCGGGCGTTCGACACCGCGGGGCTCCATTGGTGGGTCGCCCGGCCGGGGATCGTCGCCGCGGCTCCGTCCAAGACAAGCGTCAAGGTCGGTACGGTCGTCCCCGTCAACGGCTCGGTCGCCGGTGCACCCGCGCGCTGCCCGGTGATCCTGCAGCGCCTGTACGGCGCGACGGTTTGGCGCGGGGTGAGCCAGGCCGTGGTCCGGCAGAGCGGGCGATTCACGGTCCTCGCGCAACCGCCGTACGTCGGCAACGTGATCTACCGCGTGTACTTCCCGAGGTGCTGGCAATATCAGGCCGGCTACAGCAAACCGTTCACCATCCGCGGTCTGTGACCCACGGCCGCCCTCAGCCGAAGCTGAGGGCGGCCCGGAGGGTGTCAGCCGACGGAGGGGCCCAGACCGAGCGATTGCGGGGTGCTGGAGTCGGGTGACGGTTGGTGCAGGCCTTCGTCCAAGGCGCCGTACTCGGTCATCAGGGCAGCGCTGCCGCCCCACGGCGTCTGTTCCTCGGCGATCAGGGTGTTCGTGGTGAGCAGCAGACCGGCCACCGAGGCGCCGTTCTGGAGGGCCGAGCGAGCGACCCGGAGCGGATCGATGATGCCCATCTCGAGCATGTTGCCGTAGCGGCCTTCGAGCGCGTCGAAGCCGTCGTCGACACCGAGCTGGGAGGTCCGCTCCAGCACCTCCGCGCCGTTGTAGCCCGCGTTCGCCGCGATCAGGTACGCCGGCTCACGCAGCGCCCGCCGGACGATCTCGACCCCGGTCTGGTAGTCGCCCTTGACGTCGAGATCGTCGAGAGCCGACGCGGCATGCAGGAGTGCCATACCGCCACCGGCCACGATGCCCTCGGCCATCGCGGCCCGAGTCGCCGACAACGCGTCCTCGACCCGGTGTTGCAGTTCCTTGAGCTCGGCCGGGGTCGGCGCACCGACCCGGATGACCGCGACCTTGCCGGACAAGGCGCCGATCCGCTCGGTGAGGACGTCCTCGTCGACACCGAAGGTGGCACGCTCCAGCTCGGCCCGCAGCTGAGTGATCCGGAACGCGACGTCCTGCTCGTGACCGGTCCCGGCGACGATCGCCGTCCGGTCCGCCGTGACCCGGACCTGGTCCGCACGGCCGAGCTGGGCCAGCGTCATCGTCTCGAGCGTGAAACCGGAGTGCCGGCTGTAGACCGCGCCGCCGGTGATCGCCGCGATGTCCTCCAGCTTGTGCAGCCGCCGGTCACCGAAGCCCGGTGCCTTGACGGCGACACACTGGAACAGCCCGTTCACGTGGTTGTGCACCAGCATGCTGAGCGCGGTCCCCTCGAGGTTCTCCGCGATGATCACCAGCGGCCGCGGTTCGCGCATGATCTTGTCCAGCAGCGGCATGACCTCCTGGACCTTGGTGATCTTCTCGCTGCACAACAGGATGTAGGGATCGTCGAGGACCGCCTGCAGGCTGCCCGGGTCGGTCACCATATACGGCGACAGGTAGCCGTTGTCGAACTCGAATCCCTCCAGGAAGTCGACGCTCATCCCGTGCGCGGACGACTCCTCGACCGTCACGATCCCGCCGTCCCCGACGGTGTGCAGGGCCTTCGCGATCACCGCTCCGACCAGGTCGTCGTCGTTCGCCGAGATCGCCGCCACCCGGGCGAAGTCGAGCTCGGTGGCGACCGGGTGCGCGACCTCGCGGAGCCGCTCGACCAGCTTCGCGACGGCGACGTCGATCCCGCGCTTGACCAGCACCGGGTTGCCGCCGGTCCCGATCGCCTGCATGCCTTCGCGCACGATCGCGTGCGCGATCACGGTCGCCGTGGTGGTGCCGTCGCCGACGATGTCGTTGGTCTTGATCGCGGCTTCCTTGACCAGCTGGGCACCCATGTTCTCGAACTGGTCCTTGAGGAAGATCTCCCGGGCGATGGTGACGCCGTCGTTGGTGACCACCGGCGAGCCGGTGATCTTCTCCAGGATGACGTTGCGCCCCTTCGGGCCCAGAGTCGACTTCACCGCCTCGGCCAGCTGGTCGACACCGGACAGCATCAGCATCCGCGCCTGCTCACCGAATCGCAGTTCCTTGGCCATGAGTGCCCTCCCGGTCGTCTAGTACCTGTCAAGAAACCTACGGAACGAGGATCGCGCGGCCCCGGACCCGGCCGGCGTCGAGATCGGCGACCGCCTCGGCGGCCGCGTCGAGCGGATACGTGCGGGTGTGCAGGGTGACCTTGCCGGCCTGGGCGAGCGCCATCAGCTCGGTCAGTTCGTTGAACGTGCCGACGATGTTGCCGACGATGTTGCGTTCGGTGGAGATGATGTCGAGGGTCGGGATCTGGACCTGGCCGCCGTACCCGATGACGAAGTACGAACCGGCCGGCGCCGTCATCGCGAAGCCGTCCTGCTCGGCACCTTGCTCCGCGACGAAATCGAGTACGACGTTCGCCCCGGCGCCACCGGTGAGCTCGAGCACGGTGGCGACTTGCTTGCCATCAGCAACCACTGTCTGATCGGCACCGAGCTGCTCGGCCAGCTTCAGCGCCTCGGGGTTGCGGTCGACCACGATGATCCGGGTCGCGGTCAGTGCGGCGAGGCACTGGACCCCGATGTGGCCGAGCCCGCCCGCGCCGATCACCACACACGTCGTACCGGGCGGCAGCAGCGGAATCGCCTTGCGGACCGCGTGGTACGCCGTGATCCCGGCGTCGGCGAGTGCAGCGACATCCTCTGGCCGGGTCGTCGGGTCGAGCTTCACGCAGGCGCGTGCGGACGTGAGGAGGTACTCCGCCATCCCGCCGTCACTGTCGAGACCGGGGAACGTGCTGTTCGCGCAATGCATGTCGTTGCCGGCCCGGCAGGCCTGGCAGAGTCCGCAGGTCGGGGTCGGGTGCAGGATGACGGTGTCGCCGACCTGGACATTGGTCACGGCCGAGCCGACCTCGTGCACCCAGCCGGCGTTCTCGTGGCCGATCGTGTAGGGCAGGGTCGGGTGCATGGCCTCGGCCCACTGACCCTCGATGATGTGCAGATCGGTGCGGCACACGCCGGCGCCGCCGATCTTGACGATCACGTCCAGCGGACCCTTGACGACCGGTTCCGGTACGTCCTCGACCACTGGCTGCTGGTGGTACCCGTGCAGTCGAACCGCCTTCATCCCGATCCCTCCTCGCCGGCCCCGGTCTCGGCGTACCGGTGCCGCAGCATTCCCCTACAGATACCGGTGTTGGCCTCGATCCCGGTCCGGGTGAGGCGTGCCTTGCCCAGATACTTAGGCGCCCCGGCACCGGTGATCGCGTCACCGGTGCCGGGGTCCAGGAGCAGCGGCGCCGCCAGGTCTGCGCGCAGGCCGAGCTCGGCCCGCCGCCGGCGCAACCGCTCCAGCTCGTCCGACGGTGGTACGTCGCCCAGCGTCAGGCCGGCCAGCTCCGCGGGATCCATGCCCGAGGCAATCAACGGCCGGCACACCTGATCGGTGCCGGCCAGGACCGCCTTGGACACGAAGGTCCGGCGCAGCTCGTCCAGCTCGTCCTCGGCCTCACCCGCGAACGAGGCCACGAACCCGGCCCGGGCCGCGACGCCGGCGTTGATCTGGTCGGCGGCGAAGTGGTCCACCAGGGCGACATCGACGGCGCGTACGGCGGGCAGCGCGGAGACCACGTCGTACGCGTCGGCGACCATCAGGAAGGCGAAATTGGGTGCGCAGAAGTACGTCGGCAGGCGCAGCCGGACGACCACGTCACCCGCCGCCGACACCACACAGGTGGACACGAACCCCAGCGTCGTAATCGGCTCGTCCAGCTCCGGGTCCCGGACCGCGTCCAGGGCGGCGAGCACCACCCTGGACCGTTCCGTCACCACAGCTGTCATTACTGCGTGACCAGCTTGGCGTCGTCCTGCGCGGCGGGTTCTGCCTCCTTGAGCTGGTATTCGTCGGGCACCTTCAGGTCGTACAGCTTGGCCGCGTTCAGCCCGAGGATCTTCTTCTTGCCCTCGACCCCGAGCCGCGGGTAGTCGGAGAACTCGTCACCCTCGGGGAACTCCCAGTCGACGAACCCCTCGACCTGCCACTTCGGTTCCCAGATGCCATAGTCGCTGCCGAAGGTCATCTTGTCCTCGCCGACCCAGAACAGCAGCTCCCCCATCACCTTGGCGAAGAACCGCGGCCGGGCGTGCATCAGGCCGCCGATGACGACGGACAGACCGGCGTACACGTTGGGCTCCTGCGTCGCCATGAAGCAGAAGTCCTCGATCCGCGGCAGCCCGACGTGCTCGACGATGAAGTTGAGTTCGGGGAAGTCCGTCGCGGCGTGGTCGACATCGGAGACGTCGAACGCGTCCTTGTCCAGCGGCCAGATCGTGGGGCCCTTGTGGACGTGGATGTTCTTGATCCCGAGCTCCTGGGCCTTCGCCAGGTAGGTGTACGCCGCGGGGTCGGTGAGCTTGTAGCCACGCGACCCGGAGTTCCACTCGGCGGTGTAGAGCTTGACGCCGCGCGAGCCGTACCGGTCGACGTTGCGCTTCAGGTCCTCCAGCCCGGGGTCGCCGTCCCGCGGGTCGAACCGGGTGTTGTGGACGAACATGCCGGGGTGCTTCTCACCCAGTGCGGCGTTCCGCTCGGTGGTGTTGAAGCCCTCCTTGTACCACTCCTTCAGATAGGTCGGCTGGAACACTGCGACGTCCACGTAGCCGTCCTCGAAGACGTCCTTCATCAGGTCGTCCTCGGAGTACTTCATGAACTTCTCGATCGTCCAGTGGGTCTCTTTGGGCGCGAGACTCTGGTAGGCGTGGAAACACTCGATCCAGCCCTTCGCGTACTGCTCCGCACCCGGCACCCAGTTGTCGGGTGCCGCGTCCCAGAAGTGCATGTGGCTGTCGACCACGTAGTACTTCTCGCCGTTCTTCTCGTACACGTCCGGACCCCCTTACTTGGTAGCAGTCAGGTCGAAGCCGAGGTACTCGGCCGCGTCCTCGGGATTGGCGACCAGGATCGTCCGGTCGTCGGTGTGGATCATCCGGCCGTAGTGCGTCGACATGTTCTCCTCGAACTCGGCCTGGTCGAAGTAGCCGGGCTCCTCACCGAGAGCCTCGGAGATCTGGTCGTACACGACGTCCATCCGGCCGGTCGCGTCGACCCGGATCATCGACGGCAGCGGCGTCACGGTCACGTTGTCCTTGTGACTCATCACCTCGGCGACGACCGCGCCGACCTGGTTGTTCATCAGCGTGAAGCCGGCCCGGTTGGACGCGGTGCTGTCGGACTTGAAGGGGCTCTCGTGGACTGCCTTGAGCGTGGTCACAGTGCCAACTCCTTCGGTTCTTCGAGGCCCAGCGAGGTGACGATGCCGCTGAACCGGCTCTTAGCTCGGTCGAGGCCGTCCTCGAACCGTGGCGGTTTCGCATCCGGCAGGGACCACAGCGGCTGCATCGTGCGGGCCGCGGTCAGGGCGAGCGAGGTCCATTCCGAGGCCCAGTCCTGCATGATCGGCTTGTTGTGGTCGGCGAACTCGCGGTCGTTGGTGAGCAGCTCGAACATCGCCGTCGTGTAGCGCAGGTCGCGCTCGGCGAAGTCGTACTCGGCGGCGCCGATCACGGTCGGGGTGACGAAGTCGCCATTGCGCGGAGCGGCCTGCTGGACCAGCTGGCTGCGGAACAGTTCACCGACGAGCGGCTCGAACACGATGTTCGCGGCGAAGATCGCCTCGCACCAGTCGTCGATCGCGGTCAGCCGCTCGGCGACGTCGCGCACGCCCTGCCAGGTCGGGTCGGACTTCCACGTCTCCAGGTGGGCGCCGCCGTCGAAGCCGTCGATCTCCTCGGACAGGGTCAGGTTGTACAGCGCGAGGTCCTGGGCGGCGCGGATCCGGTGCATGCTGTTCACCGAGATCGCGTTGTTGTGCATGTTCGTCGGTGCACGGCGGTTCGCGTTCGCGTACAGGTAGAGGCCGAGGCCGTGGTCGACGTGCATCCAGGCGCCGATGTGCTGCTCGACGAAGCGGACCCAGTTGGTGTTCCACTGCTCGAAGGCCTTCGACTGCCGGGCGGCCTCGATGTTCTGGTTGACCTGACGGACGACGTTGGAGTTGTAGCGGTAGAGCGTGAGCTCCCACTCCTCGTTCGGGTCCCGGAACTCGTGCCAGCCGGTGGCCGGCCAGTCCTTGACGAGCATGCCGCCGGTGCCCGGTCCGCGCTCGGGCGAGGGCGTGTCCGAGCCCCACGCCTTCAGCACGGTCCAGTCCAGCGGATACCCGCCGCGCCCGTCGGCGAACCCGTAGAGCCAGCCCTGGGTGAGGTAGTGCCGCGGATCCGGCTGGACCTCGACGGTGACGTCTTCGTAGTGGCTCTGCTTGCGCTTCTGCGGCTGGTAGTAGTTGTACCGCCGCGACGTCGAGTCCGGGAACTCGCGGGCGCCGGCTTCGGCGTCGGTGAAGACCGGCTTCGGCACGCTGCGTTCGAACTTGCCCCCGGTCGTGGAGTCTTGTGTGGTGGTCATCGGCTCTCTGCCTCCAGCACCTTCGAGTCGCCGGCGTCGCCGGTCGTGGTGAACTTGTCGTAGTAGATGTGCTTCGTCACGACGCCCAGTCCTTCGAGCATCGGGATCGCGGCCTCGACCATCGGTGGTGGGCCACAGACGTAGGCGTCGGCTCCGGTCAGGTTCGGCTCGTTGCGGCGCACGACATCGGTGATCAGGCCGACCTCGCCGTCCCATTCGTCCTCGGACAGGGCCGGCACGAACCGGAATCGCGGCAGTGTCTGTTCGAGCCCGCGAAGCTCGTCTTCGAAACACAGGTCCCGCTGCGTGCGGGCACCGTAGTAGAACGTCGTCGGCCGGTCGATACCCCGCTCGGCCATCGACCGCAGCAGCGACAGGATCGGCGCCATGCCGGCCCCGCCGCCGAGGAAGACCAACCGGGCGTCCGGGTTGTCCCGGAGGGTGAACACCCCGAACGGTCCGGTCAGGTTCAACTGGTGGCCGACTTCCAGCCGCTGATCCAGGTGCTCCGAGAACAGGCCGCCCGGGTAGACCCTGATGACGAATTCCAGCCGGCCGGTCTCCCGGCTGGTGGTGTTCGCCATCGAGAACGAGCGGCTGGCCTCGGCTCCCGGTACCGCGATGTCGACGTACTGCCCGGGAAAGAACTTCAGCTCGCCAGGCTCGGAGAGCTCAAGCACCAGGTGGCGCAGGTCGTGGGTGACCGCCGTGATCGCGACGACCTCGGCGGTACGTTCCTGGATCGGCAGGCCGGAACGGATCATCTCCTCGTCGTAGTTGAGCAGCTCGATCGTGAGGTCCTCGTACGCGTGCGCACGGCAGAGCAGGGTGTAACCCTCGTCCAGCTCGTAGTCCGGCAGCGCGAAGGTCGAGTAGCGGTCCAGCTCGATGTCCTCACCGTCGAGGACGAACGACTTGCAGGACGCGCACTGTCCCTCCTTGCAGCCGTGCATGAGCATCACGCCCTGCTCGGCCGCGGCCCGCAGGATCGTCTGGTCCTCGTCGACCTCGATCTCGATGCCTACGGGCTCGAACCTCACAACATGCTTCTCAGCCATGACAGGACGCGATCAGGCGTCCACGGGGGCGCGGCCGGCAGGCCCGCCCTTGACGTAGCGGGCGGCGAACGCGGTCCGCTCGTCGTCGGTCATCTCGTTCAGCAACACGTTCGGGCTCGCCAGCGGCGGGCACTTACGCAGGTGGTCCAGCGTCCACATCTTGTCCGGGTTCAGATCCAGATGCGGCTGCGCGACCATCGTCTTGCCGTCGTCACGGACGAAGCCCATGTCCGAGACCACGTCGGCCCAGTTCCAGCCGTGGTAGAGGGTCTCCCACTCGCGGTGACCGATCAGCTTGCCCATGTTCGGCGTCTGCCGGCCCTGGTACGTCGGCCGGAAGGCCGTCTCGTCGGTCCACTTGCACATCTCGTGGCAGTACGTGCGCCACTGGCCGTCGACCTTGGCCATCACCATGTCCTCGCGGACCAGGCACGGGACCATGCAGGTCCAGCAGCGGTGCGGGTACTCGTAGTCGACGTCCTCGAAGACGATCGGCTTGTGCCCGTTCGGGGTTGCGAGCCGGTTGTAGTTCTCCCACCACTTGCCGTACTTGTCGTACCAGCCCGGGTACTTGTACTCGAACCACTCGAAGTCCTTGTCCGTCATCGGGTCGATCCGCCAGTAGTTGGCGAGCCAGCCGGTGGCGAAGAACTGGGCGACCTCGTGCACGTAGCCCTTGTTCCAGATCTGGTTCCAGGACTCCTCGATGAGGTCGTGCGGGATCTCCAGACCGTACTTCTCCAGCGGCACCAGGTAGCTGCGGTAGTAGTCGTCGTAGATCCAGCGACGCCACATCTCGGCGTAGCTCTCGCGGTCCTTGCGGCGGTCCTTGGTGCCGTACTCGATGAAGGTACCGATCGCGGCGTCGACGACCCGGTGGTTGTTCCACCACGCGTAGCGCAGGTCGCGGGCGAGCAGCTGGTGGTTGCCCTCGTCGGCGAGTGCCATCAGCAGGGTCGCGTACCCGTTGCTGATGTGCCGGGACTCGTCGGACTGCACCGAGTGGAACACCGTCGGTAGCAGGTAGTCGCCGTTCGCGGCCGCCTCGGCCGGCATCGCGACGAACAGGGTGTTGGTGAACGCCGTCTCGGCGACGATGGTCAGGTAGATACTGGCCGCCGTGATCGCGTCACCGGTGATGAACCCCTCGGCGAACTGCCGGCCGATGGTGCCGCAGTAGTCGCTCTGGAAGTTCCGTAGGCTGGAGTTGAAGCCCGCCGGGTCGATGTAGTTGTTCATGTAGAGGCGCTTGAGGTTCTGCTGGATCGTCGAGTGCCGTACCTCGTCGATCATCTGGATCGCCTGGCCGTTGTGGAGCTCGGGGTTCGGGACGGTCCGGAACAGCAGCGGCATCGCGCGGGCGGCCGAAATCTCCGGCAGCGGGATGATGCTCAGGAAGAGCTTCTGCCATTCCAGCCAGCGCTCCTGCACCTGGCGGAACATGTTTCCGCGGATCGCGCCGTCCGAGGCGCCGTACACCCGGTGGTCCTTCTCCTCCTGCATCGGGAAGTACGAGCGCAGAACCTGCTTCAGCGGGTCTTTCTTCTGCGCTTTCTGGAACGTGTAGTCGGTTCCGTACTGAGAGACCGGCTCGTGGTACGCCGGCTCCCAGGACAGCTCCTGGATCTTCTGGTGGGCCTTCGCCACACTCTGGCGACTCATGGCACTCCTCCCGCTCGACTGGCCGACTGTTCTTGCAGTACATCGCTGCTGCGATGTGACTGAGGTCTCAAATTGAGATGGCGGTCACGGCTCGCCGAACATCGCCTCCCGGAGCTCCGCGAGGCGGTCCTGTTTCTGCTGGACGAGGCGCTGGTCGCCTTGTGGATCGGGCTGAATACCCAGGCAGCGCAGGAGTTCCGCGGCCGGTTCGCCCGGGTGCCCGGTGGCCCCGAGGACGGGATGAAGTCCCACGTCGGCCAGATGTTCGAAGACGACATTCACGATGGTCCACGGGTTGTACGACTCCTGGCCCAAGACATCGTTGTCCATCGGAACCTCCACAGGTCACCACTTCAATCACACGCCCGTCAGCGGCCGCCGGTCGTCTCAATCTGAGACATCGCTTGCGTCTGGCTGTATTAGGCTCGAAGTGCGATGACCGGGTGGGGCCGCGCGAATCCCTGCCGTGCCGTGCCTGCCTGGCCTCAGGAGGCTCCGTGGACGAACTCGCTGCGACGGACGACAGCGTGCGGGCCGCCACGGCCCGGCTGAACTTCCTCACCCTCGATCCCGTGCGCCCGCAGGACGTCCGGCCGCCGATCCTTGCGTCCTGGGTGCGATCGCGGCGATGGAACCTGCCGGCCGACCGGATCACGCTGCCCTACGTCGCGGACCCGGATCTCGACCTGCCGTTGACTCGCAGCGCCCGTCCGGTGCTGCAGCAGTTGCACCAGAATCTGGACGGCCAGCCGATCAGCATCATCCTCACCGACCGGACGGGGATGGTACTCGAACGTTTGACCGCGGACGCCGAGCTGAGCCGGCACCTCGACAAGGTGTTCCTGGCGCCTGGCTTCAGCTACGCCGAGCAGTTCGCCGGGACGAACGGGATCGGGACCGCACTCGAAGGCGGCGGTCCGATGCACGTCTTCGGTCATGAGCACTACGCCGAGGATCTCGAGGACCTCGCGTGCGCCGGCGTACCGATCAAGCACCCGGTCACCGGCAAGACCGTCGGGGCCATCGACCTGACCTGCTGGCGCAAGGACGCCGGCTCGCTACTGATCGCGCTCGCGAAGATCACGGCCGACAACATTCGAGAGGCGATGCTGACCGACAGCTCCACGCGGGAGCTGGCGCTGTTGCGCGCGTACAAGCAGAGTGTCCGGCGGCTCGGCGACATGGTGCTCGCCGTCGACGACGACGTCCTGCTGATGAATGCCAACGCCCGGCAGTCGCTGGATGCCGCCGACCAGCGCGCGGTGCTCGGCCACGCCGCCGAGCTGCTGGAGCGCGGCGATTCCGAGGCGGTGGTGGTGGAGCTGCCCACCGGCGGCTGGGCCAGGATCACCTGCCGGCCGGTCATCGTCGGCCGGCACGACGAGGCAGCCGGGATCATCCAGGTCAGTGCGCTGAGTGCCCGATTGGACGGGCCGACGCCGGGCTCCGTGCACCGCCCGCCGTCCCGGCCGGTGCTGCCGGGGCTGGTCGGCCGGAGTGCCCCCTGGCTCGGCAGCAGCCGCGAGGTCGACAACGCGTGCCGGGCCGGGCAATGGGTCGTCCTCACCGGCGAGCGCGGCGTGGGCAAGGTCGCTCTCGCGCGCGCCGCACACCACCAGAACAACCCCGGCGGCCTGTTCCATGTGGTCGACGTCGCCATCTCGGGCGCCGGCTTCAGCGCGGAGCTGGAGGCCGAGCTGGCCGACGACTCCCTGCATGCGCTGGTCATCCGGCACGCCGAGCGACTCGATGCCGCCGGCGTGGACGCAGCCATCGGGTCCTTGTACGCCCTGCAGGAACGCCGGCCATCGGCGACGCCCTGGATCGCACTCACGGTCACCGGTGACGACGAGGAGGCCGCGGACCTCGCGGACCTGCTGGCGTTGTTCCCACTCACCGTCGAGGTGCCACCGCTGCGGCACCACATCGAGGACGTCCGGGACCTGGTGCCGCACTTCCTCAACCAGATGAGCCACGGTGAGCTGACCTGCTCGCCGGAGTCGATGCAGCAGCTGATGCGCTCGTCGTGGCCGGGGAACACCGCAGAGCTGTGTCACATCCTGAAGCAGGTCGTCCTGCGGCGACGTCGTACCGGCGTGATCACGCCGGCCGACCTGCCGGCTCGCGTCCAGTCGACGAGCCGGCGCAGCCTCAGTCAGCTCGAGGCGCTCGAACGCGACGCGATCGTCCGCAGCCTGATCACCAACGACGGCCACAAGGGCCGGGCGGCGAAATCGCTCGGGATGTCCCGGGCCACGATCTACCGCAAGATCCACGACTACGGCATCCAGCCGCCGTAAGAGTTGACCGCAGCTGCACAAGGAGCAGCTGCTGGCGACAACTTTGCTCACTTTCCTCTTGCCGTGCGTGGCCCGGTCAGGGTTCGATAAGGTCATGACGGAAATACGCGCGGCCGGCGCGACGGATGAGCAGAAGATGTCGTACCGGCCGTTGCTGTGGTTGGCGGTCGCGCTGTTCTCGACCGGAATCGACGGGTATGTCCTGGCGGGGCTACTGCCTGCGATCGCCGCGGACCTGCGCGTCAGCGCGGCGGCCGCCGGACAGTTGATGTCCGTGTTCGCGCTGACCGCGGCGCTCGCGGGGCCGGTGCTCGGAACGGTGACCTCGCGCTGGGAGCGCCGTACGACGATCGCCCTGTCGCTCGCCGTCTTCATCGCCGGGAACCTGATCGTCGGACTCGCGACGCTCTACTCGGTCGCGATCGCCGGCCGGGTCGTGGCGGCGCTGGGCGCCTGCCTGCTCAACGCCGCCGTCACCGGGTACGCGATCGCGCTCACGCCGGAGCGGCATCGCGGCAAGGCGTTGTCGTTCGTGCTCGGCGGGTGGATGGCCGCGACCGCGCTCGGGGTGCCCATCGGCCTGGTGATCGGGCAGTCCAGCTGGCGGTTCCCGATGATCATGGTCGCCGTGGTCGGGACCGTCGCCCTGGTGGGCATCCTGCTCAAGCTCCCGAAGCTGCATCTTCCTGGTGGAACCCTCGTCGACCGGCTGCGCCCGCTGCGTCAACCGCGGCTGCTCGCCGGCCTGCTGGTCACGACCGGCATCCTGTGCAGCAGCTACGCCTGCTTCACCTACGCCACCCTGATCCTCGGCCCGCACTTCCACGCCGAGTGGATGATGATCACGATCATGTTCGGGTACGGCGTCGCGAGCATGCTGGGGAACGCGGTCACGGGCCGCCTCACCGACCGCTTCTCCGCGATCCGCGTGCTGACGGTCGTCATCTCCGGACTGCTGCTGAACGCGATCGTCGGCATGGTCGCACTGTCACTCTTCCCGCTCACCCTCGCCGCGGTCTGCGGGCTGCTGTGGTTCTTCACCGCGGGCGTCGGCAACGGCGGCGCGGCCGTCCCGCAACAAGCCCGCCTCGCCTCGATGGCTCCGGACTCCGCGACGATCGTGATCGCCCTGAACGGCAGCGCGATCTCACTGGGCTCCGCGCTGGGTAGTGGTCTCGGTGGTGCCGCACTGGCCGCCGGCTCCGCGGCCGACAGCCTGCTCGGCGTCTCGGCCGTCATCCTCGCCATCACCGTCACCCTCCACCTGATCGTCTCCCGCTCCTCCACCGCCGCAAAAGTCGCCGCCGAGTGACGAACACGTGCGCCGCGGGGACCGTTGAGGAGCAGGAGTTCTCGTACCGGCCGCTGGTCTGGCTGGCGGTGGCGACGTTCTCGATGGGAATCGACGGGTACGTCCTGACCGGGTTGCTGCGGGCCGTCGCCGCGGACCTGCACGTGAGCGCGGCGGCCGCGGGCCAGTTGATGTCCGCCTTCGCGCTGACCGCGGCCTTCGCCGGGCCGGTGCTCGGGACGCTGACTTCGCGGTGGGAGCGCCGTACGACGATCGCCGCGGCGCTCGCCGTCTTCGCGCTCGGCAACCTGATCGTGGGGCTCGCCACGAACTACCCGATCGCGTTCGGCGGCCGGGTGGTGGCGGCGCTCGGCGGCTGCCTCCTGTACGCCGCCGTCAGTGGGTACGTGATCGCGGTGACTCCGGTCCGGCATCGTGGTAAGGCGTTGTCGTTCGTGCTCGGCGGGTTGCTGACCGCGACCGCACTCGGCGTACCGGTCGGCCTGCTGATCGGGCAGTCCAGCTGGCGCCTCCCGATGATCCTGGTCGCCGTGATGGGCACGATGGCCCTGGCCGGCATCCTGCGCGGCCTCCCCCGCCGGCATCTCCCGGCGAGCCGGCTTGCCGATCAGCTACGCCCGCTCGGGCGGCCCCGGCTGCTCGGCGCGCTGCTCGTCACCACCGGCATCCTCTGCGGCAGCTTCACCTGCTTCACGTACGCCGTCCTGATCCTCGGCCCGTCCTTCCCGGCCGGATGGATGATCATCGCGATGCTGTTCGGGTACGGCGTCGCGAGCGCGGTGGGCAATGCGATCACCGGCCGGCTGGCCGACCGCTTCTCGGCACCGCGGGTGCTCACCGTCGTCCTGAGTGTTCTGCTGCTGAACTCGATCCTCGGCATGGCCGGCCTGATGATCGCCTCGGCCACCGTCGTCGCGGTGACCGCCCTGATCTGGTTCTTCGCCCAGGGCGTCGGCAACGGCGGCGCCGCCGTACCGCAGCAGGTCCGCCTCGGCGGTCTCGCCCCGGAGTCCGCCGCGATCGTGATGGCCCTCAACGGCAGCGCGATCTCGCTCGGTTCGGCGCTCGGTAGTGGACTCGGCGGGGTCGCGCTGGCTGCCGGGACCGCACCGAGCGGCCTGCTCGGCGTCGCAGCCGTCGTCCTCGCCGTCACACTGGGCCTGCATCTGGTCGTCGTCAGATCCGGAGCGTCGTCCTGACGGAGCGCCTCACTCCCACCCGCGACGGCCGGCTTGGAGGCCGGCTTGGAAGCGGCTGGTGGCGCCGAGTTGCTCCTGGACCTGGGCGATCCGGCGGCGCAAGGTCCGGCCGCTGACGCCCAACTGGCGGGCGATCGCCTCGTCCTTCATGCCGCTGGCCAGCAGGTTGATCAGCGTCGCGTCGGGATGGGCGGTGGCCGGCTCGGCCAGTCGGAGCGGCGTGGCCTGGCCCCACAGCTGGTCGAACAAAGCCTGCAGCGCATTGGTCAGCGCGGAGTCTGTGACCACCACGGCACGCGCCTGACCCGGCGTCGACGGTCCGTCACCGGCCAGCGGGAGTATCGCGGTCCGGCCGTCGACGATCAGCAACTTCACCGGGACCTGCGGGAGCACGCGAGCCTGTTCGCCACGCTGGGCCATCGACCCCAGCCGCTCGACCCAGCCGGGATGGTCCAGCACCTCGGCCGCGTAGATCGCCCGGAACCGGACACCGCGATCCAGCAGGGCCAGCTCGGCGCCGGACACCTGGTGGCTGCCGTCGGCGACGTACGGCGGGGTGTCGGTGCCGACCGCCTGTTCGGTTGCCCCACGCAACATGTCGTCGATCCGCGCCTCGATCGCGTCCCGGCCGACCGCGATCTCGATCAAGCGGCTCGGCTCGGCCTGCAACTGGCCGGCACTGAACTCCCGGGCCAGCTGGTCGGTCATCGCGGCGACACCGTCCAGCGCCGCCCGCCGTTCGCGCACCAGCATGCCGAGCCCGGAGCGCGGGTCGACCGGCGCCGGCGCAGCCTCCGAGCCGCTGCGCACCAGTCCGACCGCGATCAGCCGCCCGACCGCGGCCTCGACCGTTGCCTCCGGCTCCTCCACCGCCTCGCTCAGCTGTGCCACCGGAACCCCCGGATCACGCAACAACTGCCGGTACACCTGCGAGTCCAGAGCAGACAGCCCCACCGCTTCCCAATCAGCCACGGATCGAGGGTAGTTGGCCGCAATCGGCGTTTGGCCGGATCCGGCGCCGCGCAGGCTCGGTCAGGGCTTAGCGTGTCCCGAGGAAACGTCGTTGTCCGAGGAGTGAACTGTGCGTTTACATGCTGGTCGTTCAGCGATTGCCTTGGTGGGCACCGTGGTCACCGCCATCCTGGTTGGCTCGGGCGCCGCGACCGCTCAACCCACTGAGCCGGCGTTCTCACCGCAGTCGATCGTCTGGCCCACGCAGACCGACGGCTACCTGCTCGGCGGCGTCGCCTGCGGTACGACGGCCTGTCCGGCCGAGGTCAAGGCCACCCACGACGGCGGCAAGACCTGGACCACCGCCGGCCGGACGCACAACGGGCTGGCCAAGAGCGGCGAGCCCGGGCTGACCAGCCTGCAGTTCGCGAACCAGAAGTTCGGCTGGGCCTACGACCCGTTCCTCGAGGTCACCCGGGACGGCGGCCGGACCTGGACCCAGGTTCCGGTGCCCGGCGGTGACGCCAAGATCCTCAACCTGCTGGCCGCCCCGGACGGTACCTACGTCGTCACGTCCGGCTGTGCGATCGGGACCGGCATCTGCGACGACCGCCCGCTGAAGGTCTGGCGCGCACCGGCCGGCAAGTCGACCGGCTGGAAGCAGCTCGACCTCGCCGTGGCGGCCGACGACCACGTCAGCATCGATGCCGAAGGGTCGACCGTCGACTTCCTGGCCGCACCGTTCATCGGTTCAGGTCGGCTTTCCACACTGCTCAACGGCACGATCCGGTCGACCAGCCCGGTGACCTGCGCCGACCCCGAGGACGCCACCATCACCGACCTCGCCACGAACGGCCCGGGCCGGGTCTTCGCCCTCTGCATGGCGAACTACGGCCGCGGCCACTCCGACAAAACGCTCCTCGTCTCCGGGGACGGCGGCAAGACCTTCCGGTACGACGCCATCCCCGGCGGACTCGGCCTGGCCAGCCAACTGGCGGTCGCCCCCGACGGTGCGGTCATGCTGACCACCGTCACCGCGAGCCTGGTCTACAACCGCCCGACGCTGTCGAAGTCGTGGCGCGTCGATCAGAACTGGCTGGAGAACAGCGAGCACATCCACGACCTGGTCTTCCAGTCCGGCACGACCGCGTGGCTCGTCGAGCGCGATGCGGCGTACACCCCGGATACGCAGCTCTGGGTGACCCACGATGCCGGCCAGAGCTGGCGGCAGACCACCGTCGTCCCGGCGTGACGCCGATCCACTCTCGAATCATCGGAGTACACCTGTGATCTCACTGCGCCGGTTGGCGATCCCGCTGGCCCTCGTCCTGGTCGGTGCCACCACCACGGTGGCGGCCGCGGACGTCCAGGAGTCCCCGAAGGTCGTGGCCAGCTGCGACCAGAAGGTCGAGCCGGGACACTTCACGTGCTTCGCGCAACGACGTGCCGATCTCGGCTTCCGGACCCGGGTCGCTGGTGCGCCCGCCGGGTACGGTCCGGCGGACCTCCAGTCGGCGTACAAGTTGCCTTCGGCATCGGCCGGTCAGGGTCAGCGTGTCTACATCGTCGACGCGTACGACGACCCGACCGCCGAGGCGGACCTGGCCGAGTACCGCAAGCAGTTCGGGCTGCCGGCCTGTACGACGGAGAACGGCTGCTTCCAGAAGCTCAACCAGGACGGCCTGTCCAGCCCGCTGCCAGCCCCCTCGCGCTCGTGGTCGGGCGAGATCTCGCTGGACCTCGACGCGGTGTCGGCGGTCTGCCCGCACTGCGGCATCACGCTGATCGAGGCGAACTCCGCCAGCGACGACCTGCTGAAGGCGGTCGAGACCGCCAACCGGCTCGGCGCCAAGTTCGTCTCGCTGAGCTGGGGTGGACCGGAGTCCGCCGACCTCGCAAAACTCGACAGCACCTACTTCAACCAGCGCGGTGTCGTCTACGCGGCCTCGACCGGCGACAGCGACTACGACGCCGGGGTCTCCTATCCCGCGAGCTCCGAAGCCACCACCGCGGTCGGCGGTACGACGCTGACCAAGGACGACTCGGCGCGCGGCTGGACCGAGACGGTCTGGAACAGCTTTCCGGGCAACGGCACCGGTTCGGGGTGCTCCAGCATGATGACCAAGCCGAGCTGGCAGTCGGTCGTCCCGGCCGCGGTCTGCCCGCAGCGCGCGGTCGCGGACGTGTCCGCGGTGGCCGACCCCGCGACCGGTATCGCCGTCTACCAGACCACCGGCGGCGACGGCTGGGCAGTGTACGGCGGAACCAGCGCGGCGGCTCCGATCGTCGCCGCGATCTACGCACTTGCCGGTGACCCGGACCCCGCCTCCCGTCCGGCGAGCTATCCGTACGGCGTCACCGGCAACCTCAACGATGTTGTCCAAGGCAACAACGGCGCCTGCACCCCCGCACCACTGTGTACGGCGCAGACCGGCTGGGACGGCCCGACCGGCCTCGGTACGCCGAACGGCACGCGCGATCTCACCTCGCCGACCACGGGCAACCACATCACGGTCACCGCGCCGGCGCAGCAATTCAGTGCGGTCGGTGATGTCGTCCTGCTCCGGGCCCGCGCGACGGACTCCGGACATCGCTCGCTCCGGTTCAGCGCGACCGGCCTGCCGACGGGTCTGCGGCTCGACGCGTCGAGCGACAGCATCTACGGCCGGCCGACTCAGCCAGGCACTTACTCGGTCACGGTGACCGCGACCGACTCGACCAAGGCTCGGGGCAACACCGTGATCAGCTGGGTCGTCAGCACCCGCCAGGGTGCGCGCGGCGTGGTCAACGGTGACTTCGAGGCCGGCGACGGTGGCTGGGCGCAGACCACCGACGTGATCCGTGCGGACGGTCAGTACAGCCACGACGGCCTCGGCTATGCCTGGCTCGGCGGCACCGGCACTGCGCACACCGACTCACTGAGCCAGCGCGTCACCGTCCCGTCGTTCGGCAAGCCCGCACTGCGGTTCGCGGTGCGAGTCGCCGGCGAGGACGTCAGCACCCCTGACGACCTCACGTTGACTGTCGACGGTCACGTGGTCCGCACCTACACGGCTGCCCAGAGCGGTCCGTCGTACCGCGATCAGGTTGTCGACCTCACGCCGTACCGGGGCCGGACCGTCACCCTGGCCTGGACGAGCACCGAGGATGACGGAACCCCGACGACCTTCCTGCTGGACGACATCAGCGTCTCGCGCTGAGTTGCTACCAGGCATCGCGACCGAAGGACCACAGCAACGACAGCAGGCCGGCGGCCGGCAGGAGCGCGAGCCAGCCGCCGGCTGCCACGCTCGGCGGACAACAGGCATTCGAGAGCGGTCGCGGCAGCGCCGATCACGACGGGCCTGACCACGGCAGATGTCACCATCAGCACCTCACGCTATGCGACGTCAGAGCGGCCCCTCAACGTCCGTAGGCCCGATGCGGTTCATAAGATCTTGCCGTGACTGAGAAGCTCCGCATGCTGCTGGTGGCAACGCCGTCGTTTCGGGAGATGGTGTTCTCGGCCGCGAGTATCGCGCGGCTCGAGGCACTCGGGGATCTCGCCGTCCTCGATGATCCGACGGACCCCGGCGCGCTGATGGCCGGCCTGCCGGGTTCCGACGTACTCATTACGTCGTGGGGCGCAACGCCGCTCACGGCCGAGGTGCTGGATCACGCGGATCGGCTGCGGCTGATCGCGCACAGCGCCTCATCGGTGAAGCATTTCGTCACTGACGAGGTGCTCCGTCGCGGCGTCCGGATCACACAGGCCGGTCAGGCGATGGCGCGTCCGGTGGCCGAGGTTTCGTTGGCGTTCACGCTGAACATGCTGCATCGGATCCACCGGTACGACCACGCGTTGCATCGCGGGGCGACCTGGCAGGAATCCATCGACGCGCCTGCCCAGCACGGCGTCACCGGCTCCCGGATCGGTGTGGTCGGCGCCTCCCGGACGGGCGTCGAGTACATCGCGATGATCGTTGCCCTCGGCGCCGAGGTCGTCGTCCACGACCCTTATCTGAGCGACGAGCGCGCGGCCGAGCTCGGCGTACGGCGGGTGGACCTGGACGACTTGCTCCGGACCAGCCGGGTGGTGGCTCTGCACGCGCCGACCCTGCCCGAGACACGGGAGATGATCGGCGCCCGCGAGCTGGCCCTGATGTCCGCCGGCACGGCCGTGGTCAACACCGCGCGCTCGTGGTTGGTCGACTCCGACGCGTTGCTCGCCGAGCTCCGTACCGGCCGGATCGACGCCGCGCTGGACGTCTTCGATGACGAACCACTGCCGACCGACAGTCCGCTTCGAGGCCTGCCCAACGTCCTGCTCACGCCGCACCGCGCCGCCGGCACGGTCGAGTGCTACCTCGAGATGGGCGACATCGTCGCCGCCGAGATCGAGCGCCACGCCGCCGGGTCCGCCTTGCAATACGAGCTCACCGAGACCGCCCTCACCCGCATGGCTTGACTCCTGTGTTCGGTCAGGACGGCCAGCCCGTGTACGACTCGGCGAGGAAGGCGGCGCCGTGTTCGGAGTCCACGACCGCGGATAGCTCGGCCAGTTGGCGGCGTACGTCGAAGTCCGAGGCACCCGGGAGCGTGTGGAGCAACGTGGTCAGCCAGGTGGAGAAGTACTGCGCCTTCCAGACCCGGGACAGCGCGCGCTCGGTGTAGGTGTCGAGTGCGGAGTCGTCCTTCTTGAGTACGGCGCGCTCCAGCAGCTCGGCGAGGACCCGGACGTCGGCGAGCGCCAGGTTGAGGCCCTTCGCGCCGGTGGGTGGCACGGTGTGGGCGGCGTCGCCGGCCAGGAACAGGTTGCCGTGGCGGATGGGTTCGCAGACGTAGGAACGGAAGGGGAGGACGGACTTGCTGAAGATGCGGCCCTCCTGCAGTGCGAAGCCGTCCGCGCCGGCTAGCCGGGACTGCAGCTCGGACCAGATCCGGTCCTCCGACCAGTCGTCGACGGACTCCTCCGGCGAGCACTGGAAGTACATCCGCTGCACGGACTCGGTGCGCTGGCTGATCAGCGCGAAGCCACGATCGGAGCGCGTGTAGATCAGTACGTCGTTACTCGGCGGCGCCTCGCACAGGATGCCGAACCAGGCGTACGGATACTGCCCGAAGTACTCCCGCCGACCGGCCACCGCGGACCGGGTCATGCTGTGCGAACCGTCGGCACCCACCAGGACGTCACACCGGATCTCGTGCTCGACTCCGTCCGCGTCACTGAACAACATCCCCGGCCGGTCCGTAGTGATGTCGACAATCTGCGTGTCGACAACGCTGTACCGGACATCGCCACCGTCGCGTGCGCGGGCGGCGGCGAGGTCGAGGAAGACGTCGGTCTGCGGATACAGCCAGGTCGACGCGCCGACCAGTCCCTGGAAGTCGATGCGATGACTGACTCCGCCGAAGCGCAGGTCGATCCCCTGGTGCTCATGTCCGTCGCGCAGGACGCGATCCGAGACACCCGAATCCACCAGCAGCCGGACACTGTCGCGCTCGAGGATGCCGGCACGAGGCGTCTGCTCGATCTCGTCATGACTGCGGATCTCGATCACCACCGACTCGATGCCGGCGACGTGCAGCAGATGCGAGAGCATCAGGCCGGCGGGACCACCACCCACGATGCCGACCTGCGTACGGCCGAGCCGGCGCGTCACCCCTCCTCCTCCTTCAGTACGGCGTCCGCCACTGCGAAGGCGTGGTTGGCGGCCGGGACCCCGCAGTAGATCGCGGTCTGCAGGATCACCTCGGCGATCTCCTCGCGCGTCAGACCGTTGCGGAGCGCCGCGCGCACGTGGAGCTCGAGCTCGGACCAATGGCCGTGAGCGATCAGCGCGGTCAGCGTGATCATGCTGCGCGCCCGCCGATCCAGTCCGGGGCGGGTCCAGATCTCGCCCCACGCATACCGCGTGATGAAGTCCTGGAAGTCCTTGCTGAAGTCGCTCCCGGCTCGATCGACATGCGCGTCGCCCAGCACCTCCCGCCGCACCGCCATGCCCTCGTCGTAGCTCATGACTTCCTCCACCGGGCGAGTGCGAGATCGATCAGGGCGTCAGTCGCACCGAGGTACGACGCGGGGTCGCTGGAGGTACCGCGCTCACTCACCAGATCAGCTGCCACCGACTCCACGCGACGACGCATCACTTCTGCATTCACTTCGAGACCCCCGACCAGATCGGCGGCCTGGCTCGACGCCGTGATCGTGAGTTCGAGCAACCGACGCAGAGCCGGCCACTCCGCATGCCAAGCACCCGGCGACCGTTCGTCCTGGCTATCGGCAGCACACAGATGCAATTGCGCGCCCAGCTGCGGCGCCTGCAAGGCGGCACTCCGAACCAGCACACTCAGCACAGGATTCTCCTTGTGCGGCATCGTCGACGACCCACCCGCCGAGGTGTCCCGCACTTCACCGACCTCAGGACGCCCGAGCAGCAGCACATCCCCCGCGAGATGCCCGAGCGCATCACACGTCTCGACGAGCGCATCACCCAACCGCGTGACCGGCGTACGACGCGTGTGCCAACTCAGCTCCGGCGCAACAAGATCCAGCTCCGCGGCCAACGCGCGTACGGCCGCGATCGGGTCCGGCAGCAGTTCGCCGACGAGAGCCAACGTCCCGGCAGCGCCTCCGCATTGGACCGGCAAGGTGACTGCCTGCAGGGCATCTCGGGCGTCGAGCACTCCGGTGAGCCACTGCGCGGCCTTGAGTCCGAAGGTCACCGGCACGGCGTACTGCGTCAGCGTCCGCCCGGCCATCACCGACGCACGGTGCTCAGAAGCCAACCCAGCAAGGGAATCCGCCACCCGATCAAGATCTCCGACAACGCGCGTCACAGCTTCGCGCGCTAGCAGCATGAGAGCCGTGTCGAGCACGTCCTGACTGGTCAGACCGCGGTGCACCCCCTCGGCCTGCAACGACTTCACCAACGGCAGCACAGGATTCCCAGCCGCCTCGACCTCGGCTGCCGGCGGCTCGACCGCCTTCAGCTCATCCGGAAGCCCAAGCACCCGCAGCCAGGCGGCCTCGACCCGAACGAGCGCCTCCACCAGCGCGTCATCGTCCACCACGCCCGCGGCGCGGTGTGAGCCTGGCTCGAGCAACGACGCCATCACGAATACCTCAGAAACACCGTCTCACGCGGCCCCTGCAGGTGGACGTCGAAGCGCAGACTCCCGTCCTCCTCGCGTACGGCGATCAGCGTCGACCGCTCGTCCGCAGCCAATCCGTCCAGCAGCACATCACTCGACCCCGGAAGATAGATCCGCGTGAACAGCCGGTTCAGCAGCCCGCGAGCGAAGAACGTGACCGCGAAGAACGCCGCCGCACCCGGCTGCACGGGACCCGGCTCGACCGTACTGAACCAGTAGTGACCCGTCGGGTCGGTGTTACTCCGCCCCCACCCCGTGAACCGAGCACCGTCCCGGCGCATCGACCCCTCGATCTCGGGCACCACTCCGGCAGCGTCCGCCTGGCGGATCTCGAGCAGCGCGTCCGGCATGCCGTTGCCGTCCCCGTCGTACACATAACCGTGCAACCACACCGAGCCCGGTGTCCCCCGGCGTACCAGCTCTCGATCGCCCGGGTACGGCAGGGCGTAGTGGAAGAAAGGCCCGACCGTCTGGCCGGGGGTCGCGGCGAGGTCAGTCATCCGCGCGCTCCATGAGGGTGGCGTGGCCGCCGGTCAGGACGATGTCCCAGCGGTAGCCGAGCAACCGTTCGTGCTCGGACAGGCTGTGGTCGTACGTCGCGACCAGCCGCTCGCGGACCCGGGGATCGGTGATGGACTGGTAGATCGGGTCGAGGGCGAACAGCGGGTCACCCGGGAAGTACATCTGGGTGATCAGGCGCTGCGTGAAGTCGGTGCCGAACAGCGAGAAGTGGATGTGCGCCGGGCGCCACGCGTTGCGATGGTTCCGCCACGGGTACGGTCCGGGCTTGATGGTGGTGAACGAGTACCAGCCGTCGTCATCGGTGAGGCACCGGCCCACTCCGGTGAAGTTCGGGTCCACCGGGGCCGGATGCTGGTCGCCCTTGTGCACGTACCGGCCCGCCGCGTTCGCCTGCCAGATCTCCACGAGTTGCCGCCGGACCGCGCGCCCCTCGCCGTCGACGAGCCGGCCGCGCACCAGGATGCGCTCGCCGATCGGCTCGCCGTCGCGCTGGATGGTCAGATCGGACTCCAGTACGCCGACGTCGGACTGCCCGAACACCGGCGCGACCAGCTCCGCCCCCTCCGGATCGGCGTGCCGGAGCTCCTTGGTCGGATGCCGCAGCAACGTGCTCCGGTACGGCGGGAAGTCGAGCCGCGGCTGTACATCGTCGGACCGAGCGTCCGCGTGGATCTTCTCGATCTCCTCGCTGATGACCCGCTGGCTGGCGAGCTCTGCTGTCACCCGCTCAGGCTAGGAGCCGGACCACCCGGCGGAGACCGCCAACTTCCACCCAACGGAAGCCCATCCGCAACCGCGACGGCACCGAAGTACACGTGTCAGCACCGTCGTCAGGAAGAGAACACGCCATGTCCAGGACCGCCAGCGCTACGGTGTACTTGATCGACCCTGTGTTGATGCCACCTGCGAACTGACCGTGAACGAGCACACCCCACTGCCCTGGCCGGGCGGGTCGCACCAGCGACCCGGCGAGGTCACGGACGGCGACCTGCTGGCCCTGACCGCCAGCGGTGACGTCGCCGCCTTCAGTGCGCTCTACGACCGGGTCACCCCCTGGGTATTCGGCCTGGTCCGGCGGATCCTGCGCAACCCCGCCCAGTCCGAGGAGGTGACCCAGGAAGTGATGATCGACGTCTGGCGCACGGCGACCAGGTTCGACGCCGACCGCGGCTCCGCGCACTCCTGGATCCTCACCATCGCCCATCGGCGGGCGGTCGACCGGGTCCGCTCCGAACAGGCCGCGGCCGATCGCACCGAGCTCGCCGGGATCCGCTCCGCGGAGGTCGACTTCGACGAGGTCTCCGACACCGTGACCACGCGACTCGAGGCCGAGCAGGTCCGGCGGTGCCTCGGCTCGCTGACCGAGCTCCAGCGCGAGTCGATCGAGCTGGCGTATTACAACGGTTACACCTACCCCGAGGTCGCCCAGCGCCTCGGGGCGAAACTGCCGACCATCAAGGCGAGAATGCGCGACGGCCTGATCCGTCTCCGCGACTGCCTAGGAACCACCCACGGGGGGCGGACGCCATGACAGAACCAGACGTGCACACGCTCACCGGCCCCTACGTCCTCGACGCCCTGCCGATCGACGAGCGGGACCGGTACGAGGCGCATCTCGCCGAGTGCACCTTCTGCACCACCGAAGTCGCCGAACTGCGTGGAGCCGCGGTCAAGCTCGCCACTCAGGTCGCGGCCCCGCCGCCGCCCGCGCTCAAGGCGAACGTGCTCGCCGCGATCGACCACGTCCGCCAGCTGCCGCCACTGGTCCCCGGCGAGACCGCTGTCGGACCGCCGGACCGCCGCCGCTACACCCGGCGATCCGTCCTGGCACTGGCCGCCGCCGCACTCGCGGTAGCGGGCACCGGTGGCATCGCGATCGACCAGTACCGCGACAAGACCGCCGCGGTCCAGGCCAACGAGCGGGTGGCCGCCGTACTCGCGCAGCCCGACGCACAGACCGTCCACGGGCCGGTCAACGGCGGCGGTCAGGCCACCGTCGTCTCGTCAGCGAGCGCGGACTCGGCAGTCGTCGTACTGCGGGATCTCCCGAAGCTCCCGAACGACCGCACGTGGCAGCTGTGGATGATCGACCCGGACAAGACCGCCCACTCCGTCGGCCTGGCCTCCGGCGACCTCACCCAGGTAGTCAACGGCTCCGTCACCGGCGCGATCGCCTTCGGCCTCACCATCGAACCCGACGGCGGCTCCCCCAAACCAACCCTCCCCACCGCAGCAACACTCCCCATGACCTGACCGCGAGTACTGTCGCCCGCATGGAAGAGGCGGCGCCCGAGGTCCAGACCAAAGTCAGGGAAAGCTTCGACCGGCAAGGACTGATGCACCACCTCGGCGCCCGCATCTCGCACATCGGGCCGGGCCGGGTCCACATCGTCCTGCCGAGCCGTCCCGAGGTCACCCAGCAGCACGGCTACTTCCACGCCGGTGCGACCAGTGCGATCGCCGACAGCGCCGGCGGCTACGCGGCCTTCACGGTCTTCCGCCCGGACAGTTCGGTACTCACGGTCGAGTACAAGATCAACCTGCTCGCGCCGGCCGAGGGCGATCACCTGGAAGCGGTCGGGACGGTCCTGAAGTCCGGCCGCACCCTGACCGTCTGCAACCTCGACGTCTACGCGATCCGCGGCACCGACCGGACCCACGTCGCCACCGGCCAGCAAACCCTGATCCAAATCAAAGCCCGCCCCGAACGCTGAGCCACCGACAGACCAAGGAGAGACATGCGGGCGATCGTCATTCAGGGCACGCTCCAGCTTGTCGAGACCGAGCTTGCCACTCCGGTTCCGGGGCCGGGCGAGGTTCGGCTGCGGATGGTGTACGGCGGGATCTGCGGTTCGGACCTGCACTACTACCACGACGGTGCCAATGGCTCGTACGTCGTGCGCGAGCCGCTGGTCCCCGGGCACGAGCTCTCGGGCACGGTCGACCTCGACCCGTCCGGCGAGCTCGCCCCCGGTACGCCGGTGACGATCCATCCGGCCACCTTCGGTACCCCGGAGCCGGGGATCGAGGATCGCCCGCACCTCTGGCCGGACGGCGCCTACCTCGGCAGTGCGTCCACCTGGCCGCATACCCAGGGCGGGATGAGCGAGTTCGTCGTCGTGGGCAGGCATATGGTCCGCGCCCTGCCCGCGACGCTGCCGTTGCGCCGCGCGGCCCTGGCTGAGCCGCTGGCCGTCGCCCTCCACGCCCTCCATATCGCCGGCGGTGTCGAAGGCCGGCGGGTACTCGTCTCCGGCTCGGGCGCGATCGGCCTGCTTACGGCCGCGGCCGCACTGGCCGCGGGCGCGACTGAAGTGGTGTCGACCGACGTCCTCCCGGGTCCGCTGCGGCGAGCCCGGGAGCTCGGGGTGCACGGCACCATCCAGGTCGATACCGAGGAGATCCCCTCGGCGTACTTCGACGTCGTCCTGGAGTGCACCGCGGTCCCGGTGGCGATCAGCGCCGCGCTCGAGGCCGCTCGCCGGGGCGGGATCGTGGTCCTCGTCGGTATCCCGGCCAACGAGCCGCGCGGCGTGAACCTCTCCCCCTTGGTCAACCGCGAGCTCCAGCTCCGCGGCACGCTCCGCTTCAACAACGAGATCGACCAGGCGGTCCGGCTCCTGGACGCCGACTCGCGACTCGAGCAGGTCATCACCCACGAGTTCCCGGCCGCACAAGCCGTCGAGGCCTTCGCCATCGCCACCGACTCCAACACCTCCGGCAAGGTCCTCATCTCCCTCTGGCCCTAGAAGACCGTCGTACACTCAGCGCATGCCGGGCCTGCGGCACACCATCACCATCGCGGCCCCGCCCGAGCGGGTGTGGGCCGTGATCGTCGATGTCGAGCGCTGGCCCGAGCGGATCCCGACTGTCGAAGCCGTGGAGCGTCTCGACGCCGGACCGCTGGCCGTCGGCTCCCGGACCCGGTTGCAGCAGCCTCGGCTGCCCACAGCGGTGTGGACGGTCACCGAGCTGGTCGACGGGTCGTCGTACACCTGGGAGTCGAGGTCGTCCGGCGTTACCGTCACCGCCACGCACGTCGTCGAGCCGCATCCCGACGGGAGCCGGCTCGCCCTCGCCCTGAGAGTGTCCGGTTGGCTGTCCGGGATCGGCTGGCTGATGTCGCGGTCGCTGACCAAGCAGTACGTCGAGACGGAGGCCACCTCGATCAAGAGGGCCGCCGAGACCACCTAGAAAAGCACTCATCGCAGCGATGAGTTCGGGGGTCGGCGCTGGTCTGTACAGGTGAAAGCAATCTCCTGGAGGACCTGTGCGGACGACGAACGAACAACGATGGGTTTTGGGGCTGGCCTCGCTGGGGTCGGTCATGGTGGCACTGGATGTGCTGGTGGTCGCGGCGGCGCTGACCACCATCCGGGCCGATCTCGGCGCCTCGGCCGAGCAGCTCGAGTGGACGGTGAACGCGTACGCCCTGAGTTTCGCGATGCTGATGATGACCGCCGCGGCGATCGGTGATCGCTGGGGGCGGCGGCGTACGTACGCCGGTGGCCTGGCGCTGTTCACCGTGGCGTCGGTTATCTGCGCGCTGGCCACCTCGCTGCCGTGGCTGATCGCCGCGCGCGCCTTGCAGGGCGTCGGTGCGGCGGTGGTGATGCCGCTGGCGATGGGGCTGCTGGGTGCGGCGTTCCCTCCGGAGCGGCGCGGGTGGGCGACCGGCGCCTTCAGCGCGGTGACCGGCCTGGCGGTCCTGGGTGGACCGATGATCGGCGGTGCGGTGACCGAAGGGCTGTCCTGGCAGTGGATCTTCTGGATCAACGTGCCGATCGGCGCGGCGGCGATCGTCCTGGTACTGCGGAAGATCCCGGAGAGCACCGGCCCAGTACGCCGGCTCGACCTGGTTGGTGCGGTTCTGATCAGTCTCGCCGTACTCGGTCTGGTCTGGGGAGTCGTGCAAGGTGAGACCGCCGGATGGTCGAGCGCCGAAGTCCTCGGTTCGTTCGCAGCAGGCGTCGTCCTGCTTGCCGCGTTCGGAGTCCGGGAGAGCCGATCGGCCGAGCCGATGATCCCGCTTGCCTACTTCCGCAACCGGACGTTCACGGCGGCCAACTCGGCCGGCTTCTTCCTCAGCGCCGCGCTCTTCAGCGCCGTCTTCTTCCTGTCCCAGTACATGCAGGTGGTCTTCGGATCTGCTCCGCTGAAGGCCGGTCTGCAGCTGTTGCCGTGGACGGCCACGCTCTTCGTCGTCGCTCCGATCTCCGGCCGGTTGATCGACCGGGTCGGCGAACGCCCGCTGGTGGTAATCGGGATGGTGCTCCAGACAGCCGGCATGTTCTGGGTCAGTCGAGGCACCAGCCAGTACGGCGACCTTGTACTGCCGCTCGTGATCACGGGCTGCGGGATCTCGCTGGCGATGCCGGCCGCGCAGAGTGCCGGCGTCGGAGCGCTGCCCCGGGACGCCGTGGGGATCGCGTCCGGTGTGTACAGCATGACCCGTCAACTGGGCGGCGTCGCCGGGGTCGCCGTACTGGGATCGGTGTTCGCCTCCGCCGGTGGGTACGCCGGTCACGGTTTCACGAGAGCCCTCGCGGGGTGCGGCGTACTGTCGTTGCTCGGGGCACTGTCGGGCCTCGGCATCGCCGCCCGGCGCCGTACCGACGAGCCGGTCGTCACCGAGGTGGTGGAGGGAGTGCGATGAACCTCGAGGAAGAGTTCGCGCTGCATCGGGGCGGGCTCGTCGCGCACTGCTACCGGATGCTCGGGTCGCTGCATGACGCCGAGGATGCGGTGCAGGAGACGTACCTGCGGGCCTGGCGTGGACACGCGGACTTCGAGCACCGGTCGACCGTCCGGACCTGGCTCTACCGGATCGCGACCAACGTGTGCCTCAACCTCCTGCAGCACAGCAGCCGCCGGGTGGTCCCGTCGGCGCTCGGTGCCCCCGGCAACGATCCGGACGAGCTCCATCCGCAGGCGCTCGAGGTGCCTTGGCTGGAGCCCTTCCCGGACCAGTTGCTCGGCGCCGATCCGGCCACGGTGGTGGGTGATCGGCAGAGCCTTCGTCTCGCGATGGTTGCCGCGATGCAACACCTTCCGCCGCGACAGCGCGCCGTACTGATCTTGCGCGAGGTGCTGACCTGGCCGGCGGCTGAGGTCGCGACGATGCTCGACACCACGACCGCCGCCGTGAACAGCTCGCTGCAGCGGGCCCGGGCCGAGTTGGCCCGGCTCCGGCCGATCGAAGAGGACCTGAGCGAGCCGGACGAACCGCTCCGTCGCGCCGTGCTCGATCAGTTCTCGGCGGCCATGGAGAGCAAGGATCTGGTCACGTTGGAGGGCTTGTTCACCGAGGACACCCGGTGGGAGATGCCGCCGATCCCGACGTGGTTCAGCGGGCGTCGCGACGTACTGCGGCTCCTGGACTCCAAGCTGCGGCCGGGTCCGGACCGGCGGATGCTGGTCGAGACCTCAGCGAACGGACAGCCCGCCTTCGCGCTCTACATCCGCGGCAACGACACCTCGTATCACGCGCATTCCGTCAAGGTCCTGACCCTGACCAAGGCCGGTATCGCGGCCGTTCTCGCCTTCCACCAGCCCGCGCTGTTCCCCGCGTTCGGGCTGCCCCTCATTCAATCCCGCTGAGACGGAGATCGTCATGTCACTCGCAACCACACTCCGGGCGCTGCACGTGCCTGGCGCACCCCTTGTCCTGCCGAACGCCTGGGACGCGGCCTCGGCCCGGATGGTCGAACAGGCCGGCTACCCCGCCGTCGCGACCAGCAGCTTCGCAACGTCCACGATCCTCGGGTACGACGACGGCGAGCAGGCACCGGTCGACGACGTACTGACCGCGACGGCCCGGATCGTCCGCGCGGTGTCCGTTCCCGTCACCATCGACTTCGAACGCGGGTACGGGCTCCCGCCGGCCGAACTCGTCGAGCGCTTCACCGCGACCGGAGCCGTCGGCCTCAACCTCGAGGACTCGGACCCGGCCACCGGCGCGATGATCGATCCGGCCGAACAGGCCGACTTCCTGGCCGCGGTCCGCGCCGCGGCCGGGACCGAACTCGTGATCAACGCCCGCACCGACGCGTTCATCCGCAACGCGGGCTCGCCCGAGGACCAACTTCGTACGTCGATCGACCGCGCCGAGCGCTATCTCGCCGCAGGTGCCGACTGCGTCTACCCGATCGCGGTCGGCGACCTCGACGTCGTCGGCATCCTGGTCAAGGAGATCCCCGGCCCGGTCAACGTCGCCTACGGCCAGGGCGCACACTCACTCGCCGACTACACAGCCCGCGGCGTCGCCCGGATCACCTTCGGCCCGATGTTCCAGCGCCACCTGTACAGCAAGCTGGCGAACTCCCTCCTGCCGGCCCTCCAGGCGGACGAGAATCCGTTCACCCGCTAGGCGACCGGATCACTGCATGAGATCGGGGACCTCATGGGCCAGGATGCGGCCACGGTCCGCGGTGGTGCGGAGCTTCGCCGCCGGTACGACGGGATCCGCGGGGCGACGGTGATGCCAGTCGGTGACAGCCTGGTAGGCGGCCGCGACGGCGAGGAGGCGGTCCTCACCGAACGGCTTGCCACCGAGGATGGTGCCGATCGGCAGGCCGGCGGCCGTGAAGCCGATCGGTAGTGCGAGCTCGGGCAAGCCCAGCGCGTCGAACGGAGTCGGTGAGGTCTGAACGACGACGTCGCACTGACCGAAGAGATCCTCGAGGACTCGTTCGAGCAGCAACATCTTGGCGCGCTGACCGATCAGGTACTCGTTGGCGCCGAGCAAGGCGCCCTGCAGCCAGCCCGTCAGCGAGACACCGAAGCCGCGCAGGTCCGACCGCAGCATCGGGAGGAACGGCTCGCTCCGCTCTGGCAGCCGCACGTTGTTGAAGGCCGCGTTCGTGAGCAGGTCCCACTCGTCCGGCATGGTCACATCAACGACCGAGAGACCGTCGATTCCCGCGAGTACGCCGAGGGCCGTCGTGCGCGCCACCGCGGTCGCCGAAGTACCGCTGGTGAAGCCGGGGATGACACCGATCCGGGTCCGCCAGCGGGCCTGGACACCCCGGCCGCGCACGACCGGCGTCGCCGCGGCCACCAGGTCCGGCACCGGCGGAAGCCCTTGTGTTCTGGGGTCTTCCGGGTCCGCGCCGGCCATCGCGGTCAGCATGATCGCGGCGTCCATCGCGTCGCGTGCCAGCGGACCGGGATGATCGCGGGTGTAGCTCAGCGGCACGATGCCGTGCAACGAGACCCGGCCCATCGTCGGCTTCAGCCCGGTCAGGTTCTGGGCGTTCGACGGCGCGGTGATCGAACCGCCGGTCTGCGTTCCCACCGCCGACAGCGCCATCCGGGACGCCACCG
Source organism: Kribbella sp. NPDC026596 (assembly GCF_040638415.1). Classification (NCBI taxonomy): domain Bacteria; kingdom Bacillati; phylum Actinomycetota; class Actinomycetes; order Propionibacteriales; family Kribbellaceae; genus Kribbella; species Kribbella sp. NPDC026596. Next base: position 173,027 of record NZ_JBEZYF010000001.1, on the reverse strand, counting down.
CGGTCGCGGACCCGGACGACGAACCGCCGGGATCCGTGCTCGGATCGGCCGGAGTCCAGGCGTTCACCGTCGTGATCCGTCCGTCCGGCGTCGTCGCGCGAGTAGTTGCCAACGGCCCCATCTGGGTCTTGCCCAGGACGATGCCACCGGCAGCGGTCAACCGCCGGACGGCGGTCGCGTCGTACGGCGGGACGAAGTCCGCGAACAGATACGAGTTCGCCGTCGTGGTTACGCCGCGCGTGTAGTAGTTGTCCTTGATCGCCAGCGGAATGCCGTGCAGCGCACCGCCGCGAGTGCGGCCGAGCGCCCGCGCCCGAGCGAGCGCCTCGTCCGCGAGCACCAGGTTGAACGCTTGGTACGTCGAATCGAACCGCTGGATCCGGTCCAGACATGCTTCCAGCAACTGTTCTGGCGTCAGCCGGCCCGTGCGGATCAGCGTGGCCGCCTCGGCGACGGTCAGCTCGCTCACGTCAACCGGCCGGACCGGGACATCGACAAGCGTCGCAGCACCGGTGGTCGTCGGTGCCGCGTGCGCGATCGACGGGAGCGCGAGAGTGCCGACGGTTGTTGCGGCAGCCAAGGCGCCCGCGCGGTAGAGGAACGATCGCCGGTCGACCTGGTCGTCCTGCGGCGTGCTCATCGCGCGTCCTCCCGAACGACATCGATCGACGGGTACAGCTTCGGCGGTGCGACCTGCTGGGCGAGTGCGGCGTCGGCAGCGAACGCGTAGGCGCTCAACGGCAGAACTGTCGTCCGCATGAACCCACGGAGACTCGCGAGCACCGAATCCAGGCCCGGACTCCCGGTGTCCGGATCCGGCGCGCTGCCCGTGGGCAGCTGATCGAGATCGATACCGATCGAGGCAAGACGCGCGCGGATCATCACATCCAGTTCGGCGTCCGTCGGCTGACTGAGACCCATGAGTCCCTCCCGGTCGTGGCGGCAACCTGTCAGCCTTTTTATGTCACCTTCAACTACTCCGAACATTTCACCGATGTCACGACGAGGTTGCGGTCCGCGGGGTTCCCTGGCCCGGCGCAGGAACTGGTGGGCTTGAACAGGTTATTGCTTGTCTAGGCACCCCAGCAGGGGTCTAGGCCCCCGAGATTAGGCGTCAGACCGAACCGTAGAGGTAGCCGATCTCTGGACGCCAGCGCTGCCCAGCGTGCCGGGCGAGAGCGGCGACCAGGTCGGCGTGTTGTTGCTCGGTCAGCGGGCCGAGGACACACAGCGGGACGCTGCCGTCCGTGCGACCGCCGGGGCGGGAGCGGACCGGAGTCGCGGACGTGCGCGGCGAGCGTCGTACCGTCGACTCGTTCCATCACCAGGAACAGGTAGTCCCGGTCGACGCCGCGGTCGTGCAGGGCCACGACGTTCGGATGGTTGATCTGTGCGGCGGCGACGGCCTCGCGTTCGAAGCGTTGCTGCAGATCGGGTGGTACGGCGTCGTCCGGCGCGAGGAACTTGACGGCGACCTCCCGGCGGAGCTCGCGGTCCCGGCAGGTCCAGACTTCGCCCATCCCACCGCGTCCGAGCCGCTCGATCAACTCGTACCGCCCGGCGATCAGCTCACCACTTCTCGCACATCACCCCAGCACGACGTGACAGACCGAGCGGCTCACACTACTGGCCGTCAGGGGCTCTAGCGCCAGATGACGGCTTCGATTTCGCGGCGGCGTTCGGAGAAACGGCCGTTGTCGGAGGTGTTCGTCAGGAGGGTGCGGAGGTCGGCTTCGAAGGCGGGGAGGTCTGAGCCGAAGAGGTGTGGGGTCGAGCTGGAGAGGGAGAAGACGGAGGCGGTGACGTCGTCGACCGTACGTTCCTCGACTTCGTTGCCGCCGACGACGATGCGGGTCGGGCCGCGGTAGCCGACGGCGCGCATGACTTCCTCTTCACCTGGGCGCGTGCCGGTCGGCAGCGTGCCCTGACCAGCGCGGCGGACCGGACCGAGATACCGGGCGACGAGCTTGTCGATGTGGTCCCAGGGCGGGCGTGGATATGGGAGAGCGTCCGTGCCTTCGACACCGCGATGCGTGGTGGCGCCGACGTGCACCCAAGCGCCGTCCGGCGTCAGCATGCCGCGAATTCGATCGGCGACGAGCGCCTGATCCATCCAGTGGAACGACTGCGCGAACGTGACCACCCGGAAGCTCCCGAGATCGGCCGGCAGCTCCTCCGCCCGTAACTGTCGCCAGGTCGTGTTCGTCAACCCGGCCTGGTTCGCACGCCCGGCGGCGGTGGCGAGCATGTCGCCGTCCGCGTCCACCCCCACCGCTTCCTCAACCAGCGGCGCGAGCAACAGCGTGAGCGACCCCGGACCACACCCCACGTCGAGCAACCGCCCGCGACCGTCCAGACCGAGTTCGTCGCGTACCGCATCCGCCAACGCCGCCGGGTACGCCATCCGCCCGACCGCGTAATGCTCGGCGCTCCCGGCGTACAGGCTTGGATCCCACTTCCAGTTCCACCCGGTCGAGTCCATCCCGCGATGCTATCGATGCCCCACACCCTCCCGTCGAACGAATATCCAGCGCACACTCGGCAGTGGGGAAGGGAGGGGGCATGTGGCAACCAGATGGCTGGGATGTACGAGCGCGGATCGGTGTACTCACCCCGCACGGTGACGTCGGTCCCGAGTCGGAACTCCAGGCAATGGCTCCGGAAGGTGTTCGCGTGCATGCGGCCCGCGTCCCGTTCGGGGCGATGGCAGCAGGTGGGACGATGGACCCGACGATCCCGCTGGCGCCCGTACGGGCGTTTGTCGAACCACCGGCCATCGACGAGGCCACGGCGTTCCTAGCAGCCGCACCGATCGCCGCGATCGGGATCGGGTTCACCAGTTCGTCGTACGTGGTCGGTGTCGAGGGCGAACGCAAGGTCGTCGAGCGGCTGATGCAGCGGAGCGCCGGCATCCCCGTCGTCGCCACCTGCGCCGCCGCGGTCGCCGGGCTCCAGGCGCTGAAGGTTCAGCGGATGGCACTCGTCGATCCACCCTGGTTCGATGCCGAGCTGGACCGGCTCGGCGCCGAGTACTTCGTCTCCCAGGGCCTGGACGTCGTACGCCACGGGTCTTGCAATCTGCCGAGCAGTCAGCGCAGCATCAACCCTGCCGAGCTGTTCAGCTGGGTCGTCGCCAACACTCCGAACAACGCCGAAGCGGTCTTCATCGGCGGGAACGGCTTCCGCACGGTCGGCGTCATCGCCGCGCTCGAGGAGGACCTCCAACGCCCCGTCCTCACAGCAAACGCCTGCCTCCTGTGGGGCCTCCTCCACGCCGCCCAGACCGCGGCCAGACCAACGGGCTACGGCACGCTCTTCCGCCTCTAGCCGAGGTCGGTCGACAGCTGGCGCAGGAAGATGTAGGCGACCCGACCGGCCTCGAGGGCGGCGCTGTCGACGCGATGGTCTCGGTCGCCGCGACGATCTCCGGCAGGCAGTCCCACGCCAACCCGGACCACGCCTTGCCGCGCCCCCGCGCGTCGCCGAACCACTCCTCCCAGTCCGTCCGCGGGCGTAGCGCCGACCTTCTCCAACCGCCAGGTGTTGGTGTCGCACGTACGTCGACCAGCTCGAGCGCCGCTGCTGATGATCCAAGGTCTCGCGGACACAAGTGTCTGGTCCACGCATGCGATCCGCCTTGTCTGGCTGAGAATTCGCTGTGAGCTCGCTGACGAGGCGAGCGTTCTTGCGGTGCGCGCCGGTGCTGATAGCGATGGTGTCGTCGCTGGTAGTCAGAAACGCCGACAGGGGTTCGATCTGACGAGATAGCGACGTAGGCTGCTTCTGCTGCGGGGGGACCGTTGGGGCTGCAGGGGGGAACTGCGTGATGCTCGACTTAGGCCTGCCCTTGGGCAGGTGGATGCGGTGATCGGGTTGGGGCGAATTCTGGTCTGGATCTCTGGTGCGTCGGCCGGACTGGGCGCCGCACTGGCAGCGACGATCCCGTTCGACGCGGAACTCGTGGACATCTCGCGCCGCGGTGGTACGCCGGGGGCCCACCACGTCGCCGCGGATCTCGCGGACCCGGCCTCGTGGCCCGTGGTCGAGAAGGATTTCCGGCAACGGATGGATGAATATGCCGCGGACATGGTGATCTTCGTCCACAACGCCGGCACGCTGACCCCGCTGGGACCGGCCGACCGGGTCGACACCGCGCAGTACACGCGCAACGTGCTGCTCAACTCGGCCGCGGCCCAGGTCCTCGGTCACGCGTTCCTGAGCGCGGTGTCCGGGCGGGACTGCGAGCAGCACCTGATCATGATGTCGTCGGGTGCCGCCCGACGTCCGCACGAAGGCGAATCCAGCTACTGCGCCGGCAAGGCCGCGATCGACCAGTGGGTCCGCACGACCGGCCTGGAGCAGAACCGGCGAGATCCGGGCTGCCGGGTGATCTCGGTATCGCCTGGCGCGGTCGACACCGACATGCAGGCCGAGTTGCGGGCGTGCAGCGACGATCAGGTCCCCGAGTCCAACCGCTTCCGCGAGATGGACGCCAAGGGCCTGCTGGCCAAGCCGGAGGACGTCGCCCGTACGGTCTGGTCGCTGCTCGACCGCGACCTCGACAACGGCAGCGTCCTACACATCCGCGATCTCACCTGAGCGTGCCAGCCGGTGGATCTGCGCACGAGTCGCCGGATACAGCTCCGTGTAGGTCTGGAAGAGCTCCGCGTACGTCGAAGCCGTCGACGGATCGGGCCGAACCACGTGATCAGGCTTCGCCCAGTCTGTGTCCGGCGGGACCAAGCCGATCCCGATCGCCGCCAGCAGCGCGTCGCCGTACGACGCTCCGATCGTCTGCTGGGGCAACTGCTGTTCGACTCCGCAGACATCGCTCACGATCTGCGTCCACAACCCGCCCTGCGTACCACCGCCGACCGCGACGATGCGCTCCGGCCGCCCGGCCGCCACCTCGAAGTTGTCGACAATCTGCCGCACCCCGCAGGCGATTCCTTCGTACGCCGCTCGCAGCAAATGACCACGTCCGTGCCGCAGGGTGAGTCCCGCGATCACGCCACGCGCCAGCGGATCGTAGATCGGCGTCCGTTCGCCACTGAAGTACGGCAACATCACCAGTCCCTCGCTGCCCGCGGGAACAGCGGCAGCCTCCGAAACCAGCGTCTCGAACGGCACTCCGCCGGTCAGGTCCTGCAGCCAGGTGGTGATCGTCCCGGACGTCGCCATGCCGGCAGCCAGCGTGTGGGATGACGGCTCGACGCCGGATGTAGTCCAGAGCCCACGCACACTGGTCGGTGCGGTCAGCACTTGCACGAAGAACATCGTGGAGCCGTACATCAGCATCAGATCGCCAGGACGCCGTACGCCGACGCTGAAGGCTTCCGCCCACGCGTCGACCGTGCCCGCAACAACCGGAGTCCCCTCAGCCAGACCCGTCGCCGCAGCCGCCACGCCGTGCACGACCCCGACCTGCTCGGAAGGCCACACCAACCGCGGCAGCGCCAGGCCCGGGAGTACGGCGTGCGCCCAGTCCCTGCCCCAGTCCTCCGCGTGGATGTCGTAGAAGGGATCGCACTGGCTCGCGGTGTGGTGATCCAGCACCCATTCACCGGTCAACCGGGCCACGACGTACGTGTGCGCGCTGAACCACTGGTCCTGCGGACGCCACGCCTCCCCCGCCTCGCGCCGCAACCACGCCAGCTTCGGACCGATCGCCTGACTGGACAGGTCCTTGCCACAGCGTTCGAGGATCGCGTCCGCACCGAGTTGCTCGGTGAGCTCGGCGATCTCCCGGGTCGCTCGAGTGTCGACGCCGTACAGGATGGCGGGGCGCCGCGGCCGAAGGTCCTCATCGGTCTGCACCACGCACGGCCCGAGGCCGGAGACACAGACTGCGGCGACGTCAGCCTGCGCTGAGGTCAGTTCGGCCAGCACCTCGACGACATCACCCCACCAGTCGCGGTCGGCGTCCATCTCGGCCCAGCCGGGCCGGGGCAGGTGGGGCGCGTGATCGCGCCGCGCGACCGCGTGCACCGTCCCGTCCGGCGTGGTCAGGACGGCCTTGGTACTGGCGGTGCCGATGTCGACCCCGATGACGAAGCTCATCCGCCAATCTTCCAGCAGTGTGCGGGGTCACGGTTTGGACACCCGGACGGCGAGGTCTTGTCAGGGATTATTCCAATGGTTAGTTTAACCGCCACTCTAATCGAGCGGGGCTGCGCGGAAGAGGTGTGCGATGGGAACAGGGTTCTCCAGGCGAGGTTTTCTCGGCATGGGACTGGCGGCCGGCGTGATCACGCTGACGGCCTGTGGATCGGACAACGACAAGGGCTCGACGTCGGGGAACAACGCCACCGCCGCCAACCTGGTGATGACGGTGTGGGGCGGGGAGAATGACAAGACGACGTACCAGAAGCGGATCGACCTGCTGGTCAAGAAGTACCCGGAACTCAAGATCACGCTGCAGCTGATCCCGAACGACGGGTACGCCCAGAAGGTCCAGACGATGATTGCCGGTGGCAAGGGCCCCGACATCATGCAGGTCGCGGAGAGCGTCAACGTCTACTCGAGCAAGAACCAGATCCAGCCGCTGGACGACCTGGCCTCGAAGGCCGGACTGGACCTGGAGAAGCGGTTCGGCGCGATCGGCAAGCTCTACTCCTACCAGGACAAGGTCTACGCGATCCCGGACCGGTCCGGCGCCATGATCGTCTTCTACAACAAGGCGCTGTTCGATGCCAAGGGCATCAAGGCGCCGAGCGCGGACTGGACCTGGGACGACGCGCTCGGCGCGTTCAAGGAGCTGACCGTCCCCGGCAAGCAGTGGGGCTATGCCGGCGGCGGCTGGTGGGCGCAGTGGTGGAGCTTCGTGTACCAGAACGGCGGCAAGATCATCGACGACAGCGGCAAGCCCGCGGTCGCCAGTGACGAGGTGATCGACGCGCTGCAGTGGACCGGGGACCTGATCTTCAAACACGGCGTCGTACCGACCCAGAAGCAGTACGCCGACATGGGCGCGGACGTCGGCGGGGACCAGGCCTTCGCGAACGGCAAGGTCGCGGTGAACACCACCGGCTTCTGGGGGATCAGCGGCCTGACCAAGTCCAAGATCGAGTGGGACATCGCGCCGCTGTGGAAGGGCAAGCAGCAGGCCGTGACCGCGTTCGGCAGCGGCCTGGCCATCTCGCGGACGGCGAAGAACCCGGAGGCGGCGTTCAAGGCGATCGACTTCCTCACCTCGCCCGAGGCCCAGCAGCAGATCATCGCAACCGGCCAGGACGTGCCGGCCAGCCTGGAGGTGCAGAAGAGCGACGCGTTCCTGAAGCCGGCCTGGATGACCAAGCCGGTGAATATGGACGTGTTCGGCGAGTCGAGCGACTTCATCTACCGGGCGCCGTTCATCCCGGCCTGGAACGAGATGCAGAAGGCGTTCGACGACGGGCTGGCCGACTTCTGGCTGGGCAAGCAGGACGCCCGGGCCGCGCTGACCGCAGTCCAGAAGCGGCTCGAGTCGATCGTCAAGCCAGGCTGATGTCGGGGCTGCGCCGCCGTGAGGCGCTCTGGTTCTACCTGTTCGCGTCGCCGTGGATCATCGGGTTCGTCGTTTTCCTGCTCGGCCCGATGCTCGCGTCGGTCTACATCTCGCTGACCGACTGGGACTCGTTCACGGCGCCGAAGTGGGTCGGGCTGGACAACTACACCCGGCTGCTCACCGAGGACCCGGTGTTCTGGAAGGCGTTGTGGAACACGTTCTACTACGCCGCGATCTCGGTCCCGCTCGGGCTCGTGATCGGCCTGTGGCTGGCGAACCTGCTGAACAAGCAGGTTCGCGCCCGCAAGGTGTTCCGGACCCTGATCTACCTGCCGACCCTGGTCCCGCTGGTGGCGACCGCGATGATCTTCAAGATGGTGCTCGCGCCGTCCGGCCCGCTGAACGACGTACTGGGCTGGTTCGGGATCCCCGGGCCGTCATGGTTGCTGGAGTCAGGCTGGGTGAAGCCGGCGCTGATCCTGCTGTCGGTCTGGGGTGCCGGTGGCGCGACCGTACTGTTGCTGGCAGCAATGAAAGGCATCCCGCGGGAGCTGTACGAGGCGGCTGAGGTGGACGGTGCCGGACCGGTCCGGCAGTTCTGGAGCATCACCGTCCCGCAGCTGACACCGATCATCTTCTTCAACCTGGTGATGGGACTGATCGGCGCGTTCCAGGTGTTCTCGCAGGTCTACATCCTGACCAAGGGCGGGCCGAACAACGCCAGCCAGATGATGGTGCCGCTGCTGTTCGACGAGGCGTTCTCCTTCTACCACCTGGGCTACGCGTCGGCGATCTCGTGGCTGCTGTTCGCGGTGATCCTGGTGTTCACCCTGCTCGCCTTCCGCACCGCCCGGCGCTGGGTGTTCTACGAAACCGAGGTGAAGTGATGGCCACCGTCATCTCCGCTGCCGCACCACCGGAGCAGGAGTCCAAGCCCGGACCGGAGCGGACCCCGAGCAAGGACCGGATCATCGGGGTGTTCCGGGCGACGCCGTTCAGCTACGCGACGCTGATCATCGTGTCCGCGGTGCTCTCCGTACCGCTGGTCTTCGTGGTGTCGATCGCGCTGTCGAGCGATCAGACCGTCAACGCGAACACCTTCACGATCTTTCCGCGGGAGTTCGGCTGGGACAACTTCACCCGGGTCTTCAGCACCGAGTTGCCGATGCAGCGGTTCCTGCTGAACTCGGTGATCATCTCGGCCGGCGCGGTGATCGGCCAGGTGCTGTCCAGCGGACTGGTCGGGTACGGCTTCGCACGGCTGCGCGCACCGGGCAAGAACGCGCTGTTCATCATCGTGATCGCGACCATGATGATCCCGGCGCAGATCACGATGATCCCGCAGTTCATCCTGTTCAAGGAACTCGGCTGGGTGAACACCTACCTTCCGCTGATCGTGCCGAACTTCTTCTCCAACGCCTTCAACGTCTTCCTCGTCCGGCAGTTCGTTTCCCGGCTGCCGAGTGAGATCGACGAGGCCGCGATGGTGGATGGGCTCGGCTTCTTCGGGATCTACCGCCGGATCATGCTGCCGATGCTCGCACCGGTGCTGATCGCGATCGGCATCTTCACGCTGACCGCGACCTGGGGTGATTTCATGGGTCCGTTGATCTACCTGAACGACGAGGCCAAGATGCCGCTCGCCCTCGGCGTGCAGTACATCACCAGTACGTCGGCCGCCCTCCAGGCGCCGCCGTGGAACCTGGTGATGGTCGGCTCGATCTTGCTCACCTTGCCGATGATCCTGGTCTACTACCTGGGTCAGCGGTATCTGTACGAGATGGACATCAGCGGCGGGAGTGCGGGAGTCAAGTGAGCTCGGTTTCTTTGAACAGCCAGGGCGTCGTCGTCGACGACAAGCCGGCGGTCGTGCTGTGCGCGTCACTGTTCTACTTCCGGTTGCCTCGGGAGCAGTGGCGCGCTCGGCTCGAACAGGTCCGCGCATCCGGCTACACCTGCGTGGATGTGTACCTGCCGTGGAACTTCCACGAGCTCTCCCCCGGCCGCTGGTCGTTCGAGAGCCGGCGTGACGTGGCGGCGTTCCTGGATCTCGCGGCCGAGGTCGGGTTGCACGTCATCGCCCGGCCCGGGCCGTACATCTGCTCGGAGTGGGACGGCGGCGCGCTGCCGGCGTGGCTCGGGTTGGACCCGTCGTTGCGGGTCCGGCAGAACGAGCCGCGCTTCCTGGCCGCGGTGACGGCCTGGTTCGATCAAGTCCTGCCGATGCTTGCCTCGAGACAGTACGGCGCGGGCGGTTCGGTGATCATGGTCCAACTGGAGAACGAGCTGGACTTCTTCGACTGCACGGACCGCCCCGGATACCTGACCGCTTTGCGCGACCAGGCTGTTGCGCACGGCATCGACGTACCGCTGATCGCTTGCGCCGGGCAAGGAGATCTGTACGGCGCGACCGGCGACGTCGACGGCGTCGTACCGGCGTGCAACTTCTATCCGGACGACGACTCGCCTTTCATTGAAGAAGAAGTACGGCGGTATGCGGCGCTGCTCGCGGATCGTGGGTTGCCGCTGCTGATCACCGAGACGAACCGGCGGCACCGGACCCTGCGCCGGCTTCTGGCGAGCGGTGCGTCATTGCTCGCGCCGTACCTGCAGTCGTCGGGCTGGAACTTCGGCTACACGCCGTCGAGTGGGAACTGGGGTCAGCCGGGCAACTTCATGAGCCACGGCTACGACTTCGCGGGGTACGTCTCGTCGACGGGTGTGGAGCGGCCCGAGTACGCCGAGGCGCAGGTGCTCGCGCGAGTGCTCGGGGCGCTGGGATCACGGTTGGCGTTGGCGTCACCCGGGGAGGCGGTGGAGGTGGTCGCCGATTTCCCGACCAGCTCGTCTCCTTCGGTGCTGGAGCTGGACGGTGGTGGGCGGCTCGTCGCCGTACCCAACCTGGGTGCGGATGACGGGCGGGCTGTTGTCAACGGGGTGTCGGTGGCAGTCGGCGCGGACTCGTGTCCGCTGATGCTGCTGGATCTGCCGCTTCGGGACACGACACTGACGCTGGCGTCGGCGGATCTGGTGGAGCTCTCCGATGACGGTCTGGTGTTCTGTTCGGCCGTCCCGGTGACCGTTGTCATCGGCAACACCTCGGTGGAGATCGCGGTCGGATCGTCGCTGGTGGTCGAAGGCGTCGGGGTCACCGCCGCGCCCAGGCCCGGCGTCACGCAGCCGGAGACCTCCGGTGTGGAGCATGGGGCCGTTCTCCGCCGTACCTCGGCGGCTCCCTCGAAGCCGGCCGGTACGCATGAGCTTCCGCCGGCCTTGGAGTCCCTCGGCGTCTACCGCGGCCGTGGTGTGTACACGACCACCACGGAACTGACCGACGAACTGCTGCTCGTGGGTGCGACGGACATCGTGGACCTGTCGATCGGCGGCCGTGTTCAGACGCTGGCCGGATTCGGTGCGACCCATCGCATCGACACTCGTGGTCTCAGTGGCGAGATCCAGGCGACCGTCGAGATCTGGGGTCACGCGAACTTCGACGACTCCCGGCTGCCTGCGCTCCGCCTCGGCGCGCTCCGCGGTCTCGGCACGGTGTGGACGATCGTCGAGTCCCGGGACATCTCCGCGTTGTGGACGGTCGACGGCCACTGGGCCGGCGACCCGGCGCCGCTGCGCACCCTCACCGGCTGGAGCAGCACCCGCGTCGGTACGCCGATCACGTACACGCGCCGTGTCGACACAGACACCCCGACGGCTCTGCAGTTGAACGGCGTCCGCGAGCCGGTCACGGTGACCGTGGACGACGGGGAGCCGCTCACCGTGCACGCCGAGAACCCATGGGCGCTGTTGCCCGCGGGCACCAAGCAGATCTCCGTGACGGTCCCCCATCACCCGAGCGGCGGTGGTCTCCGCGCCGAGCTGCTCTCGCTGAATCCGGTGGTCGACTGGGCGTGCGCCGTACAGGACGACGAGCTGCTGACGGCCTTCGCCGGCCACGACGCTCCGGGCTCGGCGATCGAGCTGCCGTTGACGCTGGCACCGGGTGAAGAGGCCTGGCTCGACGTGGAGCTTCCAACGTTGGAGAATGGTCTCGTACTCCGGCCGGAGGGGAACCAGCTGCGCGTCACGGGCTGGGCGTCCGGAGAGTGTTTGGGGAGGGTGTGGCTCGGTGACCGACCGGCCTTTTCCGGCGGCGATCCCGACGTACTGTGGATTCCGCCGGGCTGGTCCGGGCTGACGCTGCTGGTGCGGGGCGTCGAGGGTCCGGCCACGCCTGAGCTGCGTACGCTACGGCTGGAGTCGACTTAGAAGGGGGACAGAGTGCCGCGGCAGACATCCCGTGACCTGCGCAACGAAAGCCGGTTCGAGGTCCTGCACGCACTCTTCACGCTCGGGCCGTCGACCCGGCAGGAGATCGCCAAGCACACCGGCCTGAGTACGGCGACCGTCGCCACGCTCGTGACCCAGTTCCTGGCCGAGGGCGTGCTGCGGATCGCGACCGTCGAGCAGAACACCGTCGGCCGCCCGTACGAGCGACTCACCATCGACCCCGACCGCGGCCGCATCCTCGGCATCGACGTGGCCGAGACCTACGTCGACGCGACCGTGTACGACGTCACCCTCGGCCCGCTCGGCCAGAGCGAGGTCGCGCTCGACGAGCACCAGAACGGCCAGGCGTACGTCGTGGACGGCATCGTCGCCGCGATCGACGCGGCGGTCGCGGCCAGCGGCACCGACCGCAAGCGGATCATCGGCGCCGGCGTCAGCATGCCCGGCCAGGTGCGCCCGGACGCCGGCGTCTCGGTGTTCGCGCCGAACTGGGACTGGCACGACGTCAAGATCGAGGCCCTGCTCGAGGAACGCCTCGGCATGCCGGTGTACGTCGACAACCCGCTGAAGGCGGTCGCGTTGTCGGAGATGTGGTTCGGCGTCGGCCGGGTGACGAAGAGCATGGCCGTGGTCAACCTCGGCACCGGGGTAGGCGCCGGGATCGCGATCGACGGGTCGCTGCTGCGCGGTGCGGCCAACAACGCGGGCGAGTGGGGGCACACGCTGCTCCAGCTCGACGGGCGGCCGTGCCGGTGTGGGCGGCTCGGCTGCGTCGAGGCCTACCTCGGTGTGCACGGCCTGCAGACCACGCTGGCCGAGATCGACCCGGATCACCCTGCGCTCCAGCAGGCCCAGCAGAGCGGGTTCGTCGAGGCGGTCGCGGCCGGTCTGGCCGGCGACGACCCGGCCCTGGTAGAGCTTGCCCGCCGTACGTCGCACTATCTCGCGGCGGGGCTCGGTGATCTGGTGAACCTGCTCAACATCCCGCACATCACGCTGACCGGCTGGACCACGGTCGCGCTGGGCGAGTGGCTGATCCCCGCCGTCACCGCCGAGCTCCCCGACCACGTCCTGCCAGGCTCACTCCCGGGCCTGACTGTCGAGGCCTCGCGGGTCGCGGGCAACCCCGTGGCCCTCGGCATGGCGGCGTTCACCTTGGAGCAGTTCCTCGGCGCCCTCGGCCTGGCCAGCCCGGCGAGCGCCCCCAGCACCCGCCGCCGCCTCCGCTCGCCGGCTTAGGCGGCTTTCTCGAACTGGGTTGCGTAGAGGTCGGCGTACAGGCCGCCGTTGGCGAGGAGTTCGTCGTGGGTGCCGCGTTCGCGGATGCGGCCGTCGTCGAGGACGAGGATGACGTCGGCGTTGCGGACCGTGGAGAGACGGTGCGCGATCACCAGCGACGTACGGCCGACGAGCGCGTTGGCCAGGGCGGCCTGAACCGCGGCCTCGGACTCGGAGTCCAGGTGCGCGGTCGCCTCGTCGAGGATGACGAGCGACGGGGACTTGAGCAGTAGCCGCGCGATCGCGAGCCGCTGGCGCTCACCACCGGACAACCGGTATCCGCGATCACCAACGACGGTCTCGAGACCGTCAGGCAGACTGTCGACCAGAGTGGAGATCTGCGCGGCTTTGAGTGCCTCGTGCAGCTCCGCGTCGGTCGCCTCCGGGCGGGCGAGCAGCAGGTTGGCGCGGATCGTGTCGTGGTACATGTGCGAGTCCTGCGTGACCACGCCGATCACCGCGCGCAGTGAGCGCTGAGTGACCTCGCGGACGTCGTGGCCCCCGACGAGTACAGCACCACCGGTCACGTCGTACATCCGCGAGACCAGCGACGAGAGTGTCGTCTTGCCGGCGCCGGACGGGCCGACGACGGCGACCATCTGCCCGGGCTCGACGGTGAAGCTGACGTCCTTGAGGACCTCCTCGCCGGTCTCGGCCGACAGGGTCGCGACCGACTCGAGCGAGGCGAGCGACACGTCCTTGGCGGACGGGTAGTGGAAGGACACGTGGTCGAACTCGATCGACGGCTCGGCGTTGGCCGGCAGTTCCGTCGCGTCCTTGCGGTCGGCAACCATCGGCGGGAGGTCGAGTACCTCGAGCACACGCTCGAAGCTGACCAGCGTCGTCATCACGTCGACCTGGATGTTGGACAATGCGGTGAGTGGGCCGTACAGACGGTTCAGGTACGCCGTCAGGGCGACGACCGTACCGATCCCGAGGGTTCCCGCGACCGCGAACACGCCGCCGACGCCGTACACCAGAGCGACCGCCAAGGCGGCGACGAGGGTGAGCGAGACGCGGAAGATGCTCGCGTACATCGCGGTGGTGACGCCGATGTCGCGGACCCGGGCGGCCTTGCCGGCGAAGTCCCGGGACGAGTCCTCGGTCCGGCCGAACACCTTGGCCAGGACGGCTCCGGCGACGTTGAACCGCTCGGTCATCGTCTGCGCCATCGTCGCGTTCAGCTTGTAGGTCTCTGCGGTTGCCTCGCGCAACTTCCCGGCGAGCAACCGGGCGGGGATGACGAAGAGTGGCAGCACGACCAGCGCGAGCAGGGTGATCTGCCAGGACATCACGAACATCGCGGCGAGTACGAGGGCGACGCTGAGCAGGTTGCTGACGACATTGGACAGGGTCGAGGTGAACGCCTGCTGGGCGCCGAGGACGTCGCCGTTCAGGCGCTGGATCAGCGCGCCGGTCTGAGTCCGGCTGAAGAACGCGACCGGCATCTGCTGCACATGGTCGAACACGGCGGTGCGCAGGTCGTAGACGAGCCCTTCACCGATCCGCGCCGAGAACCAGCGCTCACCCAAGGTGATCGCGCTGTTGGCGATCGCAAGCAGTCCGACGACGAGGGCCAGCCACACCACGACCTGGGCATGACCCGGGACGATCCCGCGGTCGATGATCGCGCGGAAGAGCAAGGGAGTGACGGCGCCGGTGCCGGCGTCGAATGCAACAAGAACAAGAAAGACAGCCAGATAGCCGCGGTACGGCCTGGCAAACCCGGCGATGCGGCGCAAAGTGCCCGCGGAGAGCTTGTGGTGCCGAACAGAAGAATCCTTCAGCAACGACCGCATCGCACGCCCGCCGCCACCTCCCCCACCCGGCATTCCAGAAATCTGCGACATACAGCCCCTTCCGATCAGAAACCAAACATACTGAGGTTACCTCACTATGAGCTAACCTCACAAGATGCCTGTCTTCTTCCCGCTCACGGACGTCTGTCGCCGCGGCCGCCACGTGCCGCCCCTCCGGCTGACCTGCAACTAGGCTCTGCGCATGCACGCTCCGGATGATGCCGCGGAACAGATTGCGGCTTTACTCGACGGGATTGTCCGCCGCCAGCGGCGCGCGTCCAGGGAGGGCTTGGGCGACACCGTCACCCACGGTCAGTTCCGCGTGCTCCGTACTCTCGACCGCGCCGAGCGGCCGCTGCGCCTGAGCGAACTGGCCGCCCAGTTGGGCATCGTCCCCCGCTCAGCCACCTCGGTCGTCGACGACCTCGAGTCCGCCGGCCTGCTCGCCCGCCAGCCCGACCCCAACGACCGCCGCGCCACCCTCGTCGCCCTCACCCCCGCCGGCACCCAGATCCTCACCACCCTCCGCCAAAACCGCCGCGAAGCCATGGCCACCGAACTAACCCGCCTGACCCCCACCGAACAATCAACCCTCATCCACCTCCTCCAACGCCTCGCGGACGACTGATCTGGACCGGACGCGCCGCACCCCGCGCGACGCCATCCCCCACCACTTAGAGTCAAAGCTGGGGTTGGTTTCAGTGACCTCCTGTCGATGGGGGCAGTATGGGACGTCGTCGGGGTTTCTTCGCCGAGCTGGAGCATCAGCGGAATCTGCGAGTGCAGCAGGCCGCGCGGGAGCAGCGTGAGCGCGACCGCCTCATCGCTCAGACGAAACGCGAGCGGGAGCGCCTGGCGAGGGCCGCGGCACAGGCCGACAAACAAGCTGCGAAGGAAGCCGCCGCCGAGTACTTGCAGGTGCGGCAGGCCGAGGTCGTTGCGCTGAACCACGCGCTGACCGAACGCATTGCCGAACTCGACGACCTGCTCGTCGGAAGCTTGCGAAGGTCTGCCAGGATCCCGTTCGCCGCACTGCGCAGGCAGCCTGAGATCCCCCGATTCACCCCAGGTCAGGACGGGACTCCGACTCCGCCGCCGTCTTGGCAGGAGTTCGCTCCACCACCGGCGAGCGCCGTACAGCGCATGTTCAAGAAGCAGTCGGTGGAGCGGACGATCCTGCAGCGGCAGGCAGAGTTCGCGAACGCCCAGGCTCAGCACCAGGCCGCCGAGACAAACAGGCTGCAGCGGCTCGCCGAGGCCCAGCGGGCGTACCGGGCCGGGGTCGAGGCAGAGAGACAGCGTACGGACGAAGCCAATGCCAAGGTGGATGCGTTCGAGCAGGCCTATCGGCAAGGTCGCCCCGAAGCGGTCAACGACTATGTCGAGTTGACGCTCGAATCCCGGCCGCTGCCGGTCGGATTCCCCACTGATGTCGAAGTCGCGTACCAACCGGAGATCCGCCGACTGCTTGTTGTCATGGAGCTCCCGACCGTCGAGGTCATACCACCGGAGACTGAATTCAGGTACGTGCGGGCCAAGGACGAAATCACACCGAAGGCGCGTCCCGCGTGAGATCAACCAGCGCTACAGCAACCTCGTCGCGCAACTGGTACTGCGCACGATGCGGGACGTGTTCGAGATCGCCGGCGAGAAACTGGTGACCGAGGTGGCCGTCAACGCCCATGTCTCGACCCGCAACAGAGCCACCGGCAAACCCGAGCAGCCATGCCTGGTCAGTCTCATCACCACCCGCGAACAGTTCGGCGATCTCGTCCTGACCGACCTCGACCCCAGCGAGTGCCTGCGCCACCTCAACGCCCTGGTGTCGAAGCATCCGTGGGACCTCGAGGCGGTCCGCCCGGTCTTCGACCCGGACCTCTCCCGGTACAAGATCGTGGACGCGCAGGATGCGGTGGCGGGGTTGGACAGCCGGTCTTGGTCGACCTCGACCCGATCGAGTTCGAGCGACTGGTCCGGCAACTGTTCGAGGCCATGGGACTCAAAGCGTGGTCAACTCAAGCCTCGCGTGACGACGGCGTGGACGGTGTCGCTGTCAACGAGGACCCCATCATGGGCGGTGTGTGCGTCATCCAGGCCAAGCGCTATCGAAACGTCGTCTCGACCGAGGCCGTCCGCGCACTCGCGGGCGTCATGGGACAGATGAAGGCGAGCCGAGGCGTCCTCGTCACCACCTCATGGTTCGGCAAGGCCTCGCACGACTTCGCTGCCGAGCACGGGCGGATCCAGCTGATCGAGGGCACCAACCTCAAGCACATGCTACTCGAGTTTCTCGGTCTCGACGTGGTGATCGGCGAACTGAAACGGGCCCCACGACGCTTGTGAACACTACTGTTCTGGGATGACGAGCTATCCGGCCCAGGCACCACGGCCCGCACATAAGAACTCACGACCCGTTCTGACGATCATCGGAGCTGGGATTGTCGTGGTGGGGCTGGTGGTTAGTGGGTTCTTCATGGTGCAACTTCTGGGGAACATTCCGGGGTCGCCGGCGCGGGTGGATGGGCGGCCGGTGGGGTTGGAGCGGGTGGGGCTGACGATCTTTTCGACGGATCGGGATGCGGTGCAGAGTTGTACGGCGAAGGATGCGAGCGGCAACGAGATTGCGTTGGAGGTGCCGTCGCGGCACGAGCAGTGGGACGACGCGGGCGACCTGTACTACGTGGTGGCTCACTCGGTGGAGCGGGTGCCGGCACAGACGGTGCAGGTGGTGTGTACCGATCAGAACACGAGCTACTTCGTTGGGCAGCGGCAGTCCGCGGACATGTTTGTGGGGCCACTCGTGCGGACTCTCGGGTCCTTCTTCGGGCCGGCCGCGATCGGCGTCGTACTGATCGTGATCGACCAGGTCAGGCGCCGGCGCCGCGCTGTCCGGTGAGCGCGGCGCCGGCCGGAAAGTGCTGCGGGTCAGGCTTTGCGGAGGTGGGCGATGATGCCGTCGATGTCTTCGATCATTCGGTTGGGGCGGATCATGTGGCCGCCTTCGTCTTCGTAGGCGGTGAAGGGGATGTTGGCGGCGTCCAGGGCGGCGCGGAACTCGCGGTGGCCGGCGAGGACCTGGGTTTCATTGGCGTAGTCGAAGGGGTCGGGGCTGGGGCTGGTGCCGGCGACGAGGAAGATCCGCTTGCCGCGGTAGCGCTCGAGGTTCTCCATCGGGTTGTCGGCGGTCACGCGCGCCTCGTCCCACGGAACGCCGTAGATCATGCCGCCGGCCAGGTCGACCGCCGCGGACGACACGTTCGCCCAGTTCACGACCAGCCCGGCATCCCGCCGTACGCTCGCCGGCCCCGAGTGCGAGCTGACCGAGGCGAAGTGGCCGAAGTACTTGGCCGTGTACTTGAGCGCGCCGAAGCCGCCCATCGAGAAGCCGGAAACGGCGCGGCCGGCGAGCTCGGCGTACGTACGGAAGTTGGCGTCGATCCACGGCACGAGCTGGTTGAGGTGGAAGTTCTCCCAGTTCCGCGGGCCGGAGTTCGAGCTGACCGGGTTGGAGTACCAGCCGGCCTTGCCGCCGTCGGGCATCACCACGATGAGCGGCTTGCCCGCGGTCCAGTCCCGGACGCGCATGCTGTCGAACGTGATGAAGTCCTGGTTGCCGCCGTGCAGCAGGTAGAGGACCGGGTAGGTGCGGCCGCTGGTGTGGTAGTCGCCGGGCAGCAGCACGTTGACGGCCGGTGCCCAGCCGATCTGGTCGGTCTGGAACCGGTAGTACCACATCCGCGGATCGTTCTCGTTGTGCTCGGTGATGTGCAGGCCGAAGCCGTCGTCGGCCGCGGGGCCTGTTCCCCCGCGGTGCCGCCGGAGTACGACTCCAGCGCGAGGCGATCGAGGCGCTCGGCCGACGCGGGTACAGCGCGGCCAGCGCGGCCAGCGCGGCCAGCGCGGCCAGCGCGGTGATCATGTCCGGTACGGTCGCCTCCCTCGCGATCAACCTGACCGCCGCCGAGGAACGCCATCGCCCGTACTTCGAGGGTCCGCACCGCCGCGAACTGGAGAAGGTCTACGCACTCCTCGCAACCGACGACCTGCTCGCCGCCGCCCACGCCGAACTGCCGCAGATCAGCAGCGCCGCCTACTTCCGGATGGTGATGACCGGCTGCATCCGCGGACTCGTCGCCGCGGCCCCGCCCGGCCGCCCGGTCACCGACATCCTCACCGACCTCGGTCTGGAGTAGCCGACGCACCCAAACAAGCCAGTACGGCGAGCACCCGGCGGTGACCGTCCTCGGTCTCGGGCAACGACAGCTTGGTGAACAGGTGCCGCACGTGGGCCTCGACGGTCCGCTCACTAAGGAAGAGCCGCTTGGCGATCCCGCTGTTCGTCAGGCCTTCCGCCATCAGCTCGAGCACGTCCCGCTCGCGATCCGTCAACGCTGCCAACGGATCACCGGCTCCGCGCCGTGCGACCAGACCGGCCACGACCTGCGGATCCAGTGCCGACCCACCGTGCGCGACCCGCTCGGCCGCGGCGAGGAACTCGGCCACGTCGAGCACCCGATCCTTCAGCAGATAGCCGAAGCCACCAAGGGAAACGAGCTCGACCACGTGCTGAGCCTCGATGTGCTGCGACAACAGCAGTACGCCGATCTCCGGGTGAGCAGCCTTCACCTCACGTGCCGCCCGGGCACCCTCGTCGACGAACCTCGGCGGCATCCGAACCGCTTCAACCGCGCCCGGTACGACGCTCTGCACCGGATGGCCGGTTTCCTCGAGGACGTCCGCGCGGGCCGCCGGCCGCCCGCTACGCCCCGCTGGGGGCCGGCATCTGGTCCCTCGTGATGATCGGCCTGAGCATGACCAGCGCTCTGCCGATCGGCGTCGCCATCTACGGCGTCACCTTGTTCGTTCTGTTCGCCGCCGTCTACCCGCAGGACAAGGCGACCTCGACAGAAGCCCGTCTCCGCGCCCGCGTCGACCACTGACGGATCAGCTGGCGGCCGCTCGGGCGGCCGCCAGTTCATACAGGAACGTGTTCACCGGGGTGGGGACGCCGGCTTCGGCACCGAGGCGGACCACCGCACCGGTCCAGGAGTCCAGCTCGGAGGGGCGGCCGGCGATCAGGTCCCGTTGGAGCGACGTGGTGCCGTCGGCCGGGAGCTGGTCGATCCAGGCAAGGGTCCGCGGTACGACGTCCTCGGCAAGAGCGATCCCTCGCGCGAGGGCCACGTCGCGGATCTCGGTGGTGGCCTCGGTGAGGAGCCGGCGCGTACCGGGCCTCGACCGGAGTACGCCGTACCCGACGCCGCTCGCTGCACCGAGGCCGCCACTCGGGACGACCGACAGGAACTTGGTCCACAGTGCCGCCCAGATGTCATCCGGGACGGCCGCTTGCAGTCCGGCATCGACGAAAGCCTCACGCAGTTGGTCGGTGCGGGACGACTGCTGGTTGTCCCACTCGCCGAAGCTCAGCTTGCCGTTGCCGAGATGGCGGATGATCCCCGGCCCGTCGACGTACGCGATCACCTCCGCCGCTCCGGGCAGAACCGCCGCCCGGCCGTAGACCTCCGCCACCTGGCCCGGCGCCTCGACGCCGTTCTGCACGGTGACGATCGCCGTACTCGCGCCGACCAGCGGAGCCATCGTGGTGATCACCTCGGGCAGCTGCCACGTCTTCACACTGACGAGCACGTAGTCGACGGCACCGAGCTCGGCCGGGTCCGCGGTCGCCCGCACCGGGAGCTTCAGGTCGCCGCCCGGGCTCCGCACCACCAGTCCCTGGGACTGCAGCGCCTCCAGGTGCTTGCCGCGCGCAACAAATCTGACGTCCTGCCCGGCCGCGGCCAAACGGGCACCGAAGTATCCGCCCACGCCACCCGCCCCGATGATCGCGATCTCCACAGCCCCACTCCTCGGTTACCGGTTTGTCTGGTAACAGCGATGATAGACTACCGATCATGACGACGCGCTTCACCTGGGTCGGCGGTCGTTCGTCGGTCGACTTCACCGCGACGCTCGGCAAGCGGCTGCAGACCCCGATCGAGCGGATCCCGGCCGCGGCCGACCTGAGCCGCTGGTTCCGCGACGCCGGCCTGACCGACCAGTCCGTGCCGGTCTCAGGACGCACGTTCACCCAGGCCCTGGTTCTCCGGGAGGCGCTCTACCGCCTCCTCGCGGGTACGCCGCTCGCCGAAGACGTCGACGTGGTCAACCGGTGGAGCGCCCGGCCGCTCCCCGGTCCCCGCCTGACCCGCGACCTTCGCGCCGAGCCCATCACAACCGACGCCGCCAACCTCCTCAGTGTGCTGGCGCGCGATGCGATCGACCTCCTCACCGGGCCGCTCGCGGACCGGATCCGGACCTGCGCCGCCGACGACTGTTCCCTGCTCTTCGTCGATGAGAGCCGGGCCGGCCGACGTCGCTGGTGCTCGATGAACCTGTGCGGCGCACGCGCCAAGATGGCGCAGTACCGCGCGAGCCGGGTGGATTGAAGACTTTCTTCAATCCACGGCGGCTGTACCGCGGGAGCTGGTTGATTCGGGACATGCGTACACCGATGACTTCTCCAGTCGAGGCGGCTCGGTTGATCCGGACCGACCAGGACCTGCTGTTGAGCTGTGTCGACGGACGGACCGAGGCTGAGCTGCGAGCGCCGTACCGGGTGACGGCCGGACCACTCGGCGACTTCTGCGATTCCTTGCATGACCTGATCGCGCACATCCTGATGTGGGACGAGATCACTCTTGCCGTACTCCGCGACGCCAAGGCAGGTCGTCTGCACTGGAGTCTCGACCCGCGCTGGGAGACCGCCGAGATCGGCCGCGCTCTCAACGTCGGCGGGGTCGAGGCCGGTCGCCACCTCCCGTCGCCCCTGCTCCGGCACCGGTTCGACAGCGTCGGCGCGGCCCTGCTCGCCGAGATCGAGCAGTACGACGAGAAGTCGTGGGCGGACCCGTCGACGGGCGGCGGGTTCGACGGCGGCATCGGCGCACTGGCCGAGTACGCCTCGACTCCACCGGACGGCGTCGTCTTCGGTCACGCGGCCCGCCACCTGCAGCCCGCGCCGGTGTCCGCATGACGCCCGAGATTGTCGACAGCCCGGAGTTCGGGGCCGAGACCGACGCGCTCCTGAAGTACTTCGCGAACCAACCCGAGGGGCCGGACCTCGATCCCTACCAGGCCCTCTTGCTGGACCGCGAGGAGCTCCCCGATCCCGAGCTGGCCGGCGAGCGTGACCCCCGCACGAGCTCCGACGATCTCACCATCGACCTGCCGGGCCGCACCCTGCACGCTCGGGTCTACCGGATCAACCACGAGCCTCGACCGATCGTCCTGTGGTTGCACGGCGGCGGCTTCATCGGTGGCGACCTCCGCGACATCGAGTACGCGACTTCCGGGATCGCTGCCGCGGGCAACGTCATCGTTGTCTCACTCAACTACCGCGTCGCGCCCGAAAACCCTTATCCAGCAGGGCTTCACGACGTGCGGGACACCCTGGACTGGCTTCGCGAGCACACTCTCGAGCTCGGCGGCGGCGGCCGGATCGCGGTCGGCGGGCAGAGTGCGGGTGCCGCACTCGCCGCCGGTGCCTGCCTGCTCGCGCGGGACGCGGGTACGGCGCTCCCCGATCGCCAGATCCTCTGCTACCCGAGCCTCGACCTCGACCAGGACACCGAGTCGTACCGGCTGTTCGACGGCACCTTCCTCAGCATCGCCCCCGGTCGGTGGTCCGACGCGCAGTACTTCCCCCAGGGCGAGCTGCCCGCTGCCGCCGTGCCACTCAGGGCCGAAACCTTCGATGGTCTCCCGCCCGCGCTGGTCCTCGCGGCCGGACGTGATCCACTGCGCGACGACGCTCGTACCTATGCCGGCCGGCTCGCGCGGGACGGCGTACCGGCGCGATTGGTCGAGTACGCCGACACAATGCACGCGTTCCTCAACTTCCCCGCCGTACTGTCCGCCGGCCGGCACGCGGTCGAGCTGATCGGCGCGGACCTGCGCACAGTGTTCAGTTGGTGTGGGGGATAAAGAACTTGCCCGGATCGCCGGCGGCCCGCGCGCCGGACTCGAGCCATGCCGCGAACGCCGCGGGCCGGCGCCGCTCGAGTTCGTCCAGGTACGCGCGGCGGACGTCCGCCATCACAATCCGACGCTCGCCTCCGGCCGCCACCTGCAGTTGCCGGAAGCTGCGCCGCCAGGCCAGACAGAGCTCCGCGTCGGTCAGTTCAGCGAGAGTCTGCCGTACGGCGAACAGATATGGACGAACCGGGAAGTCGATGAGCGGTGGCTGCGGCGGGTCGGGACGCGTCCGGGTGGTCCGTGCCGTGACCGATCGCCTGCCACCGGCAGGTTTCGTTGATTCGGCCGGCCGGGCGGACCGCACGCGAGCGACGACCGGCGGGGAGGAGGCGATGATCAGCCCGAGCAGGATGAGCGTGTTCAGTCCCGCGGCTGCGGCGTACCCGCTGATCGCCAGCGCCGTCAGGCCACCGAGGCCGGCCCAGCGAGGCACGATGTGGATCAGCTCGGCCGTCGGCCGCTCGTCCGACAATCCCACGCTGAGGCAGATCGCTCCGGCCACGAACGCCGAAGACAGGAAGGCGATCAGATTCGTCGTCAGGCTGAGGAACAGCGGCGCGGCGGCCACCCCGAGGACAGCCAGCAGCCCTACGACAATTTTCCAGATTTGGTTGTACCGCAGCTCCAGGCGCTCCCGCATGCGCTACTAGTGCCCATCGGGCCCCCGCTCAACACAGCGCCTCGATGAGGGCCGCCGTGGCCGGCGGGTCCGGAGGTTCGCCGTACGTGGCGAGGTAGATCCGGCGGACGATGGGCAACTCGGTGGTCTGCACGCCCTCGAGGTGATGGGATCGCAGGGCCAGGCCGGGCATGGTCGTGACTCCGAGACCGGCCGCGACCAGAGCCTGCTTCACGATGATGTCGTCGCTGGTGTACGCGATATTCGGCGTGAATCCGGCGTTTTCGCAGTGCTGGAGCAGCTCCTGCCGACAGTTCACGCACCCCGCGATCCACGCCGAGTCGCGATGCTCGGTGAGGGTCTCCCCGGTACGGCGGCTCAACAGGTGCACCGGGTCGTCGAGCAGGTGCGTGTACCGAAGGCCGTCGGCCGGGAGGTCGTCGTCGTACCGGAACAGGATCGCCAGGTCGATCTCGCCCGCGCGCAGGGCCCGCGTCGCGACGTTCGGGTGGACATCGGACAGCTCGAGCTCGAGGTTCGGATGTTCCCGGCGCAGCTCGGCGGCGGCCGGTGGCACCAGGACGCTCAACGCCGAGCTGAACGCCCCGACCCGGACCCGGCCGGACCGCAGACCGACTAGCTCCGCGAGCTCGGCGTCGGCCGCGTCGACCCGGCCGATGATCTCGACCGCCCGGCGCGCGAGCACCTCACCTTCGGGCGTGAGCCGGATGCCACGCCCGACGCGCTGGACCAGCTTCGCGCCGGTCGCCGCCTCCAGGCGGGCGAGGTGATGACTGACGGTGGGCTGGGTGTACTGCAGCGCGTCGGCCGCCGCGGTCACCGAACCGTGCGCGGCAACCGCAGCCAGCACCCGCAGCCGAACAAGATCAAGCATGCATCGATGCTATCTATACTTCCTCCCTCAGATTGGCATTAGACGCATACGTCTGATCCGGGCAACGTGTGAGTCATGACCGGCACAGTGATCTGGCACATGACCATGTCCCTCGACGGCTTCATCGGCGACCGGGACGACCAACTGGACTGGAGTTTCGGTTCGACCGAGCCATCCGAACTAGTGTCCCGGGCAACTCTCGGAGTTTGGTGCGTGAAAGTCTAGTGAGTTACTCGACTTTAACTCCGGTGTCTCGCGTGCTGGACTCACACGTCGGCGGGCTGATCCGTTCCCTCTGTATGGACAGATACGCGCAGCGAGTGGCCAAAGCCGACTGGGACGCCGTGACCGCCGAGGTGAACGACCTCGGGTGCGCGCTGCTGCCCCGCCTGCTCACGCCGGCGGAGGCTGCGCGGATCATGGCCCTGTACGACGAGGTCGAGCACTTCCGCGCCACGATCGACATGGCCCGGCATCGGTTCGGCGAAGGTCAGTACCGGTACTTCGACCGGCCGTTCCCCGAGGCCGTCGAGGCGTTACGGCAGGCGCTCTATCCGCGATTGTTGCCGATAGCCCGTGATTGGTACTTGAAGCTCGGCCGTGAGGCGGAGTGGCCGGACACGCTCGACGAGTGGCTCGAGATCTGCCACCGCGCCGGACAGCCCCGCCCGACCCCGATCCTCCTGCGCTACGGCGCGGGCGACTGGAACGCCCTGCACCGAGACCTGTACGGCGACAAGGTCTTCCCCCTGCAGGTCGTCATCAACCTCAACGACCCCGGCGTCGACCACACCGGCGGCGAGTTCCTCCTCGTCGAGCAACGCCCCCGAGCCCAGTCCCGCGGCACCGCAACCCTCATCCCCCAAGGCCACGGCCTCGTCTTCACCACCCGAGACCGCCCCGTCCCCTCCACCCGAGGCTGGTCAGCCTCTCCCGTCCGCCACGGCGTCTCCCCCATCCACACCGGCCAACGCCACACCCTGGGCCTCGTCTTCCACGACGCCAAGTAGAAGAACACGCCCTCAGGCCGCGACTCCACGGCACCACCCTGCGCTGATCGGCGTACCTAAGAACAGGACGTAGTCGTCTACGTATATGCCCGGCTGAGCGTGACTCGGCCAAGCCAAGCGCCCAGAACCGGACCACCTCCCGTTCTTAGGTACACGGCGGTGGCCTTAGCCTTTTACGCCGGTGAGGGTTACGCCTTCTACGAAGTAGCGCTGGAGGACGAAGAAGATGAGGATGATGGGGAGGATGACTACCAGGGAGGCGGCCATCAGGAAGCCCCATTGGGCTGTGTAGCTGGATTGGAATCCGGCCAGGCCCAGCGCCAGCGTGAACTTGCTGTCGTCGGTCAGGTAGAGGAGCGGGCCCAGGAAGTCGTTCCAGACGCCGATGAAGGTAAAGATCACCACGACGACGATCACCGGTTTCGACAGCGGCATGATCACGCCCCAGAAGACCTTCCACGGGGTTGCGCCGTCGATGTACGCCGCCTCGTCCAACTCGTACGGGATGGTCAGGAAGAACTGCCGGAACAGGAAGATGTTGAACACCCCGCCACCCGCGCCGGCGAACCAAGCGGGAACGGTCAACGGGACGAAGGTGTCCAGCGCCCCGACCGAACCCCACATCACGAACGTGGGGATGAGCGTCACGGCGTACGGCAGCATCACGCCGGTCAGCAGCAGGCCGAAGATCAGGTTGCGGCCGCGCCACCGGAGCCGCGAGAAGGCGAACGCCGCTAACGCACACGTCAGCACGGTCCCGGTGACCACCAGCACCTCGATGATCATCGTGTTCAGGAAGTACCGCGCGAACGGCTGCGACCCGAGCGCACCGCTGAAGTTCGCCCATGCGAACGGACGCGGGATCCATTCCGGTGGCGAGACGAAGATCTGGTTGTCGTCCATCAGCGCGCTGCGGACCAGCCAGGCGAACGGCATGAGCATCACGAGGCCGCCGGCCGCGAGCAGTGCCCAGACCGCGGTACGGCGGATGACCTCCAGACGCGTCATCGGGCGGCTCGCATCTCGTAGTACACCCATCGGCGCGCGTTCCGGAACAGCAGCACGGTGATGACCAGGACCACGACGAACAACACCCAGGCGAGTGCGCTCGCGTACCCGATCTCGCTGTCGGTGAACGCCTTCGTGTAGAGGTAGTAGATGTAGAACTCGGTCGCGTTGTTCGGCCCGCCCTGCGTCATGATGTAGGCCTGGTTGAACACCTGGAACGTCCCGATCACCCCGGTCACCAGGTTGTAGAAGATCACCGGCGTCATGAACGGCAACGTCACATGCCGGAACCGCGCCCACGTCCCGCCGCCGTCGATCGCGACCGCCTCGTACAGCTGCCGCGGCACCCCCTGCAACCCGGCCAGGAAGATCACCATCGTGTTGCCGAATCCCCAGGTGCTCATCAGGATCAGCGACGGTACGGCGCTTCGTTCGCCATAGATCCAGGTCGACGTCGGCAGCCCACCTTGCCGGAGGAGGCTGTTCAGCAATCCGAAGTCGGGGTTGAAGATCCAGATCCACAGCACCGAGCTCGCCACCGCCGGTACGAGCGTCGGCAGGTAGTAGATCGTCCGCCATGCTGACCGCCCGCGTACGCCCTGGTTGACCAGGATCGCGACGGCGAACCCGACCAGCAGCGTCAGTGGTACGACGCCGAGGGTGTAATAGGTGGTGACGTTCAACGACTTCCAGAACAGGTGATCGTGCGCCAGCCGGTCATAGTTGCCGAGACCAACGAACCGGGCCGGCGCCCCGATCCGCCAATCCGTGAGGCTGAAGAACAGCGAGGCGACCATCGGCCCGATCGTGAAGATCAGAAACCCCAGAATCGCCGGCATCGCGAGCAACCATCCCCAGCGTGCTTCCGACCGGCCAAGTTGTCTCGGCCGGACTGGCCAGGTCGGAATTGTCCGCTGGGACGGCACCGCCTCCGTCTGCGTTGCTGTGCTCATCAGCTGCCGTTGACCGGGTAGGTGCCTTGCAGCAGGCCGCCGTTCAGTTTGGCGGCCAGTGGCTTGAGCACCTCCGCGGCCGGGGTCTTGCCCTGCTGGATGACCTGGATCGCCGGCGTCAGCACCTTGTCGATCGCCTCGATGTTGCGCAGCTTCTGGTAGAAGTACGGCGCCGAGTTGTTGACCGTGTAGTCGATCGCGGCGGTCTTGTACTCCGCCGGGTGCGCGTCGTTCTTGGTCCAGACGTCGATGTCCTTCTGATCCGTGTAGTACCGCTTCTCCAGCGGCATCCACAGACCGGAGCTGAACAGGTCGACCTTGGTCGGGTTGTCGTGGAACAGGTAGAGCTCGACGGCCTCCTGCTCGTGCTTGGTCGAGGCGAAGATCGCGGTCGCACCGCCGAGCGTGATCGTCATCGGCTTGCCGTACGACGGCAGCACGCCCATCCCGAAGTCGAGTTTGCCCTGACTCAGATCCAGCAGGGTCCACTGGCCGTCGATCACCATCGCGACCCGGCGGGTCTTCAGCTGCACCGTCGTACTGGGTGCGTTGTTGCCGAGCTGGGCCGGGGTCGGCGCGACCCGGTGCTTGTACATCAGATCGGCCAGGTCCTGGAACACGCCGATCGCCTCAGGCGTGTCCAGCAAGGACTTGCGCCCGGCCTCGTCGGTGAAGTCGATCCCCCGGCTGAGCAGGAGAGGCTGGTATACCGTCGGTCCGAGGCCCGCGGAGACGCCGTACTGCCGGATCCGCTTCGGGTCGAAGCCCGGCTCATCCGGATGCTTGCCGTTCTGGTCGAGCGTGAGCTTGTAGGCGTTCTGTACGAACGTGTCCCACGACCAAGCCTTGTCCGCTGTGGCCGGCGGGGTCTCGACGCCCGCGTCGGACAGCGCCGATTTGGAATACCAGAGCGCCATGATCTCGTTCGCGCTCTGGGTGCCGTAGGTCTTGCCCTTGTCCCACCAGAAGTAGGTGCCCGGCAGACGGTTCGCGAGGTCCGGGTACTTGTCGAAGTACGGGTAGAGGTTGACGAGTTTGCCCTGCTCCGCAAGGCGGTATCCCATCGGGCTCTGCATGTAGCAGAGGTCGGGCTGGCGGTTGCTGGCGACTAGGGCGTTCAGCTTGGTGTCGTAGTCGGCCGGGGTGAAGACGGGCTTGACCGTGACACCGGACTTCTCCTGCTCGAAGGCCTTGAGCATGCTCGCGATCGCCTTCTGCTCGGCGGTCGACCCCCAGAACATGAACTGCAACTGCTTGGCCCCACCACCAGACCCGGAACCGCTGTCCCCCAGAGACTTTCCGCTGCATCCGGCCAAACCGGCGAGCGCGGTGAGGCCACCGAGCTGCAGCACCTGGCGGCGGCCGATCGTTGCTGACATGAACCCTCCTCGGGCGGTCGAACGTCACCGAAACAGGACGGCAACATGTTTCCCGACTGTAGGAGAGCGGCGCGGGGCGGTCAAGAGTCGAACGGCGTCCGGTGAAGGGAAACGCCCGATCGGGCGGGTATGGTTGTTTCCGGAAACACGGACGGAGGGGATCGGGTGAGCCAGGAACGGCGGGCGACGGTGCGCGATGTGGCGGCCCGGGCCGGGGTGTCCCCCGGCACGGTGTCGAAGGCACTGAATGGCACCGGCCAGATCAGCGAGGCGACCCGGGAACGGATCCGCCAGGCGGCGGAGGAGATCGACTTCCGGCCGAACGCCTTGGCCCGCAGCGTGTTCGAACGGCGCAGCTACACAGTCGGGATGATCACCACCGACAGCTTCGAGCGGTTCAGCGTGCCGGTCATGCTCGGAGCCGAGGACGCGCTCGGGGCCGGTCGGATCTCGGTGTTCCTGTGCGACAGCCGCGGCGACCCGATCCGCGAGCGGCACTACGTCGATGTTCTCCTCGGCCGCCGGGTCGACGGGTTCATCGTGACCGGGCGCAACTTCAACCGCCGGCCACCGCTGGCCGGCGCGGGCGACGTCCCCGTGGTCTACGCGTTGACGCCGTCGGCCGACGACTCAGACTGCTCGGTTGTCGTCGACGACACCGCATCCGGCCGCCTGGCCGCCGAACACCTGCTCCGGATCGGCCGGACCCGGATCGCCCACGTCACCGGACCGGAGCGCTTCGAGCCGGCCCGTCGCCGTCACGACGGTCTCACCTCAGCGCTCACCGCGGCCGGTCTCGAGCTGACCGGCATGGCGATGTACGGCGGCTGGACCGAGGCCTGGGGCCGGCAGGCAACCCATATCCTGTTCCGCGGCAACCCGGAGATCGACGCGATCCACTACGCCAGCGACCTGCTCGCCCGCGGTGGCGCCGACGCGCTCCGCGAGCTGGGCCGGCGTATCCCGGAGGACGTGGCGATCACCGGTACGGACAACTGGGAGCTGATCGCGGAAGGCGCCCGCCCGCCACTGACATCGGTGGATCTCCGGCTCGCGGATGTCGGCCGCGTGGCCGCCCAACGATTGCTCGACGCAATCGAAGGACGGCCGCACTCAGGACTCGAGCAGGTGCCGTGTCAGCTCGTCGTCCGCGCGTCGACCGACGAGACCGCGGGCTAACTGTGCTGAGTCATTAGGGGCAGCCAAACCTTCATCGGACCGACGTCACGGTTGGCCCATTGGTAGTACGGCAACGCCGTGATCGGTACGACGTCAGCCGGCCGCGCGGGCTCATCGGCGTACAGCACCTCCTGCGGTTTCCACGTGGCGCCGCGGGCGGTGATCAGCGGTACGCCGTCCCCCAGGACCTCGTCGAGTCGCGGACTGGTGACAATCAGATCGTCGACAATCACACCATCCGGTTGGTCGACCTGCTCGACGGCGTACAACAACGGCCCTCGGCAGATCACGACCGAGCCACGGATCCCCTCGACGCGCGGGTGCCCGTGCACGAGGCGCGGCGTCATCGGCAGGTTGAGCACGAGGCGGTCTCCCGCCTGCCAGGCGCGGTTGACCTTGACGTAGGTGCCGGGAACGCCCGGGATTACCTCGTCCTGGACGGTGACTTCGGCGCCGTAGGCCCAGCCCGGAATGCGCAGCGCGAGGGAGGCGGAGGTCGCTTCCCGGACCGTGATGACGACGCGACCGGTGACGGGGTAGTCCGTCGCGATATCGAGCTTCAGCTCGTCGGTTTCGATCGTGCCGGCGGCGTACTGGTGGATCTGCAGGCCGTCGCCGGTGGTGGTGGCGACGTAGTGCTGCAGCGACGCGAAGGTCCGCATCAGGTTGGTCGGGCAGCAACTCGTGCCGAACCACGGTTGCCGGCCGTTGCCGGGAGCCCGTTTGTCGGAGTCGTCGGAGTCCGCGCGGACCTGGAGAGCATTGACGTAGAAGTACTTCGACCGATCGAGTGAGACGCCCGGCAGTACGGCGTTGTACAGCTGCCACTCGATCAGGTCGGCGTACCGGGCCTTGCCTGTTGCCAGCAGCAAGCGCCAACTCCATTGCACACCGGCGACCGCGGCACAGGTCTCGCCGTACGCGACGTCGCTGGGCAGCTCGTACGGGTTGCCGAACGACTCGCCGTCCCAGCGGCTGCCGAGGCCACCGTTCACGTACATCTTGGTCTGGACCATGTTCTGCCACTGCGTCTCGAGCTTGCCGAGCAACTCGGTGTCGCCGGTCTCGATCGCGACATCGGTGGCGCCGGCAGCAAGGTAGATCGCGCGTACGGCGTGGCCCTCCGGTGCCGTGGTCTCGCGGACCGGGATCCGGTCGGACAGGTACGCGGCCCGACCTGGGTTGCCGGGGGCAAGGATCGAGCGGCCGTGGGCGTCGACGAAGTACTTGGCCTGATCGAGGTACCGCTGCTCGCCGGTCGTCCGGTAGAGCTCGACCAGACCGAGCTCCGCGACCGGATGACCACAGAAGCCCTCACGCTGATCCTGCCCGGTGCCGAACGTCCGATGCAGGTGATCCGCGGCGCGCCGAGCGACGTCGAGCAGTTCGGTCCGCCCGGTCGCCCGGAACTGCGCGACCGCGGACTGGATCATCGCGCCCATGTTGAAGATCTCGTGATCGAAGTCGAGCTGTCGGTACCGCTTGTCCCGCTGACCCGATTGCACGAAGGTGCCGAGGTACCCGTCCTCGTCCTGTGCCGCCGCGATCAGCTCGGTCCGGGACTCCAGCCAGTCGAGCAACCGCGGATCCTCGCTCCGCGCCGCCTCCCACGCAACCGCCTCGAGCCACTTGTACGCTTCGCCGTCCTCATAGTTCGGCCCGTGGTACTCCGCATCCGCGGCCCCCTTCGCCACATTCCGAAAGTTGTCCCACTGCTCCTCGAGATGTTCTGCCCCCTTCGGGATCGACACCGTCCCGTTGGTCGCCTGCAGTTCGCCGAGAAAGCTGCCCTCGAGTCGCACGTCCCGCAGCCGGAGCGGCCGCAGGACGGTCGCCGCCACCGGCGCGGCCGGTCCCTGATCGTTGGTGGTCACCGGCCCATCCTGACAAGCGCGGCACGGTTAGGCAACATGTTGCCGCGATTTCCGGACGACAGCGGGGTGGTCTATCCGGCGGACGCCAACTCGGAGCAGATGTCCCACGCTGCCTGACGAAGGAGAGCCGAGGTGTCGGCGTCGAGGCCCTTCACCGGTACGTCGATGCCGACCGGGTCCTCGTTCAGGAGCGCGATCAGGAACACGCACGCCGCGAGGTAGCTGCCGGCGAGTGCGGGGTGGCTGTTGTCCGCGTCGTGCAACACCGGCTGATCGTGATCGGCCAGGAATCGCTCCCAGACCATTCCGACGGGTACGAGCGTCGCGCCGAGCTCCACCGCGCTCCCGGCGTACGCGTCGGTGAGCGCTCTCTGGGTTTCCGGAGCGTTCCGTCGCGCCCACGTCTCGTAGAGGGCGGTCCGGGCGCCGGCCGGTTTGATCGCGGCGTCGAAGTCGCGAGCGCTCTCCCGGAAGCGGGCCGGACTTTTGATCGGGAGCGTGCTCTGCTCCTGCAGTACGACGGTGTCGAAGCCGCCGGACGCGATCGCTTCGAGTGCTGCCCCGGCGTTGAGGTGCTGCCGGAGCGACGCGCCGCCCGCGGAGATCAGCTTGTGCTCGAGGTCGATCCCCCGGGCTCCCGCCAGACCCTTCAGCAAACCAGGCAGGTTGTTCCGCGCCGTGAAACTGTTACCGACAAAGAGAATGCGCACACCCCGGACGCTACTATGCCGAGGTGATGCCTGGGCTTCGGATCGTGCCGGTGCAGGACGACAACACCATGCAGGACGACAACACCATGCAGGACGACTCCACCCTGCTGGACTGGCAGCGCGTCCACAACGAGATCATCCCGACCGCACCGTTGTCGGTGGACGAGATCCGGGAGCGAGCCGGCCGCAACGTCCTCGAGGTCGCATACGACGGCGATCTCCTGGTGGGCAACTCGACCGTGCGGCCGCCGTCGGAGGACACCACCGCGGCGACGGTGATCGCTCGGGTGCTGCCGGAGTACCGGCGCCGTGGATTCGGGGAGGCGATCTACCAGCGCTGCCTTGCCCGTGCGCGGGAGTTGAGCACTGCGGGGGTGGAGACGCACATCCTCGCCTCCAACGAGGACGGACTGCGGTTCGCCAAGGCGCACGGGTTCGTCGAGGTCGAGACGTACCTGCTGCCCGGCGACACTATTCCGTTCGTCGAACTGCGTCTCGATGAGTGAGGATGCGGGCATGCGCTTCTCGATCAACGTGCCGAACTTCGGAGACTTCGCCGACGCTCACACAGTCGCGCGGGTAGCCGCCGCGGCCGAGGAGGCGGGGTGGGACGGGCTGTTCGTCTGGGACCACGTCGTCCACAGCAAGGAGCGGCGGCGCGGGCAGGCATTCGGTGATCCGTGGATGCTGATGACCGCGGCCGCGCTGGCGACGTCGCGGATCAAGCTGGGCCCGTTGGTGACGCCGGTGGCGCGGCGGCGACCCGAGCAGTTGGCGCGGCAGGTCGCGACGCTCGACGCGATGAGCGGCGGGCGGGTGATCTTCGGTGCCGGGCTCGGCGGGCCGATCGAGGACGAGTTCGGCAGCTTCGGCGACGAGACGGATCCGAAGGTGCTGGCCGAGAAACTGGACGAGGGCCTCGACCTGCTGGCGGCGTACTGGTCCGGTTCGACGGTCGATCATGACGGCAAGCACTACCGGGTGGATGACGTTACGTTGCTACCGGCAACCGCTCAGCAACCGCGGCCGCCGGTGTGGATCGCCGGCTACTGGCCGCGGAAGGCCCCGATGCGACGGGCCGCGCGCTGGGACGGCGCCGTACCGTTGTTCAAGAACGCCAACCACGGCGAGGCCCCACCAGTCGACGAACTGCGCGACCTCATGGCCTTCCTCCGTGACCAGCGCGGCGAGCGGACCACGCCGTACGACGTGATCGTCGGCGGCATCAGCCCCGCGGACCCGGCCCGCTCGCGCGCGCTGATCGAGCCGCTCGCCGAAGCCGGCGCCACCTGGTGGGACGAACGCCAACTGATCACCGGCACCGACTTCTACCGCCTGGACCCAGTCCTCCGCCGGATAGAGCAAGGCCCCCCGACCCTCGGCTGACCGATCTCCCCTCAGGCCGGATGATGTGCGGACTGACTGAGTTGAGATCCTGGGGGCATGACCGACGAGCATCCGTCCTGCTGCGCACCGGCGAGACCGGCGGCCTCCGCGGCCACGTCGGACGCCCAGCCGGCGCGGGACGCGGGAGCGGCGGCGGATGCCGGGGCGGTGCAGAACGCGCGCCCCGCCGCCGCGCATCGGGTTGAGCAGGTGGTGGTTGGGGACGGCGAGTTTGCGATGGGCGACGGCACCGGGGACGGCAACCCTGGTGACGGTGAGACGCCGACGCATCGGGTTCGGGTCGCTGCATTCAGTATTGACGCGACGAGCGTGACGAATGCGGACTTCGCGCGGTTCGTCGACGGGACCGGGTATCGGACGGAGGCCGAGACCTTCGGGTTCTCCGCGGTGTTCCACCTCGCGTTGCAGGCGGAGCCGGATGAGGTGATGGGCCCGGCGTCCGGTACGCCATGGTGGGCCGGCGTACGCGGGGCCGACTGGCGGCATCCGGGTGGATCACGGTCGGATCTGGACGGGCTCGACGACCACCCCGTCGTACACGTGAGCTGGAACGACGCCGTCGCGTACTGCCGATGGGCCGGGCGCCGCCTGCCGACGGAGGCCGAATGGGAGTTCGCGTCCCGCGGCGGTCTCGAGAGTGCGCGCTATCCGTGGGGTGACGATCTGCTCGGCGACGACGGTGAGTGGCGCTGCAACATCTGGCAAGGCGTGTTCCCCCGGACGAACACCGAAGAGGACGGGTACCTCACCACCGCGCCGGTCCACAGTTTCGCGCCGAACGGGTACGGACTGTGGCAGACGGTCGGCAACGTGTGGGAGTGGTGCGCAGATTGGTTCGGCCCGCGGTACTACAAGTTCACCCCCGACACCGACCCCCAGGGCCCGTCCCTCGGCGCGGCCCGGGTGATGCGTGGCGGCTCGTACCTCTGCCACGACTCCTACTGCAACCGTTACCGCAACTCCGCCCGCTCCTCCAACACCCCCGAGTCCTCCATGGGCAACACCGGCTTCCGCACCGTCGCTCTGTGAGCCTAAGGAGGTAGTGGGCCAGCGGCGGCCCCGGTCGGGCAGCTCGGACGGAAGACCGCCTGGCAAGCCGGACTACCTCCTGTCGTTAGGTACCTCGGAGGCCCGTAGGCCGGGGGTGGTGGCGGCGACTGTTGCTACGGCGGCTACGCAGAGCAGGGCGCCTGAGGCGAGGGCGGTGACGGGCGAGGTGAGTTGGGCGACCAGGCCGCCGCGGAGGTTGCCGAGGTCTGGGCCGGCCTGGCCGACGATCTGCTCGGCAGCGCTGACCCGGCCGAGCAGTTCGCTCGGCGTGTGCAGCTGGACGATTGTGCTCCGGGAGACGACCGCCACGGTGTCCGCGGCGCCGGCCACGGCCAGAAACACCAACGCCAGCCACGGCGCGGGCGAGAACGCGAACAGCGCCAGCGCGATCCCCCACCCCGCCGACCCCGCCAGCATCACCACTCCATGTCGCGGCAGCCGAGTGAACGTGCCAGATAGCAACGACGCGGTGACCCCACCCACCGCGATCGCGGTCAGAAACAGGCCGAGCGTCCGCGGATCGTTGCCGAACCGCTCCGCGTTGATCACCGGGAACAGGCTGACCGGCATCGACAGCACGGTCGCCGCCAGATCGGTGATCAGCGCACCACGGATCACCGGTGTCGACCCGACGAACGCCAGCCCTTCCCACACTCCCCGCAATCCGGCCTTCACAACAGCCTCGACCCGGAGGTGCGGCAGCCCGAGTACGCCGTACAGCGCGGCGAGGAAACTGAGACAGTCGATCAGGTAACAGGCGCCCGTACCCCAAGCGCCCACCACCAGACCACCGATCGCCGGCCCCAGCAGCATCGCCCCCTGGAACGCGATCCGGTTGAGCGCGATCCCGGCGGCGAGGAGCTCCCGCGGCAGCAGTTGCGGCAGAACGGTCCGCGCGACCGGCCCGGCCGCGGCCGCGAACGACGCCTGCATGGCGACGAGCCCGAGCAGTACGCCGACCGGCACCGAACCGATCACCAACTGACTCGCCATCACCGCCGAGGTGACCAACTGCCCGAACGTGGTGATCAGGTAGAACCGACGCCGTTCGAACCGATCGACGGCCGCCCCCGCGAACAGCCCGAGCAGGATCAACGGCAACGCCTGCGACAACCCGACCGCACCGGTCCACGCGGTGCTCTGCGTCTCGTCCCACACCTGGAACATCACTGCGACAAACGCCAACTGCCCACCGAACGTCGACAGCACCTGACCGAACCACAGCCGCCGGAATACCGGCGAAGCCCTCAACGGCTCGAGGTCGATCAACGCCCGCCGTACGCCGAGCGCCCCCTTCACTTCGGTTCGCCGAGCTCTTGCAATTTCTCGGCGATCCGGTCGTGGAAGCTCTTCCGCGCCAGCGCTTCTTCGACATCCCGGACGACCTGCGTCATCGGGTATGGGAGCTCTGCCTCCAGTTCGGTGATCGCCGCCTCGGTGGCCCGCCACTCGGCTGCCAGCAGCTCGACGATCTTCTTCGCCTTCGCGGTCAGCGCGACCTTCTTGCTCCGGGCATCGGTCCCCGGCACGGTCCGCACCAGCCCTGCGGTCCGCATCGCCGACACCTTCTGGCTGAGCGCCGAATGCGTCCGGCCGACCGACTCGGCCAGCTCGGTGATCGTCATCGGGCCCTTCGCGTGCAGCCGGAGCAGCTCCATCACGTAGCTCGGCTTCAGTCCCTTGATCTGCCGATCGGTGTAGATGCGCCCGATCTCGGCGTCCATCCGCGCCTGCAACTGGTGCAGGCCCCGCCACTGACTCTGCTCGGTCGGATCGTCCATGGCGGAATCATAACAACACTTATATAAGTCCTGTTGCTTCAAGCTCGGCTGCGGTCGTCCGAGGGGAGGCTGACCGCCTGATCCAGAGCGCGGCCAGTACGGCGGCCAGCACGCTGATCGTGACGAGGGTCGCGAAGCCGTACCGGGTGTCCGTCCGCCCGGTGACCACCGAGGTCACCAGCATGACGACGACCGTGGCGGCGAGCCCGTACCCATTGGCGACGCCGAACGCGTGCCCGACCCGCGACTCGTCGACCGAGGTCATCAACAACGACCGCGTCGCGATCCGAGCCTGCCCGAAGACGAACGCCCCGACTAGCACCAGCCCCATTAATGCACCCACCCCGAAGAGCGGCTGCAGCACGAGCAATACGTTGCACACCAGGAACCCCGCGAGCGCGACCCGAAGATCACCGAAGCGTACGGCGCTCCGCCGATACGCGATCGCAGCCAGCAAGAATCCGGCGCCTCCCACCGCATCCACGATCCCGAGAATCGCGGGACCACGATGCCACTCACCGATGAGCAGCACCGGCAACAACGCGTTGAACACCGTCACCACCACAAGCCCCTGCCCGAAGAGCAGCGCAAGCGGCGCCAACGGCAGTGCAGCCCCGGTGAACCACCCAGTCGATCCAGCCGACTCGGTCGCGGCCGGGACGGCCGGCTCGGCGGGACGGCGGCGTGGGCCGGCCGCGGCAACGAAGAGCGCCGAGGCAACGAACGTCGTCGCGTTGAACACGAACAGTGGCGTGGAACCGAAGTACTGCAAGGCGAATCCGCCGACCGATGCCGATAGCAACATCCCGCACTGCAGCGCGATCTCGTAGTGCCCGTTGAAGCGCCGGAGCTCCGAGCCCGGCACCCGCTCGCGGACCAGAGCCGCACTGGTCGGCACGAAGAGCGCGGCGATGACCGCGAGCGCGAAGTTGCTCGCGTACACGAGCGCCTGCTGCGGCCCGCCCAGCGCCAGCCCGATCGGGAGGCACAAAGCCGCGACCGCGCTCAGCACATCACACCCGATCCACAGCCGGCGCCGATCGAAGCGGTCCGCGAGGCGACCGAAATACGGCGAGAGCACTGCCTGCGGTACGGCGACCGCGATGAACAGCCAGCCGACGTCCAGCATCGACCCGTGCGCGCGGACGAGCAGCAGCGCGGCGCCGATCAGCTGGATGTTGTTTCCGAGGGACGTGATGAAGGCTGCCGGCAACAGCAGCTTGTGTCGTTGGGTCACCCGCCTAACGGTCGCAGTAAAACCTGACAGTTCATGGCAGCGATTTTTTCCGCTACCGCAGTTGCGTAAATAGTTGTACAGTTCTTTTCGACACCGCAGTAGCGAAAAGGAGCGACGATGGTGGGACGTGGGCGGCCGCGGGATGCCGGGGTGGAGGGACGAGTGCTGCAGGCCGCCATGGCCGAGATGCGGGCCGGCGGGTACGACGGAATGTCGATCGACCGGGTCGCGGAACGGGCCGGGGTCGCGAAGACCACGATCTATCGGCGCTGGCCGACCAAGGCCGAGCTGGTGATCGCGATGATCGCCGGCCTGCGCTCCGCCGTACCGTTCGCGCCGAGCGGCGACCCGCGACGCGATCTCACCGAACTGGTGACCGGGATCGCCGAGACGCTGAACGGTATACCAACCACCCTGATCGCGGACCTCGCTGCGGCTGCGGCCCGGGAGCCGCGGGTCGGTGAGAGCGTGCGCGGCCTCTGGGGTGAGCGGCACGCCGCTGTCACCGCAGTCGTCGCGCAAGCCCAAGCCGATGGTCTCGTGCCAGGCCATGCCGCCCCCGCAATTTTGGTCGACCAAATGGTTGGACCGTTGTACTACCGGCTCCTCGTCACCGGCGAGCCGATCACTTCTGCCTATGTGAGGGAGCTGGTGCACAGCACCCTCGGACCTGATCCGGAGCAGTCATGAAGCTGGAGTCACCCAAGAAGTCCCGCAAGATCAAGAAGTCCCGCAAGGTACTGACCGTGGTCGCCGCTGTCGTGGTGCTGCTGGTCGGCTACACGACCTACACGATCGCGCGGCCGTTCGTCCTGCACACCGAGATCGACATCGACGCGAGTCCCGAGCAGGTCTGGAAGGTACTCACGGATCGGCAGGCGTACCCGGAGTGGAACCCGTTCATCATTTCCTCGACCGGTGAACTGACCAAGGGCGCCAAGATCACCAACGTGCTCCGCGACACCAAGGGCGCCGAGACCAAGTTCACGCCCACCCTGCTCGCGGTCGAGCCGAACAAGGAGCTCCGCTGGATCGGCAAGGTCCCACCCGGCGGGATCTTCGACGGTGAGCACTCGTACCGGCTCGAGGCTCTGCCGAACGGGCGTACCCGGCTGATCCAGGAGGAGAAGTTCCGCGGGGTGGCGATCCCATTCACCCGGTCGATGCTGAACAGCACCATCAAGCCGCAGTTCGTCGCCATGAACCACGCCCTCGCCGCCCGAGCTACCGGGTACTGAGCGGTAAACCCCAGCGACAGCCCATGCAGTGCATGCATCAAAAGCGCCACAAAGATGCATTGGACGGATGAGAGGCGGGCTGATTGGCTTGACGGCATGGATATGCGCAGGTTGGGACGAGTAGGGATCGAGGTCAGCCCGGTGGGGTTCGGGTGCTGGGCGATCGGCGGTCCGTTCAGCAATCCGGCCGGAGAGCCGCTGGGGTGGGGCGAGGTCGACGACGACGAGTCGGTCCGGGCGATCCGGCGGGCGATCGAGCTCGGCGTGACGTTCTTCGACACCGCGGACGTGTACGGCGCCGGCCACAGCGAGCGCGTTCTCGGCAAGGCACTCGAGGGCCGGCGCGACCAGGTGGTGATCGCGACCAAGTGGGGCAACACCTTCGACGAGTCGACCCGGGTCATGCATCACCAGGACAAGACACCCGAGTATGTACACAAGGCCGTCCGGGCCTCCCTCGAACGGCTCGGCACGGACTACCTCGACCTCTACCAATTGCACTTCGACACGACCGACGACATCGCGCTTCCACTCCGCGAAGCGTGCGAGGACCTAGTCCGGGAAGGGCTGATCCGCAGCTACGCCTGGAGCACGGACACACTGCACAGCGCCGAGCTCTTCGCCGAAGGCGAGCATTGCGCGGCGATCCAGCACGAGGCGAGTGTTCTGCACGACGCTGCGGACTTCTTCGCGCTGTGCGAGCGGGCCGACCTCGCGAGCATCAACCGGACGCCGCTGGGGATGGGCATCCTCGGCCGGCGGAACGCGGATCGGCCGGCGACCGGTGCGGACATTCGCACCCTGCCGCCGTCCTGGCTCCGG
This sequence comes from Kribbella sp. NPDC026596, assembly GCF_040638415.1. Classification (NCBI taxonomy): domain Bacteria; kingdom Bacillati; phylum Actinomycetota; class Actinomycetes; order Propionibacteriales; family Kribbellaceae; genus Kribbella; species Kribbella sp. NPDC026596. The sequence continues at coordinate 132,984 of NZ_JBEZYF010000001.1, read as the reverse complement.
TTCTTCGACGAGGGCGGTGTACCCGCGCCGGAGTGGTGGGACAAGGTGTCGGCGATCCGCGACGTACTCGAAAGCGACGGGCGGACGCTGGCGCAGGGCGCGCTGGCGTGGCTGTGGGCTCGCAGCCCGCGGACGGTGCCGATTCCCGGGTTCCGGACGGTCTCTCAGGCTGAGGAGAACGCGGGCGCAATGGCCCTCGGTCCGCTCAGCGACGACCAGCTGAAGGAGATCGCCAAGCTGCTCGCCGACTAGGGGGGAACCCCTCGGCCCGGCAACCGTCCAGGGAACGGTTCCGGGCCGAGGTCTTGCCAGCCGGGAGGTTTATCGATATACCTCTGCGCAACAAACTCACTGCTGCGTGACGAGGTAGGCCGTGGTCTCAGTCGACAGGTTTGGTGGTGCCGCGCAGGATCAGCCGCGCCGCCGCGACCAGCTCCTGCGGTTCGCCGGTCGGTCCGCCGTTGATCTGGGCGATCAGCTGCGCGACGATCGCGTCGGCCATCTCCTCGTGTCCCGGATTGATGCTGGACAGCGCCGGGACCAGGTACGGCGCCTCGTCGATGTCGTCGAAGCCGATCACCTGGACGTCGTCCGGCACCCGCAGCCCGGCATCCGCCAGCGCTCGAAGCGCGCCGAGGGCAACTACGTCGGTGAGCGCGAACACCGCGTCGAAGCCGATCCCACGCTCGTGCAACGACCGGATCGCGTCGTACCCCTCTTGCAGCGTGAACTTGCACCGAACCGTCAGCTCGGGGTCCATCGGTACGCCGGCCTCGGTGTGTGCGAGCGCGTAGCCCTCGGCGCGCAGAGCCGGCATGTTCGCGGTCCACTCCGGGTTGCCGCCCAGCATGGCGACACGGCGGGCGCCGGTCGCGAGCAGGTGCGCGGTCGCCTGCCGGGCGCCGTCGACGTTGTCCATCATCACGTGGTCGAAACGCGACGGCAGTGCACGCTCGCCGATCATCACCACCGGTGCGTCAGGGTGCATCTGGGTCAGCTCGGCCGGGTCGATGTCGACCACGCTGAGGATCAGGCCGTCGTACATCCGCAGCCGGGAGAAGGCGACCGCGTCGAGCTCGCCCTCGCGGCTGGCGCCGGTGCGTTCCATCACGATCCGCAGCCCGTGCGCCTCGAACCGGTCGGCGAGCCGGCCGGCCAGCTGGGCGAAGTACGGGCGCTCGAGTTCCGGGACCGCGAGGCCGACCACGCCGGTGCGGCCCGCGCGCAGGTGCCGGGCGGCCAGGTTGACCTGGTAACCGAGGTCGCTGATCGCGGCCAGCACCCGCTCCCGCGTCGCAGCACCGACCCGCGGCCGCCCGTTGATCACGTTCGACACGGTCATCGTGGAAACCCCCGCGGTCTGCGCCACGTCGGCCATCGTCACCACGGTGGATGGCCTCTTCTTGCCTACCCCACCCAGCCGCCCCGGTTTGTTCATGGCCCCAACCTTACGTAAGGAGTCCTCGATGAAACTGCGCCGTACAGTAGCCGCCCTGGCTGCCGTCGCGCTCGCCGTCCCCCTCGCCGCCTGTGGCGGTTCGTCGGACAGCGGCGGTGGCAGCGGCAAACTCACCTTCTTCTCCTGGGACGGAGAAGACACGATGAAGCCGCTGATCGCCAAGTTCGAGCAGGACAATCCCGGCCTGAAGGTCGAGTTCTCCAACGCTCCGCCGGTCGCGGAGTACATCTCCACACTGCAGTCGCGGATCCTGTCCGGTACGGCGGCCGACGTCTTCGCGATCGCCGCCGAGAACAAGACCAACCTGATCAACGGCAAGCATGTCGTCGATCTGAGGGACAAGCCGTTCCTGAAGAACGTGCCGAAGTTCAACCAGACCACGTACTCCGGCTCCGACGGCGCGGTGTACGGCCTGTCGGTGGCGTCGTGGGGCGCGGGGATTCTCTACAACAAGGACCTTTTGGCCAAGGCGGGCGCGACCACGATCCCGCAGACCTGGGACGAGTTCCTTGCCCTGTGCCACAAACTGAAGAACGCCGGGGTCACGCCGTACCTGGAGTCGGTGCAGGCGATGTCCACGCCGCTGTCGGCGTTCCTGGGCGCGGAGAGCGCGGCCGACGGCAACTCGATGGACACGAAGATCTTCGACGGGTCCGCGAAGTTCAAGGACTACTGGGTCGAGCCGCTCACACAGTGGTCGCGGCTGTGGACCGAGGGCCTGGTCACGCCGGCGGTCGTCGGCCTGACTGGTGACCAGGTCCGGACCGAGTTCGCGACCGGCAAGGTCGCGATGATGGTCGCCGGCCCGTGGGACATTCCCGGGGTCCGCAAGGCGGCGCCGAAATTGAAGATCGAGATGGCGCCGATCCCCGGGATCGACGACCGCAAGCCGTACCTGGCCGGGGCCGCCAGCCCGGGCTACGCGATCAACGCGAAGGCGAAGAACCCGGAGGCCGCGGAGAAGTTCCTCGCGTTCCTGGACACGCCCGAGGCGATGGCCCTGTACCAGAAGGCGACCGGCGCGATCACCGTCACCACCGACTTCGAGCCGACGCTCGACCCGGCGCTGAGCCCGATCGTCAAGGACGTCCGGGCCGGGAACGTCTACCTCCCGCAGATCGCGTGGAAGCGGGCCGAGGACATCCTGAACGTCGAGGCGACCGCGCAGCTTCAGTTGCTGGTCCAGGGCAAGGCGACCCCCGAGCAGGTCGCGACCGCCCTCGACGCCAAGCTCGCGAGTACGTCGTGACCACAAGCCAACTCGCTCCGGCCCGGACCACCTCCCAGGTCCGGGCCGGAGCGGAACGACCACGTCCCGGGTTCAGCTGGGAGAAGGCGCGGGCGACGTCTGCGAACCAGCTGTTCCTGGTGCCGGTGGCCCTGGTCTTCGTGGTGCTCCTGGTGGTGCCGCTGACGCAGACGTTCTACTGGAGTTTCACCGACTTCACCGGCTACTCGGCCGACGTGAAGTTCGTCGGGCTGTCGAACTACCACAAGGTCCTCACGGATCCGTCGATGCTGGCCGGACTCGGGTTCACGCTCGCCTACACGATCGGTACGGCGGTGCTGATCACGGCGTGCGCGATCCCGCTGGCCGTCGTACTGAACAAGAAGTTCTTCGGCCGGAACTTCGTCCGGTCGGTGTTCTTCTTCCCGGCCATCCCGAGTATCGCGATCCTGGGCCTGGTCTGGGGCTACATCCTGTCGCCGCTCGGCTCCGGCGTACTGAACTCCGTCCTTGAGAGTGTGTTCCACGCCGGGCCGTACCCCTGGTTGTCGGATGCGACGTTGGCGCGATTGTCGGTCATCGTGGTCGCTGTCTGGGGTGGCGCCGGATGGCACGCGATGCTGTATCTGGCTTACCTGCAGTCGATTCCGACCGATTACTACGAGGTGGCAACCATCGACGGCGCCTCCGCGCGGCAACAGTTCTTCCACCTCACCCTGCCGTTGCTCACGCCGGCGATTGTCATCAGCAACTTCCTGCTGATGACCGGCGGGCTCAAGGTGTTCGACCTGCCGTTCACCCTGACCAAGGGCGGTCCGGGGTACTCGACGTACACGATCACGCAGTCGATCATCACCAGCGGCGTCGCGCAGGGCCGCTACGGCCTGGCGTCCGCCCTGGCTGTCCTGTTCACCTTCGCTGTCGCCCTGGTCGCGGTCGCCCAACTCTGGGCCTCCCGCCGAATCGAACGGAGAGTGCTGTGAAACAACGACGGTCTCCGCTTACCAGCGCGGTGATGATCGCGCTGGCGGGTCTGGTCGGCGTACCGCTGTACTACATCGTCGTCAACACGGTGAAGACGCAGGAGGAGATGACCCGGTCGCCGCTGGCGTTGCCGACGCGGCTGTTCCTGGACAACTACCAGCGGATCTTCGAGACAGTGCCGCTCGGCCGGAGCTTCCTGAACACCCTGCTGGTCACGATCGCGGCGCTGTTGGTCCAGCTGTTCGTCGGCTCGACGGCGGCGTACGCGATGGCGATGCGGGCCAGCCGGTTCAACCGGATCTTCGGGGCTCTGCTGCTGCTCGGGTTCATCGTGCCGGGGCAGTCGACGCTGATCCCGCTGTACCGGATGCTCGTCGGGGCGGAACTGGTCGACACGTTGCGCGGGCTGGTGATCATCTACTCCGGCGGCGCGATCTTCTGCTACTTCCTGATCCAGGCGTACATCAGCCGGCTGCCGTTCGAGATCATCGAGGCGGCGCGGATCGACGGCGCCGGGGCATTCCAGATCTACTGGCGGATCGTGCTGCCGCTGATCCGGCCGATCCTGGTCACGGTCGGGATCTTCCAGACGATGGGGATCTGGAACGACTTCATCACCCCGAACGTGTTCCTGAGTTCGCCGGAGAAGGCCACCCTGGTGCTGCAGGTCTACCGCTCGGTCGGCGAGTTCTCGACCGACTGGCCGGCGTTCATGACGATGAGCGTTCTGGTCCTGATCCCGATGGTGGTCTTCTTCATCCTCACGCAGCGCCACATCGTCAGCGGTCTCCTGGCAGGAAGCGTGAAGTCTTGATGCTCTACACGGATCCCGTCCACCTGGCGCCGACGGATCCGGCCCTGATCGCCGGGCCGGACGGCTCCTGGTGGATGTTCTACACCCAGCGCCGCGCGCACGAGCCGGACGACGGCCACCGCTGGGTACACGGCACGGACATCGGCGTCGCGCGCTCGTTCGACGGCGGCCTGACCTGGCAGTACGACGGTGTTGCCGCGGGCATCGATCCGCATCCGGGCCGCAACACACTCTGGGCACCCGAGGTGATCCTGGCCGGCGATCGGTACCACATGTTCACCAGCTACATCACCGGCGTACCGGATCAGTGGGCAGGTCACCCGCGCACGATCTTGCACCACACCTCGACGGACCTGACCGATTGGCGGTACGACGGTGTGCTGCCGCTGTCGTCGGATCGGGTCATCGACGCGTGCGCCTACGAACTGCCGACCGGTGGGTGGCGGCTCTGGTACAAGGACGAGGCACATGGCTCGACCACCTGGTCGGTCGACTCGCCGGACCTCACCGCGTGGTCGGGGCCTGTCCAGGTGATCGGTGGGGCTCCTCACGAAGGGCCGAACGTGTTCCGGCTCGGTGAGTTCTACTGGATGATCACCGACGACTGGCGCGGACAGGCTGTCCACCGGTCGCGGGACCTGACCGCGTGGGAGCCGGCCGGCCGGATCCTCGACGAGCCCGACCGCGGATTCGGTCACCACGCCGATGTCGTCGTGGGCCGGGACGCCGATGGTCGGCACGTCGGGTGGATCTTCTACTTCACCCATCGCACTTCCGGTGTGGGGGTAGCCGATCCGCGCCGGCTGACCGACGTCCATGTCGCCGTACTGTGGGCGGACGGAGACCGGCTCGTCTGCGACCGGAACGCGCCTGTCGCACTGGATTTACGCCGCAGCATCTAGAACAAGGAGAGTTCGTTGTCTTCAGCATCTTCTGCCCGGGTCGTGATCGATCTCGACGTACCGGGTCCGACCATCAGCCGGCATCTGTACGGGCACTTCGCCGAGCATCTCGGGCGGTGCATCTACGGCGGCTTCTACGTCGGCGAGGACTCCGGCCTGCCGAACGAGGGCGGGATCCGGCTCGACGTGGTCGAGGCGCTGCGGGCGCTGAACATCCCGAACCTGCGCTGGCCGGGTGGCTGCTTCGCGGACGAGTACCACTGGAAGGACGGCATCGGGCCGAAGGCGGACCGGCCGTCGATGATCAACACGCACTGGGGCAACGTCGAGGAGAACAACCACTTCGGCACCCATGAGTTCCTGGCGTTGTGCGAGTTGCTCGGCGCGGATCCGTACGTCAACGGCAACGTCGGCAGCGGGACCGTGCAGGAGATGAGCGAATGGGTCGAGTACCTGACCCGCGACGGTGACAGCCCGATGGTCCGGCAGCGCAAGGCCAACGGCCGCGACGAGCCGTGGAAGGTGCCGTTCTGGGGTATCGGCAACGAGACCTGGGGCTGCGGCGGGAACATGCGCGCCGAGGCGTACGCCGATCTGGCCCGCCGGTACGCGACGTTCTGCCGGGATCACGGCGACAACAAGCTGTACAAGATCGCCGCGGGTGCGTCCGACGACGACCTGAACTGGACCGAGGCGCTGATGAAGGCGATCAGCTGCCTGGGCTGCGGGCGCGACCCGAAGAACATCTTCCAGGCGATCTCGTTCCACTACTACACGGTCGCCGGGACCTGGGAGAACAAGGGCCGCGCGACCGACTTCGACCTCGACGACTACTATCGGACCATCATCAAGGCGCAGGACATCGAGCGGGTGATCCGCGGCCACTCCGCGGTGATGGACGCGTACGACCCCGAGCGCAAGGTCGGCCTGGTGCTCGACGAGTGGGGCACCTGGTGGGACGTCGAGCCGGGCACGAACCCCGGGTTCCTGTACCAGCAGAACGCGATGCGGGACGCGTTGGTGGCGAGCCTGCACTTCGACGTGTTCCACCGGCACGCGGACCGGTTGGTGATGGCGAACATCGCCCAGACGGTCAACGTGTTGCAGGCGATGCTGCTCACCGACGAAGACGGTGGGCTCGTGCGGACCCCGACGTACCACGTCTTCGAGATGAACAAGGGGCACCACGACGCGGTCGCCGTACCGGTGCATGTCGTCGAGCAACCGACGCCGTACGAGCTGGACGGCAAGGCGATGGAGCTGGTGTCGGCCTCGGCGTCGGTGAAGCACGGGCGGGCGCTGGTGTCGGTCAGCAACCTGGATCCCGGTGCGTCGCTGGACGTCGTACTGGACCTACGCGGCGCCGACGTCCGTGAACCTGTGGGACGGTTGCTGACGGCATCTAAGCCGCAGTCGTACAACACGACGAGCGACCCGGCCGCGGTGGCTCCGGTTCCGTTGACCGGGCTGGAACCAGAGCCCCGCGGACTGCGGGTCACCCTGCCGCCGCACTCCTTCGCGACGGTCAGTGTGGCCGTGTGACCGGGATCTGGAACTCGTGCACCCAGTTCGCCGGGTTCTCCATGTCGAACTGGAGTGTGACCTCCCGGGCATAGCCCTGGCTGCGGTAGCCGTTGTCCTCGATCCACTTGGCCAGCGTCTGCATGCTGCGGTCGGCTTCCATCATGTCGCCCTTGTGCACGATGGTCGCGGCCTGCGCGAGCTCGGGGAGTTCGGTGATCTCGACGTCCGCCGCCGTACCCGCATCGACGGGTACGGCGGCGTGGACGCGGATCGTCTCGTTCTCGGCGTCCTCGTAGTACGCGACCGGCGAACCGCACGGATTGATGCCGGCGGCACCGAGGCGCTCGAACAGCTGGCCGAACAACGGCTGGAGGACCGGACCGATGTCCTCACCGTCGTAGCTCGCCGAGATCGCCGACAACTCGGCGATCCGGGTCGGGGCGATGTGCTTCAGGACGACGTCGTCAGTAGGCATGTGACCTTCTCTCTCGATCAGCCGGAGCCTCGCCTCGACACTCGTCAGCCGGGCCGAACTGCGGGCCAGCTCGTCCTCGAGCTGGGCCTGTCGCAGCCGCAACATGCCGCGCAGTTCCTCGGCGGACAGCTTGGCGTCGACGATCTCGTGCACCTGCTGCAGCGTGAAGCCGAGATCCTTCAGCGCGATGATCCGGTTCAGCCTGCTGAACTGCTCAGCCGAGTAGTACCGGTAGCCGGTCGCGCCGTCGACGACCGCCGGCCGGAGCAGCCCGATCGCGTCGTAGTGCCGAAGCATCCGGGCAGACACCTGCCCGAACGCCGCGAAGTCTCCGATGGTGAACATGCCTCCACCCTCCCGGTTGACACAGTGTCAAGGTCAACAGCGGACCTCCGGCACTCATCAAGTGTCCACCGGGTCCCGCTCAGGAGCCGGCCGACGGTCGCCGCCGGCGAGGCCGGTGAGGTTGGTGAGTGCGGCAGGTCCGGGTCAGGAGGTGACGCGGGTGCGGCGGTCGCGGATGGCGGCGACGGCGAAGCCGGTCAGGACGACGGCGACTCCGCCGGCGCCGAAGCCGGTGACGAAATCGCCGCGGCTGCTCAGGCGGGCGTCGCACTGCATCGGCGTGATGCCCTTCTCGGGCTGGAAGACCGAACCGCAGGCCTCACCGTTGACGTGGACCGGACGAACCGCGAAGACCACCCCGGCGATCAGCAGGACCACACCCACCGCGCCGAGAACCTTGCTCAGCACTGCCCGTCTCGCGGGGAGGCACACCGGGCAGCCGCCAGGACCGACCACACCTGCCTGGTCAGATCCCGCATATGGCCCTCACGCTCCCTGGCTAGCACCTAAGATTTGATCAAATCTAACGCAGCTAGCAGCTTCCGCTGAAGCCCGGACCCAGCCCCTGATCGAATCTTCACTCAGTTCTAACGATCTCCGGGCCCGAACTGTTCACCCTGGGCGGAGGTTGGTTCAGGCGTCGAGTACGGCGACGAGGGAGCCTGCCGCCCGGCCGTGGGCCACGTCGGCCAGCGCCCGGTCCACCGCGTCGAAGCCCACCGCTGTGACGTGCGGCCTGACCGGAAGCCGGGCGACCAGCCGGAACAGTTCCTCCCCGTCGCGACGGGTGTTGGACGTGACGCTACGAAGGTCGCGTTCATGGAAGAGGTGACGCTCGTAGTTCAGCACCGGCACGTCGCTCAGGTGGATCCCCGCGACCGCCACCGTCCCACCGGGCTTGAGCGCCTCCAGCGCGTACGGCACCACCTCACCAGCCGGGGCGAACACGATCGCCGAGTCCAGCGGCACGGGCGGTCGGTCGGCGGTCTCCCCGACGTACGAGGCACCCAAGGCGCGCGCCAACTCCCGATTCTGTTCGCCGCGGGTCAGCACGAAGAGCTCGGCGCCCTGCGCGGTCGCGAGCTGAGCGGTGAGGTGCGCGCTCGATCCGAACCCGTAGATGCCGAGGCGGCCGCCCGGTGGCAGGTTCGCTCGCAGCAAGGAGCGGTAGCCGATGATCCCCGCACACAGAAAGGGCGCGAGCTCCTCGGCCGGACGGTCGGTCGGCAGTGCGTACGCGTAGTCCTGCGGCACGACCGCGTACTCGGCGAATCCACCGTCCGCATCCCAGCCCGTGTACGTCGACCGCGGGCACAGGTTCTCGGCTCCGGCCCGGCAGAACTCGCACACCCCACAGGTCCCGCGCAGCCAGGCGATCCCCACCCGGTCGCCGTTCGCGAACCGGTCCTCGCCCGATCCACGATCGACCACCGCGCCGACAACCTGATGCCCCGGTACGACGCCCGGCCGCCGCGGCTCCAGGTCGCCTTCACACAGATGTAGATCGGTCCGGCAGATTCCGCAGACCTCGACCTTCACCAGCACCTCGCCGGATCCGGGTTCCGGCACAGTACGACGTACTCGCCGCAAGGGCCCGTCGTCGATCGGGCCGGGGCGCTCGACTGCCCACACATCCATCAGATCGGCCATGAACCAACGATCTCAGGCGACGCGCTGCAAGGCCCGCTCCCGGCGTTCGGCGATCTTCGAGCCGGACTCCCGGCGAGCCATCCGGCGTAGTACGACGGGTGCCAGGAGCAACCCGCCCACGGCCCAGATCCCGAGCACGCCGACCGTCTCGACGTGACGCCACGAGTCGCCGAGCTCGACGACGACCGCGCTGTTCGGGAGCAGCGCCGACCGCATGCCCAGCCCCATCCAATAGATAGGAGTGAGCTGTCCGATCCACTCCAGCCAACCGGGCAGCGCGGTGATCGGATAGAAGATGCCGGAGATCGCGATCAGCGCGAGCACCGGCAACTGGATCAGGCCCTGTGCCCGGGCGGTGGTGAAGACCGAGCCGAGGATCGCCCCGATCGGCAACGTCGCGATCAGACCGAGTAGCAGCACCCACCCGAGGGTCGGCCAGTGCGCTGATCCGAGCGCGAGACCGTCGACAATCAACAATCCTGGAATCAGCAGGATGGCGAGATCCGCGAGCAGCCCGCCGGCCACCGAGACGACCTTGCCGACGAGGTAGCCGAGCATGCCGTTCGGGATCGCCTTGGCCCGCAACAAGGTGCCGTCCTCGCGATCGGCGGTGAGCTGCTGGCTCATGCTGACCATGCCCATCGCGGCGTTCATCCCGAGGATGCTCGGCAGGGCCAGGGCGCCGAGCAGGAACCCGGTCGAGCCGAAGTCGCGGTGCCGCAGGAAGAACAGGGCGGCGAGCATCAGCACCGGCCAAAGGAAGTGACTGAACAACTCACCCCCGTTGGTGAACGACTGCCGCAACTCGATCACCCCACGCCGCCACCCCGCCCGCACCGCCGCCGCCCGCGGCGACATCCCCCGCACGTCCGCCCCCGACGCCGTCCGCTCCACGCTCCCCGGCGACCCGGCTCCCGGCGCTCCGCCTCCAGGCGTCCCGGCCCCCGGTGTCCCGGCTCCTGCTTGTTTCATGACGCAAGCTCCTGTCCTCGGACGAGTGCGAGGTACGTCTCTTCCAGTGAGGCCCGGCGGACCTCGAGCTCGCGAACGGCGGCGCCGTACGTCGCGAAGAGGCCGCGGACGAACTCGGTCGAGTCCGGTGTCGACTTTCGGAAGTGCTGATTGTCAACAATCCACCGGACCTCGTCCTGCCCTGCGATCAGCGTGGTCAGCTCGGCCGTCGTCCCGGCCGCGACGATCCGGCCGCCGGTCAGGATGAGGATGCTATGCGCCAGCTTGCTCGCCTCGTCGAGGTCATGCGTCGTGAGCAGGATCGTGGTGCCCTGCTCGACCGCGAGCCGCCGCACCAGCTCGTGGAACTCGTACCGCGCCTCCGGATCGAACCCCGCGGTCGGCTCATCCAGGAACAGCAGTTCCGGCCGCCCGACGATCCCGATCGCGACATCGAGCCGGCGCCGCTGCCCGCCGGACAACGTCTTGATCTTCTGCGCCGCGTACGCGCCGAGCCCCACCGCATCCAACAACTCACCGGTCTCCCAAGGCCGTACGGCGGTCGCACTCGAGTACGGCGCGTAGTACGAGCCGAGGTGATGCAACAGCTCACGCACCCGCCAGTTGCCGTGGTCGCGCCAGGACTGCAGCACGATGCCGAGCCGGGACCGCCACCGCTCGTCGCCCTCGGCAGGATCCACTCCGAGCACCGCGACGTTCCCGGCAGACCGCAGCCGGAACCCCTCCAGGATCTCGATCGTCGTGCTCTTCCCCGCGCCGTTCGGCCCGAGCAGGGCGACCACCTCACCCGGCCGGGCCTGGAACGAGACATCGTGCAGAACCTCGGTGCCGCCGTACCGCATCCGCAGACCGTCGACCGCCAGAACCATCGTCCACCTCCTTCACAAGTGCCTGAAAGCTACGTTGCATTCACCACATCGGCAATCACGATGAAGCCCGAAAGGAGTGCAAAACCTCAGGAAACCTGGCAATCTGTGCAATGAGTCTGACGCAGAACGCAACCCAGGTTGACATTCGTTGCAATGAGCTGACGGTGAACGCAGAGAGGATCCCCGATGCCCGGAGGCAGGCTGAGCCACCAGGACCGGCTCGACATCGCGACCGGCCTGACCGAAGGACGCGGGTACGCCGAGATCGCCCGGGACCTCGATCGCCCCACGTCGACGATCAGCCGCGAGGTCGCCCGCAACGGCGGTGCCCACGGATACCGCGCCGACCATGCCCACTACGCGACGGTGTCCCGAGCCCGCCGCCGCAAGCCGGCCGCCGACGATGCCAGAGCCGATGCTGCCGGCGCCGATGACCAGCAGCCGTCAGGCGCCGATCGCCGGCGACGCGAGTACGTCGAGCGGTTCGCGGCGATGATGGTCGACGGCGGTCTGCCCCGAATGGTGTCGCGCGTCCTCGCACTGCTCTATACCGCCGACTCCGCCAGCCTGACCGCGGCCGACCTGGTCCGCGAGCTCCGCGTCAGCCCCGCGTCGATCTCCAAGGCGATCGGCTATCTCGAACACGTCGGCATGGTCCACCGCGAACCGGACCCACACCGCCGCCTGCAGCACTACGTCATCGCCGAAGAGGTGTGGCTGAAGGCCTGGCAGGTGAGCGCCCGGACGAACCTCAACTGGGCCGAGACCGCAACCGAAGGCGCGGACCTGCTCGGCCGCGACACCCCGGCCGGCGAACGCCTCACGCAGATGGCCGACTTCTTCCACCGCCTCGGCGAGGACATGTCCGGCGGCCCCGCCTTCGAAGTGATCGACGACGCGTTCACGCTCCTCGCGGCCCTCCTGCACGCGGCTCGCCCACTCACCGCGGACCAACTGGCCACCGCGCTTGGCTGGCCCTCCGCCCGGATCACCGATGCCCTCGCCAACGCGACGAAGTACGCCGAGTACTGCGACCCCGTCGTACTCGACCAGTTGGACGACACCTATCGCGCGATCCCCAACCCCGCCAGGCTCACTCCGGCCCAGCTCCGCGCCCTCCGCTGACCAGTCCCCGCAGCAGTCGCGGCGTGATCAGGCCATCGGCCAAGCCGATTTCGACCAGGTCGTCGAAGATGCCCTGGTCGCCGGCGGCCGCGCGGATGCCGGCATCGAGCACGCGACCGGAGCGGGTGAGCTGTGCCGTCAGCGCGGTATGCCGTAGATGCCGCGCCAGGAGGTGAGTCGTCCGGCGACGGTACGGCGTACCCGCATCGGAACTGCCCGCCCGCAGCGCATCGGCGACCGCACGCCCGGCGAGCAGGCCGGTCGCCACGGCGTAGTAGATGCCCTCGCCGGTCATCGGATTGATCAGCCCGGCAGCGTCGCCCGCGAGCATCACGGGACCCGCCTCGGGACGCCAGGACCACCCGGACAGCGGTAGATGGTGTCCCCACCACGACTCCCCGCCATCCGTTGCGCCCGGCAACAATGCGTCCAGGTGTGCGAGCAGCTCGGCCCGGGTCGGGCGAGGGCGGTCGCTCGCCAGCTGTTCGCCGTACCCGACGTTCGACCAGCCGTCACCACGGTCGAACGACCACGCGTACGACGGCTGCCGCCCCGGACCGTACGCGATCACCTGACTAGCGGCCCGCGCCGCCGGCGTCGGCGCATACCCGCGGATCGCCAGCGCCGCCGGCCCCGGCTTCACCCCAAGATCCCGCCGTACGACGGAATGCGCACCGTCGGCGCCCACCACGAACCGGGCGTGGAGCTCGCCGTCCACCAGCACCGACCGCTGATCGATCTCGAGACCACGGACCCGCCGACGGACGAGCCGTGCACCGGCCGACTGCGCCGCCTCGACGAGCCGCTGATCGAAGACGGTCCGCGGCACCACCCAGTTCGCGCGCGCCATCTCGCGGTCCACTCCGACGTCGCCGCGGGTCAGCGCGAACCGCCGTACCGGCGTCCAGTCGTCGAGGAGTCCGGTGACGCCGACCCCGGCGAGCAGATCGAGCACGTGCGGTGCGATGCCGTCGCCGCATGCCTTGTCCCGGGGGAAGTCGTGCCGATCGAGCAGCAGCACCGCGAGACTCGGGTCGGCGACCAGCGCCCCGAGCGCGGCCGAAGCCCCCGCCGGTCCGGCTCCGACGACCACCAGATCCCACACAGCGACCTCCCCTGCGACCCATCCCAGTGTGGCAGCAGCGTGATCCGCGAGATGCCAGAGGCTCCGCGGCTCTCTACCTACTAAGTCCCCGGGCGTTTCCCCGGTTTGTTGTTACGCCGAGATCCGGTGCGACGCGGGCGCGGCATCGCCCTCTCGGACAGTCCGCTGAACTGGCTCGACGAGGTGACCGGACGGGCCTCGTCCAGGTCGACGACCTTCGGTGGCGGCGGGACGAAGACCGGGATGGTCTCCTCGTCATCCGGCGATGGCGGTCGGGCCTCGACGACCAGAGCCGGCTTGGCCCGCGCCGCGGACTCCTTACTCACCCGAGGCCGAGGTGCCGCGATCCTCGCCACCGGCGCGGCCGCGACCGGCTTCCGGACCCGGCGGCGCGGCAGCTTCGTCCGCAGCTCGATGCCGAGCGCATCGATCAGCTTGCGACAGGCAACGATCGACAGAGCCACCGCAAACACCGTGCAACCGGCGAACAGCACCGCCTGGCCACCGGCCGCCCAGTTCGACGGGTCGGTCCGGTTCATCGCGGCGATCATCGCCACCACGATCGCGTTGGTGATGCCGAGGGCAACGGCCAGACCGCCGGTGCGAACCAGCACCCCCTGCGCGAGGTCGACGTCGTCGGCCGCCGCCATCAGGCCCGCGAGCAGGCCCGCCAGCACCGGCACCGTATAGACCAGCGCCAGCGTGAGGCCGGGGCTCGCGACGAGATAGAAGACGTCGAACACCAGAGCGGTACCGGTCAGCGCTGCCGCGAAGCACACCACCATCGGCGGATACGCGCGTACCACAGCAAGCGCGTCCGCGGGCACCGTCCTGATCATCCGCAACGCCAACAGCAACGACCTATCCCCTCATCCTCCACCATTGTGCAGGTCCGTCGCACCGTGTGTGACATTCACGCACAGGCGAGTCGTCACCAGGCTGCCGGAACCTCGAGGTTCTGGGAAGGACAAAGCACACCGACCGTCTCAGCCTCGGTCAACTTCGCCGCAGGCAAACAAGTTGCCGAGGCTGCGACGGTCGGTGCGTGGAGTGAGCTAGGCGGCAGCCGGCAGCGGGGCCAGCTTGTCGCGCAGATCGTCCAGGATCTTCCGCAGGACGCGGGAGACCTGCATCTGGCTGACGCCGATGTCGTTGCCGATCTCGGACTGGGTCCAGCCCTCGACGAAGCGCAGCTGCAGGATCCGCCGCTCGCGCTCACCCAGATCGGCCAGTACCGGCTGCAGCATCTCGACCGTCTCCAGCTGGTCGATGCTGCCGTCGTCCAGATCGGCGACGACGTCGGCCAGCGTCAGCTCGGCGTCGACCTCGGCCGGACGGTCCAGCGAGAGGACGTTGAAGCAGCCCTTCGCGGCGAGCGCCTGCTCGACCTCGATGACCTCGACCTCGAGGTGCTCGGCGATCTCAGCCGGCGTCGGCTCCCGGTTCAGCTCCTGCTCGAGCTCGGGCACCTTGGCGGCGATCGTGCCTTGCATCTCCTGGAGCCGGCGCGGGATCCGGACCGTCCACGCGCAGTCGCGGAAGTACCGTTTCACCTCGCCCCGGATGGTCGGGATCGCGAACCCGATGAACGGAGTGTCCGCCTCGAGCCGGTAGTAGTGCGCGGCCTTGACCAGGCCGAGGTACGCGACCTGTTCCAGGTCGTCGGCCTCGGCGCCGCGGCCGCGAAAGCGGCGCGCGATCCCCCGGGCCATTTCGATGTTGAGTTCGACGACCTCTTCGAGCAGTTGTTGCCGCTCGTTGTCGTCGGTGCTGGCAGCCCTGCGTTCCATCAGTTCCCGGGTGGCTGCTTCTCTGGCGGCCCGATCGGCCGGAGTAGAACAGCGGACAGAAATCCGCTCGGTGATGCTCGTAACCATGGGTATGACCTCGCGACTGTCGTCACGGCGTGGCACTTAGCTGAACCACGGTCATGCCTGCGTACCTCAAGTCGTACCCACCCTGCGCGAAGTCATGCATACGAAAAAGGCGCGCATCCCGTCGGGGATGCGCGCCTTGTCGTCGCAGAGGGTGAGATCAGCCCTTCTTGGCGATACCCGCCATCAGGATCCGCTGCCACGGCTCCAGATCCGCCGCGGCCGGAACGTCGCCCTCGGGGTCCTCCGGGAACCAGCGGGCCAGGAAGTCCACGCCAGGGGGCACCAGCGGCAGTCCGAGGAAGTGCTGCTCGATCCGCTCAGGGGTCCGGATCCAGCCGTTGCCGAGGCTCTCCAGGCCGGCCCGCTCCATCCCCTTCTGCAGCGGCTCACCGGTGTCGACGAAGTCGGTGATGAACAGGTAGCTACCGGGGACGAGGGCGTCCATCAGCGTGCGGACCCACTCGTCCGGCTTCTCGTCGTCGTGGAAGTGCATGTGGATGCCGACGATCATCAACGCGATCGGACGGCCGAAGTCCAGGTGCTTCCGGATCTCCTCGTTGTCGAGGATGGCCTGCGGCTGACGCAGGTCGGAGGTGACGACGATGGTGCTGTTGTTGGTGGCCAGCAGCGCCCGGCCGTGCGCGAGCACGATCGGGTCGTTGTCGACGTAGGCCACCTTGACGTCCGGGTTGATCTCCTGCGCCGCCTCGTGGGTGTTCTTCTGTGTCGGCAGACCGCTGCCGATGTCGAGGAACTGGTCGATCCCCGCCTCGCGCACGAGATAGTGCACGCCCTTGACCAGGGCCTCGCGGTTCTCGATCGCGCACCGGCCGGCGTCCGGCACGTACTTCAAATACAGTGCCGCGCCCTCGCGGTCGGCGGCGAAGTTGTCTTTACCACCGAGCAGGGCGTCGTAGACGCGGGCGATGGTCGGTTGGGAAGTGTCGAAGTCCGGAGTCGCATCCGGACCGTCTGAAGTCGCCATCGGCGCAGCCTTCTTGTCGGGAATTCTTGGTGTCATCGTAGGGCAGTTGCAGACCTGCCAGCACAGTGGTTCGGCTCGGCGTGAGTGTCGAATCCAAGCTTCTCCGGAGTGCCTGATTCGTCAAGCAGATAAGGCTTTTCGGATTCACTTCAGGTCCTGACATACAGCCCTCGGATGAAAGTCACCCGACACCCTTCCCCACCCGTGCGCCGTCAATCGCTAACGACGCGCCCCCAACCTTCGCGAAACACCGCCAGCGGCGCGCACGACGAGGCCGCCGCCCGGCCGCGTGCCGCTGCGGCCTATCCGCCCTCCAGATCGGCGCGTCGCTACGGATCGCAACCGAAATCGAGGGGCCAACGGTCGTTTGACCGCAACACGATCACTACACGTAAGGGAGCGGACACGGGCCTCTCGAGCGTGTACGATGCAAATGCAAGGCCAAATGCACGTGCATATGCCAAGGACGTACGGAAGGTGCAGCTGATGACTGCTGTCTACAACGGCATGCCCGGCGACTCGATCAGCGAGCTGATCTGGCGCAAGAGCCAGCGGAGTGGCCCCAACGGCAACTGCGTCGAGGTAGCGAAGCTGCCGGACGGCGGCGTGGCGATGCGGAACTCGCGTCACACCGACGGCCCGGCACTGGTGTTCACCAAGGCCGAGATCGAAGCATTCCTCGGCGGCGTTCACGACGGCGAGTTCGACTACCTCGCCTGAGCGACCCCGGAAGCAAGAGGCCCCTTCGCCAGGCGAGTGACGAAGGGGCCTCTTCCTTTGTGTTCGATCCAGAGCCCGGGTATGGCGGTCGGCGGCAAACCTCACGTGCGGCCGGCCGGCCCGGCCCGGGCGATTGCCCGCGGGCGATCGATCGCACACCGGGCGAGCGCCGTACCGAGACGACGAAGGCCGACCCTCGAACGAGGGTCGGCCTTGGTGTTGCTGGAGCGCGAGCGGACTACTGGACGGTGAGCGGCCAGAGCTGTTCGCTGGGCAGTTCGGAAGCCTTGCCGGTGGCCGCATTGTCCACAGTGATACGCAATCCGGTGAACTTCGGCGTCATCACCCGCTGGTACCGCGAGGCGCGGTCAGGCTCGGCAACATACTCGGCGATCAGGTGGTCTCCCAGCCAGATCCGCACCATTTTTCGGCCTCCTACTGCTCTGTCGGTGGTCATGGGGCCAGGCTCACGATCGGGTCGCCGTCGAGGTGGCGAACTCCGCGCAACCAGCCCTCGAAGGCCCAGCGCTGTTGCTCAGGGCAACGCGCGACCAGTTCCTGGATCTCCCGCTCGGTCAGCTCGTCGGGCGCACGTCCGCTCACGTCGGCGGTGTGCTGGGCTGCCTCACTGTCGTCGTCATTCATCGACTCGGGTTCCCCAACCAGTCATGCCAACGGGAGGGCCGTTGACGGGTCTGTAGGACCGGCCTACTGGATCGCGCGCTGTCACTTTTCGCGAGATCCAGCTCACCTTCTGTGCATGAATCAATCATGGCGTCGGCACGCTGCGAATGCAAGCGCCCGATGCACGTGCATCCGCACGTTTTCCAGTTCGTGACCCGAAATCGCCCGTACCCGCCTGCAGGGAGCCCCGATCGGGCCCGTCGAACACTGTTCGCCCGGTCGCGGCGGTATGCTTTTGTCCTGACAAACTCACCGGTACGTCATGGTCCGAAATGACACTGTGTGATCAGCGGCACGATTTCGGAGAGCTTGTGTAAGAAGTTCGGCAGATTGCCTGCCAGGCGTGCGATGATGTGCATTCGCGGTCGAAGTCGCCGCTGATTGAGCTGTGGGGCCTGCCTGGGAGGACAACGTGACGGAGTCGGGCGCGCAAAGCGGACCGACTGCGCTTCGAATCATCCTCGGAGCGCACCTGCGGCGAATGCGGGAAGCCGCCGGGATCACTCGGTCCGACGCCGGCTGGGAGATCCGCTCGTCGGAGTCCAAGGTCAGCCGGATGGAGCTCGGCCGGGTCGGGTTCAAGGAGCGCGATGTCCGCGACCTGCTCACCCTCTACGGCCTGGACGACGGCGAGGAGCGCGAGCGGCTGCTGTCGCTGGCGCGGGACGCCAACAACCCCGGGTGGTGGCACCGGTTCGGCGATGTGCTGCCGAGCTGGTTCCACTCCTACCTGGACCTCGAGGCCGCCGCGACGCTGATCCGTACCTATGAGCTGCAGTTCGTCCCCGGTCTGCTCCAGACCACCGACTACGTGCGTGCGGTGGTGCAGCTCGGCCGCGGCCTGATCCCGGCCGAGGAGGTCGAGCGCCGCGTCGCGCTGCGGGTCAACCGCCAGAACATCCTCACCCGTCCGGACCCGGTGCGCCTGTGGGCCGTGGTCGACGAGTCGGTGCTGCGCCGGCCGATCGGTGGCACGAAGCCGATGTGCCTGCAGCTGGAGCACCTGATCGAGATGACCCACCTGCCGAACCTCACGCTCCAGGTCATGCAGTTCAAGTCGGGCGGCCACGCCGCCACCGGCGGTGCGTACAGCATTCTCCGTTTCCCGGAGCAGGACCTGCCGGACATCGTCTACATCGAGCACCTGACCAGTGCGCTCTACCTGGACAAGCTCGAGGACCTCGACAGCTACACGGCCACCATGGAGTCCCTCTGCGTGGCGGCCCCGCCGCCGAACAAGACCCGCGACATCCTCGCCGGGATTCTCAAGGAGTACGAGCGCTGACGCATCAGCGTTTCAGCTGTTGTCGGTCAGCCAGGTGATGAGGGGCTTGGTGGCCCGCCAGTCCGCGCGGACCTGGTCGGCCAGCTCCGGCTTGTGGATGATCGGCTCGAAGCCGTAGGACTTGCTGACGGTCAGGGACTTGTGCCGGAGCAGCTCGATCCTCGGGTGCTCGGCGTCGTACCCGCGCGGGCTCGTCTTCAGCCGATCGCCGCCGACCGTCCAGCCGGCCGCGGTCAGCTTCGCCAGCAGCTTCTCCAGCTGCTTCCCGCGCCGGTCGTCGTCGATCGCGGTCCGGACCCGGGCCAGTCGCTCGGAGTTCGCCTCGTAGAAGCCGGCCGCCACCCGCACGCCCGGCGCCGACACCTGGACGTACCACCCGGTCGACGGCGCCACGTCGATGAACGCCCCCTGATGGGTCTTGTACGGCGTCTTGTCGCGCGCGAACCGGACATCGCGGTACGGCCGGAAGAGCTTCGCCGTCCCGAACTCCGCCTCGAGTTCCCCGAGCAACGCCGCCATCGGCGCCCGGACCGATTCCTCGTAGACCTGCTTGTGCTCCGTCCAGAAGGTCTTGGTGTTGTCCATCTCGAGATCGTCGTAGAAGTCCAGCGCGGCGGCCGGGAACCCGGTGAAACTCATGCCGCCACGATAGTTCGGCACGCATACTTCGGGGGTAGTTGGGTACGGGCTCGGTCAGGAGGGCTCCGGGCAGGTGCGTCGGCCAAGACCAGGCGCGGGCCGGCGCACCGCCGCTGGCTTATGCTCGACGACCATGCGCGCGATTCAGGTCACCGAGCTCGGTGGCCCCGAGGTCCTGGTTCCTGCAGAGCTCGATCCCCCGGTCGCGGGCCCGGATCAACTCCTCGTCGAGGTCAGCGCGGCCGGCGTGAACTTCGCTGACACGCATCGCACCGACGGCTCGTATCGCGGCGGCGTCAAGCTCCCGTTCGTCCCGGGTGTCGAGATCGTCGGCCGGACCGAGAGCGGTCACCGGGTGCTCTCCCCCATCTTCGAGACCGGTGGCGGGTACGCCGAGTACGCCGTCGCGCCGGTGGACCGGGTGGTCGACGTACCCGACGACGTCAGTGACGGGCAGGCGCTCGCGTTGCTGATCCAGGGCCTGACGGCGTGGCATGTACTGCGGAACAGCGCGCGACTCGCAGCCGGTGAGTCGGTGCTGGTCAACGCGGCAGCCGGTGGCGTCGGCTCGTTGGCAGTTCAGCTCGCCAAGCACTTCGGCGCCGGACAGGTCATCGCGACGGCCTCCACACCGGCCAAGCGCGAGCTGGCGCTGGAGCTCGGCGCCGATGTTGCGGTGGACAACGATCCGGACGGGTACGCCGATCGGATCCGGGCCGCGAGCAACGATCGCGGAGTCGACGTGGTCCTCGATTCGACCGGTGGACCGACGATGCTCGCCGGGCTCGAGTGCCTGGCCGGGTTCGGCCGGCTGGTCAACTACGGGAACGCCGGGCGCGAAGGCCGGCCGTCGGTCGATCCCAGTGCTCTTGCCCAGCGCAACCTTTCGGTCGCGGGATTCTGGCTGGTGCCGGCGATGGACCTGCCGGGCGGGTACGCCGAACCGTTGACCGAGCTCCTTGCGTTGACGGCGTCGCACAAGCTCAGGCCACTCGTCGGCGCGGAGTATCCGCTCGAGGACGCCCGCCGGTCGCACGAGGACCTGCTCGCCCGCCGGAGCACCGGAAAGCTCGTGCTCAGGATTCGATAGTCGCGAAGAAGGCGCGGATGTCGGCAACCAGGACGTCGGGTTGTTCGAGGGCGGCGAAGTGGCCGCCGTGCGGGTGGCTGGTCCAGCGGACGATGTTGTCGGTGTGGGCGACCTTGTGGCGCAGCGGGATGAAGTTGTCGTGGGCAAGGTCGAGCAGCGCGGTGGGGGTGGTGGACGGCTCGGTCGGCCGGCCCCAGTACGACGCGTGCGCACGCTCGTAGTAGATCGCACCGGAGGATCCAGCGGTGCGCGTGAGCCAATAGAGCATCACGTTCGTGAGCAGGTGGTCGCGGTCGATCTCGGACGCGGGATCGGACCAGGCCGCGAACTTCTCCGCGATCCAGGCCAGCTGCCCGACCGGTGAGTCGGTGAGCGCGTACGCCAGGGTCTGTGGCCGGGTCGACTGCAGGTCGGCGTACCCCTGCTGTTCCTTGCGCCACTGCTGGAAGCGCCGCCACGAGGCCCAGGTGCGATCCCGCTCGGCCTGGTCGAGCGGCGCGAGCTCCTCCGGGGTCGGCTCGGAGGTGGCGCCGGAGTTGGGGAGGAGATTGAGATGTACGCCGATCACCTGCTCGGGGTGGATCCGCCCGAGCTCACGGGAGATGCCGCCACCCCAGTCGCCGCCCTGGACGCCGTACCGGTCGTAGCCGAGCCGGGTCATCAGGACGGACCACGCGCGGGCCACTCGCAGGAACTCCCAGCCGGGCTCCCGGGTTGGTCCGGACAGGCCGAAGCCCGGGATACTCGGCATGACCAGGTGGAACGCGCCGGCCGGGTCGGCGCCGTACGCGCGGGGGTTCGTCAGCGGGCCGACGATCTCGGTGAACTCGGCGAACGAGCCGGGCCAGCCGTGGGTGACGATCAGCGGGGTCGCGTCCGGTTCGGGCGAGCGGACGTGGGCGAAATGCACGTTCGCGCCGTCGATCGTGGTGGTGAACTGCGGCCATTCGTTCAGCCGTGCCTCGGCCTTGCGCCAGTCGTACTCGTGCCGCCAGTACTCGACGAGGTCCTGGAGGTAGCCCAGCGGTACGCCGTACGCCCAGCCGACACCGGGTAGTTCGTCCGGCCAGCGGGTCAGGTCCAGGCGGGCTCGAAGGTCGGCCAGGTCGGTCTCGGGCACGTCCAGGTGAAACTCGTCGACAGTCACCCCGGCAGGGTCTCGCGGCAGCCGCGCGACCGCATCCGAATTCAGGCGTTGACCTTGTCCGCCTTGTCGCGGACGACCTTGACCGTGACAGCGGCGATCAGGCAGAGCGCACCCGCGCTGATCACGATCGTGACCAGCGTGCTCGAGCCGTTCAGCGCGTTGTCGCACGTCATCGGCGTGATCCCCGCGGCGGGCCGGAAGGACGAGCCACAGTCGACCCCGGCCGATGAGACCGACCGGAAGCCGAGCAGCACCCCGGCGAAGACCAGGACCACTCCGGCGATACCGAGAATCTTGTTCAGCATCGTCACGGTGAGACCGGCTCCGCTGATGGTGGGCATGCCGATGGCATACCCCGTGAGCCCCGTTGCACTTCGTTCACTCCTGACGTCGACGGACCACCCACCATCGAACTTACGGTCCGTTGCCGGACGATCCCCACCCGAGCGGCCCGTCAGGACTGATTCTTCACATACTCCTTACTCAGGACATGACGCTGTGTGACGGCGGTCTCAAACTGCGACCGGGCCGATGGGGGTGACTTTCAACCGAGGCGTTCTTCCAGGTGGACCGTGATCTCGTCGCCGGGCTGCTTGCCGATCAGGTCGCGGAGGTCGCCCTTGACGGGGAGTTTGTGGGTGCCGTCGCCGAGGGCCATGAAGGAGCTCTCGAAGGGGTGGCCGTCCATGGTGCCGCGGACCTTGACCAGGCCGCGGGTGCCGAAGAACTCGGCCGAGCCGGGCATCTGCACGTAGGTCCAGCCGCCCTTGGCGTCGCTCTTCAGCAGCGGCGCGGTGAACGTCTTGTCCAGCTTTGCGGTCTTGTTGCTCACGATGAGCTCCTCTCTACACCCCTAGGTAGAGACTGGCGGACGGGTTTCGACATCCCTGGCCAAACTATTCTGGGGAAGTGCAGATGAACATCCGCCGCGCGGGGCGGGACGACGTACCGGTGGTGCTGGGACTGCTCGACGGGGCGACCGAGTGGCTGGTCGCGCGAGGGCGGACCGATCAGTGGGGCACCGAGCCGCACTCGACGAGTCCGCGGCGGATCGCGCAGATCACCTCGTTCGCGGACGACGACGGGTTGTGGGTGGCCGAGGCGGACGGTCGGGTCGTCGGGGCGCTCGCCGTCGGGGACGCGATGCCGTACGTGCGGCCGGCCGAGGAGCCCGAGCTGTACGTGCGGCTGCTGGTCACCGATCGAGAGTCCGCCGGGCAGAACATCGGCGGCGTACTGCTCGATCACGCGCGCGAACTGGCGCGTGAGGCGGGAGTCGGGCTGCTCCGGGTGGATTGCTTCGCCGGTGGGGACGGTGCGCTGGTCCGGTACTACGAGAAGCAGGGGTTCACGCGGACCGAGACGTTCGCCGTACCGGTCAATGGTTCGGAGTGGCCGGGTCAGGTGCTCGCCCAGCGGTTGTGATTGAGCGATGAACGGTGCCGTGGGCATCAGAACAGTGCGCGGAGAGGTCGTCGCCGGTGGCGTGGTCGACCTGGAGGGTCGAGTGCGTCAGGTGATACCGGTCCGCGAGGAGTGCCTCGATCTCGATCCGGATCTGGTGGCAGTCGAGTCCCTCGGCGACCAGGATGTGCGCGGACGCGGCCGGTTCACCGGAGGTGATCTCCCAGACGTGCAGGTCGTGCACCTCCACCACGCCGTCGATCGCGCACAGCTCGGCGCCGAGCGCCTGCGGGTCGATGGCGGCGGGCGCGGCCTCGAGGAAGATCCGGCCGGAGTCACGGACCAATGAGACACCGGCCTTCAGCATCAGCGCGGCGACCACCAGCGCGGCGATCGCGTCCGCCCGGGCCAAGCCGGTGAGGAGTACGACGAGACCCGCGATCGCGGTCGCGATGAACGCGAACAGGTCGTTCAGGATGTGCTGGAACGCGCCCTCGACGTTCAGGCTCGAGCGGTTGGCCTTGCTGATCAGCCAGGTGGCGAACAGGTTCACGACGATGCCGACCACACCGGTGATCAGCACCAGCGCGCCCTTCACCTCGGGCGGGTCGATCATCCGGTTGATCGCCTCGTAGACGAAGTACGCCGCGAGCAGCAGGAGGGTGATGCCGTTCGCCTGCGCGGACAGGATCTCGACCCGCTTGAACCCGTAGGTGAAGCCGCCGGCCGGCGGGCGGGCCGCGAGCCGGATCGCGATCAGCGCGAGCACGATGGCGATCGCGTCGGTGAGCATGTGCGCGGCGTCGGTGATCAGGGCCAGCGAACCGGCCGCGAGGCCGACGATGACCTCGGCCACCATGAAGCCGACGATCAGCGCGAGCGCACCACTGAGCAACTTCCGGTCGGCACTCGAGCTAACACCGTGTCCATGTCCATGTCCATGTCCATGGCCGTGGTCGGTCATGGGGCCTCCCGGTCTGGCCTGAGGAGCGCAGGGAGCGCAGCGACTGGAGCGACGAGGGAAGACCGGGAGCCAAGGCCCCATGACCACGCCGGCGCCGAAGGCCCGGCCAAAAGCACTGTCATGACTCCGACCGTTCCGGGTGGATGGCGTCGGTGTGCTCGGTGTGGGCGACGGCCAGGTCGAGCAGCATCCGGACGTGCGCGTCGTCCAGCCGGTAGAAGGCGTTCCGGCCGTCACGCCGTACGGCGACCACCCGGTGGGCACGGAGCAGCCGGAGGGCGTGCGACGTGGCGGACTCGCTCAGCCCGGTGATCGCGGCGAGATCGCAGACGCACAGCTCACCGTCGAGTAGCGCGACCAGCAACTTCAGGCGGCGGGCATCGCCGAGCAGGCCGAACACGTCGGCCGTATCGACGATGTCGTCCTCCGCGGGCATCCTGGCGTTGACGCTCGCCACCCGCTCGGGGTCGACCAACCGGATGTTGCAGGAGTCGAGCTGCACATCTGCAGAACTCTTCATACGTCGACAGTAAAGGACCCACTCGCGCCCCGCAACGTGCCGCTGGTTACAGCGTGTCAGCGAGCCACCGTAGTTGCCGCATCCGCTGCACCTGTGCGCCGCCGTCGTGCCCGTTGTACGGCCAGACGTCGATCTCCGCCGTACCGCCGTAGTGGTTGAACGCCGCGAAAACGGTCGACGGTGGACAGACGGCGTCCATCAGCGCGACCGAGTACCGCGCCGGCGCGGTCGCCCGGGCGGCGAGATTCACCCCGTCGAAGTAGTCGAGGACGGAGAACACGTCCTCGGGCGGCACGCGCCGACGGGCGAGATAGTCGGCGATCTCGCCGTACCCGCTCTCCCCCGCCATCTCGGCGGCCCGCCGGAAGTGCGTCAGGAACGGTACGTCGATCAACGCCGCCGCCAGGTCGGAACGCAACCCGGCCACCGCCTGCGCGATCGCTCCCCCTTGGCTGCCGCCGGCTACCACGATCCGGGCCGGGTCCGCGACCGGATGGCTCTGCGCCGCGTCCACCGCCCGGACCGCGTCGGTGAAGACCCTGCGGTAGTAATAGGAGTCGCGGTCGACCAGTCCGCGGGTGAGGAACCCGGGCACCTGCGGGTTCGCACCCGGATCGGGATCCCCCGTCTCGGTCCCCTGACCGCGAGTGTCCATCACCAGTACGGCGTATCCGGCGGCCGGGAACACGAGCCAGTCGATCGGCCAGTTCCGCCCACCCTGGTACCCGAGGAACTGGACGACCGTCGGCAGTGGACCCTGCGTCCCCCGAGGTGCCAGGAACCACCCCGCGATCCGATGCCCGCCGAAGCCGGTGAACCGCACGTCCCACACGTCGACCAGCGACAGGCCGGCGTCGTACGGGACGAATGACGCGTCGAGCGGATCGGTCTCGGCCTTGGCCAGCGTCTCCTGCCAGAACCGCTCGAAGTCGGCCGGCTCGGTGCGCTCCGGGCGGTACTCGCGAAGCTCCGGCAACGGCTTGTCGAACAACGGCATGGTGATTCCTCTCGAGGTCGGCTGATCAGCCTTTGATGCCGCCGGCCAGACCGGCCCCGCGGATGAAGTAGCGCTGGAAGAGCAGGAAGATGACGATCGGCAGCACGACCGAGATCAGCAGACCCGCCATGAACAGATTGAGCTGCACGTTGTCGCGGATGGACGGCAGCATCACCGACAGCGGCTGCTTGGTCCGGTCCGGCAGAACCAGCTTCGGCCAGAGGTACTCGCGCCAGGCCGCGATGATCGACAGCAGCGAGACCACGCCGATGATCGGGCCGGACAACGGCAGCACCAGCGAGGTGAACATCCGGAAGTTGCCGACGCCATCGATCTTCGCCGCCTCGAACAGCTCGGGCGGAAGCTGTGCGAAGAACCGGCCGGTGATGATCACGTTGAAGGCACTCGCCCCGGCGGGCAGCCAGATCGCCCAGTAGGTGTTGATCAACGACCCACCGAGGATCGGTACGTCGAGCACCGTCAGGTACAGCGGTACCAGCGAGATGACGCCGGGGATGAACAGGGTCGCCAGCAGCGCGCCGTTGATGATCTTAGCGTACTTCGGTCGCAGGATCGCCAGCGCGTAGCCGCCAGTCGTTGCCACCAACACCGAGACGGCCCAGTTGCCGAGGGCAACCCAGACGGTGTTGATCAACGCCGGCCCGACGCGCAGGCTGGACCAGGCGGTCTCGATGTTGTGCCATTGCGGCTGCCCGGACCACAGGCCGAGCGGATTCGCAGCGATGTCCTGCGGTTGGGAGATCGCGGCCTTGGCCAGCCAGAGGATCGGGCCTAGCCCAGCCAGTGCGAGGAGGACCAGGATCAGGACCTGACCGCTGCCCAGGCTCCAGCGGACGAGCGGGCGGCGGCGGTCGGCCGTGGAGATCAGGCCGCGGTCCTCGACCCGGGCGCTCATGCGGTGCTCCAGCCGCGGGTCAACCGGAAGTACAGCAACGAGAGCAGGCCGAGGAAGATCGCCAGCAGCACCGACAATGCGGTCGCCTCGCCGTAGTCGCCGTTGATGAAGGCGTAGTTGTAGAGCAGCATCAGGATCGTCGTGGTCGCGTTCGCCGGTCCTCCGCCGGTGAACAGGAACGGCTCGGTGAACACCTGGAACGTGCCGATGATCTGCAACAGCAAGGTGATCAGCAGGATCGTCCGCAGCTGCGGCAACGTCACGTGCACCACCCGCCGCCAGATCGAGGCTCCGTCGATCTCGGCCGCCTCGTAGAGATCCGTGCGTACGCCGGACAGCGCGGCCAGGTAGATGATCATCGTCGCCCCGGCGTTGGCCCAGGTCGCCTCGAGCACGATGCTCGGCATCGCCCAGTGCGCGTCCTGCAACCACTGGAACGGGCCGAGACCGATGCCCCGGGCAAGCGTATTGAACAGGCCGGCGTCACTCGCGTCGTAGAACACCCGCCAGAGCAGGATCGCCACCACCGGCGGCAGCACCACCGGCAGGTAGGCGAGCACCGAGAACAGCGCGCGCCCGCGTCGCAGCTCGCGCAGGAAGACCGCCAGTGCGAGCGGCGCCGGATAGCCGAACACCAACGCCAGCAGGGCGAACCACGCGGTGTTGCGGACCGCAGTCAGCAGCAATGGGTCGGCCAGCACCCTGCGGAAGTTGCCGAACCCGACCCAGTGCGCCGGCTCGATGAGGTTCGTCTGCTGGAACGCCAGTACCAGTCCCCGAGCGATCGGCCACCACGAGAACAGTCCGAACACCAGCAACGTCGGGATCAGGAACACCAGTGTGCTGATCCCGCCGTTGCGGATCCATCGGTGCGTACGGATCACGGGTTCGTCAGGAGGCCGTCGACGGTCTTCGACGCGTCGCCGAGCAGTTTGCCGATGTCGGTGTCCTTCTTGGTCAATACGGTCTGCACGACGGAGTCGAGATTCGCGTACACCTTCTGCCCGGCCACCGGTGGCTCGATCATCAGCTTCAGCGACGCGGCCTTCGTCGTGTACGGCGTGAAGTTCGCCTGGACCGTGTTCACGTACGGCTTGATCCACGCGTCGTACTGCTGGTGCGCAGCGTCGTCGAACAACCACAGCATCGGCAGGCCGACGGAGTACTGCTTGTCCGCGTTCGCGGTCATCGCATCCGTGACCGCGTGATCCTGGTTCGTGAACTTCTCCAGCCAGAAGAACTCGGCCCACTTCACCGCGGCCTCGACCTGCTCCTTCGACGCCTTCGGGTTGAACATCTGTACGGCGCCGCCGGTCAGCGTGCCGCCGTCCGGCGAGTCGAGCGGCAGCGGCGCGACACCGATGTCCTCGCCCTTGCCGCCCATCGTGGTGACCTCGTCGCGGTAGTCACCCGGCGTACCGATGTACATCCCGACCTTGCCGCCGGCGAACTCCTGCTGCAGCTGCTTCTGGTTGAACAAGAAGTTGCTGCCCATCGCGTTGTCGGTCCAGCGCATGTCGTGCAGGGCGGTCAGCGCGTTCTTCATCGGCGCGTCGTTGAACGACGCCGAGGCCTTGCCGCCGTCCACCTTCTCGATGCTTCCGCCGTACGTGTAGGTCATCGTGGTGAGGATCCAGCCACCGGTGTTGTTGGTGGTCATCATCGAGTAGCCGGCCTTGCCGGTCTTGTCCGCGATCGCCTTCGCGTCGGTCCGCACCTCGGCCCAGGTCGTCGGCGGCTTGTCCGGGTCGAGCCCGGCCTGCTTGAACAGCGCGCGGTTGTAGTTGAGGCTCATCGTGTACGCCTGCACCGGCAGCCCGTAGATCTTCCCGCTGGAGTCCTGGACGGTCTTCAGCACCTCGGGGTTGATCTTGCTGCCGACCGGCGACGCCTTGACCACGTCGGTGATGTCGGCAAGCTGCTTGCGCTCGATCAGTCCCTGAACGTCGGTGTACGGGATCGCAACCACCGTCGGCAGCGTCCCGGCGGCCAGGTCGGCCTGGAACGTCTGGACGTCGTACCCGTACTCCGAGCCCTGGATCTTGATCTTCGGGTTGGCCTTCTCGAACTCCGCGACCCGATCGGTCCAGGTCTTCAGCGCGGCCGCCTGGTCCGGCGTCGGCTTCTGCCCGACCGTGATCGTGACCGTGCCGTCGGCCTGGGTGGCTTCTCCCCCGGATCCTGATGAGCAGGCGGTCGCGGCCAGGATCACCAGCGCGGTGACTACCCCTGTCCTCCGTCGTGTGGTCAGCACTCGTTTCTCCTAACTGATGAACGTTCCGGGCAGGAACAAGGTCGTGGTCTTGCCGGTCACAATCCCGCTCGCCCACTGCAAGGCACCGGCCCGCCCGGCGCCGTCGTTCTCGTTCAGGGCAAGGGAAATCGCCACCGGTCCGGTCGGCTGGGCCTGGAACCCGAGCGCCGCCCAGGGCACCTTGACCTGGTACGACGTGACGCCGTCGGCGCGCGTGATCACTGCCGTGGCGCCGGGCGTCGTCCCGGTCGGGCTGCCGTCGGAGGTGCCGAACGTGTAGACGGCCGGCCCGGTCGGCAACAGCGCCGCGCCGAGCTCGGTGGCGGTCGCGTTCTCGCCGGGCAGCCCGTTGCTGATCGCGAACTGCAGGCTGTCGCCCCGCCACAGGTTGGGCGCGGTCTCGGTTTGCGCGAACACGTCATCGGTGACGGCCGCGTTGATGGTCAGTCCGCTTGCGTCGTACTGGAAGTTGGCCGTGCCGGACAGGTCGGCCGCGCCACCCCACGGACGGGTGAAGGTGAGCCAACTGGCGTCGGTGGCCAGGTTGATCGAGCTCCTCGGGGTTGTTGCCGAGGGCACGATCGGGTCGAAGGCGGTGGTGCCCTTGGCGGAGACCTTGTTGCCGTCGGAGGTGGTGAGGTCCACCGTGTAGGCGTAGGCCTTCCAAGGCGTGAGGCCGGTGACCGGGATGCTGATGGTTGCCTTCTGCCCGGGCGCGATCGACTGGCCGGCGCCTGCCGTGCCGTGCTGGCCGGCGATGGTCCAGGTGAGGTCCTGGATCGTGGCGGACGAACTGGCTCTGGTGTTGGTGAGTTCCACGCCGAGCGCGGTCTGCAGGTCTTGGGTGAGCTGCGGGACCACGCGGAGCTTGGTCGCCGGTTCGACGCTGGTCCAGGCGACCAGGCGGGCGATCGGGTTGCCGAGCCGGGCGACGGTCGCGACGACGTGCCGCGGTCCGAGGGTGTCGCTGGGCGGGACCGGGATGGTGACGTTGGTGTCCTTGCCCGGCAGCACCAGGACCCGCTTGGTCTGATCCGCCACGGTGACGGCGGCCGGGCCGAGGTAGTGCGGTGTGCCCTTGATGGTCACGGTGACCGCGGTCGGCTCCTGCGAGTTCGACGGGTCCGCGGCGGCGACCTTCAGTTGCGGGGCTGTCGTGACGGCGACCGCGGCGGCGGGTCCCTTCACGAAGACCGGGTCCTGGTCGACGGTCATGGTGACCACCCCACCGGTCGGGGTCAGGGTGGTCTCGTGGCCGTACATGTCGGTGACCTGGAGTGGGCTGGTCGTACTGAGATGTACCGACGAGGTCCCGGTGCCGGTCGACCACAGGACGCGGGTGGTCGACGTTCCGGAGCCGAAGCGGTACGAGTAGAGCGGGGATGGCAGGGTGTCGCGGCCGCTGGGGGCGAGGCCGGTGAGGGCGCGGATCGTGGTCGCCTTCGCGACCAGGCCCGGCTTCGGCGCCATGCCGGCGATCGGTCCGGCGGGTGCCTGCAGGAGGCCGAAGGTGCTCTCCTTGTCGTCCAGGTTGGTGCCGTCGTTCAGAGCGTCGTACCAGTAGAACTGGCTGACGCCGTTCGCGATCATGATCGTGTCGTTGCGAATCGATTTGCGGGCCTGGTCGAGCATGGAGCCGCCGAAGCTCGCCGCGGTCGGGTAGCCCTCTTCGCTGATCCAGATCGGCTTGCCGGCGCCGCCGTTCGCATCGGCCTTGGTTCGCAGGTTCTGGATCTGGGTGTCCAGGTCACCCTCGGGTCCGGCGAACGTGTAGATGTGCGCGTTGATCGAGTCCAGGTAGGCCAGACCGCCCTGAGACAGCACCTGGTCGCGGAACGAGGTGTCACCCTTGTTGGGACCAACGTCGGCGATCACATTGGCGTTCGGGTTGTCCGCGTGGGTCTGCTCGTACGCCGCCTTCATCAGCTGCACGAAGCACGCACCGGTGACGCCACACGCGCTGTCGTTGAAGCCGGGCTGGTAGTACTCGTTGTAGGTCTCGATGTCGTTCGTCGTGCCGGCGAAGTGCTTCAGCCAGAAGCTCTGGTACCGGCCGAACGCGGCCAGGCCGGCCGGGGTGCTCGGGGTGTGGCCACCGTCGTACAGCGAGTTGCGGTAGCCGGTCACCAGCAGCGGGATGATGCCGTTCGCCTTCGCGTCGGCGACCATCGCGTCGTACTGCGGCTCGACCGTGTAGTTGCCGGGTGAGCCGGACTCCACGTGTCCCCACTCGAGGCTGTCGCGGATGTGCGAGAACCCGGTCAGGGCGAGGGTGCGGATCAGCGCGCCGCTCAGGTCGTAGTAGTGGTTCATGTGGGTGTTCACGCCCCACTTGCCCTGTGGGGACTGGATTCCCGCCGGTAGCGGTGGGATGACGGCGAGCGTCGTACCGACGACTGTCTGGCCGGCGGTGAGGCGGAGGCTGTAGAACCCTGCGCCGAGGGTCGCCACCTTGATGGAGCCGTTCGTTGTGTTGCCTGAGGCAACTGGTAGGTACTGGTCGTCGGTGATGCTCCAGGCGACCGACGGCGCGGTCGACGTCAGGGTGACGGTGCCCGAGCCCTGGGTGAAGACGAGGCTCTGGTTCGTCACCGTGATGCCGGTGGTGTCCGCGAACGAGATGCTGACCGACGAGATGCAGACCGAGCTGATGACACCACCAGGTGCATTGGCCATCAGCCGGATGTCGGCGCCGTTCGCGCGGTTCTGGAAGTTGACGTTGGACATCCGGAACTGGGTGGACGCCCAGGCGCCGCTGCCGGGGAACGAGAACCACGGCAACGGGGTGAAGGCCGCGCTGACGCTGTCGTACTGCGCGGTGAGTTGCTGGCCCGGGGTGTCGAAGTAGTTCACCGTAAGCACCGCGTCGGTTGCGCCGGCCGGGATCCGGGCCACGTCGATGTTCAGGTAGATGTACTGGTCCTTCAGGTCGTTGCTGGTCTGCCAGCACGGCACCCCGAGCCGGCTCGACGCCGCGTGCTCCGGGGTCTTGTCCGGGTCCCCCGGCCAGGCGGTGATCCCGTCGGCGGCGACGGGGGCGGTGAAGACGATCCCGGGATCAGTCGCCGCCTGCGCGGGTGATCCGAGCTGAACGGCGGCCAGCACTCCGGCGACGACCACCGCGAGCACCTTCCGAGCCGAACCGAGCATGGGCGGTCCTTCCATCGAGTTCACATACATGAACAATGTCTGTGATACTGAACGACGATGAAGGTAAGCGGTGTCCCGGACAGGTGTCAACGGTTGGAGTGCGCAGGGATCAGCAAGGCAGGTACCTGCGGGTGGGAGCGGCGGGGTTCAGGCGCTGGGGAGTCGGCGCAGGGTGCCGCCGATTTCCTCGGCGTGTTCGAGCAGCGCCTGGACGACGTCGCGCTGGTGGGCGTCGGTGAAGCGCGTCAGCGGGATCGAGCAGCTGAGTGCGTACGACGCCGGGTGGCCGAACGGGATCGCCACCGCGATGCTGCCGAGGCCGAGGGTGTCCTGCTCGCGCTCCGCGGCCCAGCGCCGTACGCGAACGTCCTGGAGCTCGAGGGCCAGCGCCTTGCGGTCGCCGATCGTGTGCTGGGTCTCGGCTTCGAGCTCGGCGGGAATCAGGTCGTCGACCTGCTCGGGCGAGAGTTGTGCCAGCAATACCTGGCCGATCGCGGTCGCGTGCGCCGGCATCCGGCGACCGACCCGGGACCCGCTCCGCAGGATGTGCATCGACTCGCGACTGGCCAGGTAGACCACGTCGGCACCGTCGCGCCGGGCCAGATGAACGGTCTCGTTGAGATGCGCGCGCAACGCGGCCAGGTGCGGGGTCGCGACCTGGTTGACCACGTCCCGGTCGAGGAACGCCGTCCCGACGAGGAGCGCGCGGACGCCGATGCCGTACGCCGTGCCGCGGTCGTCGGACTCGACCCAGCCGGCTCCGACCAGCGTCCGTAGCAGCATGTGGATGCTCGACTTCGGATAGCCGAGCTGACTGGCGAGCTCGGTCAACGTCAGCCGGCGCTGGGCCTGCGCCAACGCCTCCAGCAGCTCCACGGTCCGGGCTGCTGACTTCACCGCCGGCCTGTCAGCGTCACTCATGCGTTCGGTATATCAGACAAGGTTCGCATCCATGAACTAGGCGGACGGGCCATTTCTCCTCGATGCGAGCGTACTTCCAGATCGCCCACGCGGTGAGCTCCTCGACGTGCCATCCGCCGAGCCGTGGCGATC
The DNA here is from genome assembly GCF_040638415.1 of Kribbella sp. NPDC026596. Classification (NCBI taxonomy): domain Bacteria; kingdom Bacillati; phylum Actinomycetota; class Actinomycetes; order Propionibacteriales; family Kribbellaceae; genus Kribbella; species Kribbella sp. NPDC026596. Next base: position 99,847 of record NZ_JBEZYF010000001.1, on the reverse strand, counting down.
GGCCCCCTTCGACCAGGACCCGGACTGGGAGATCCACTCGGCGGCCGAGAACTCGGTGGCCGAGCTGCGTGCGCTCTACCTGAGTGCCTGTGATGCCAGTCGGCGGATCACGAGGCGCTTCGACTCGCTCGACGTACGGGCGGTTCGAGGGTCGTTCGGCGGGCAGTTGGTCAGCCTGCGCTGGATTTACCTGCACATGATCGAGGAGACGGCGCAGCACCGCGGGCACCTCGATTTGCTGGTGGATGCGATCAGTCAGGCGAGGCCGAGGCGGTAGGCGTAGGCGACGGCTTGGGCTCGGTCGCGGAGGTTGGCTTTGGCGAAGAGGTGGTTGATGTGGGTTTTGACCGTCGCCTCGCTGACGACCAGGTGGCGGGCGATCTCGGTGTTGGAGAGGCCGTCGGCGATCAGGCGGAGGACCTCGATCTCGCGTGGGGTGAGGCCGGTGTCCGTCGGGTCGGCGGGCTTGGGAGTGGCGGCACCTTCGATCAGGCGGCGCTGGACGTCGGCGTCGACGATGGACTGACCGGCGGCCGCCGCCTGCAGCGCACGGCCGATGGACTCGGCGTCGGCGTCCTTGGTCAGGTAGCCGCGCGCACCGGCCCGGAGCGCTGACAGGACCGAGTCGTCATCGCTATACGTCGTGAGTACGACGACCTCCGTGCCCGGGTGGTCCGCGCGCACCCGGCCGGTCGCCTCCACGCCGTCGCAGTTCGGCATTCGCAGATCCACCAGCAAGACGTCGGGGTTGTGCTCGGCAACCAACCGAACGGCCTCCTCGCCGTCGGATCCAGCCGCAACGACGTCGATGCCCGGCAGCAGCTTGAGCAACGTGACCAGCCCGTCCCGGACGACCCTCTGGTCATCGGCGACCACCACCCGTACCGCACTCATCGTGGCACCTTCAGTTCCACCCGCCAGCCGTCGGACGCCGGGCCGGCCTCCAGCGAACCGCCGACGAGGTCGGCCCGTTCCCGCATGCCGAGCAGACCATAACCCCCGGGCGCGGCCCGCCCCGGACTCCTCCCGGGCCGATCCAAGATCGTCAGCCGGACCTCCTCGCCGTACGACAGCTTCACGACGACCGGAGCGCCCGGCGCGTGCTTGCGGGTGTTCACCAGCGCCTCCTGGACCGTGCGATACAGCGTGCTCATCACGTCCGCGGGCAGTTCCCGCTCCACACCGCTCACCTCGAAGTCCGCCGTCGCCCCACTCTCCAGCCGGTACGCCGTGACGAGGTCGCCCAGCGCCCGTACGTCGGGAACCGCATCCTCACGCAATGCCGACACCGCCCGCCGCGCCTCGGCCAGTCCTTCGGCCGCCAGACCCTGCGCCCGCGTCACCTGCTCGATCGCCTCCGACGAAGCACCGTCCCGAACCAGCATCAGCCGCGCTCCCTGCAGACTCAACGACAGTCCGGCCAGGGAGTGTGCGAGTACGTCGTGCACGTCGCGAGCGATCCGGGCTCGTTCGGCCAGGGCGCCGGCGCGACTGTGCTCCTCGATCGCAGCCTGCTTCCGGGCCAGCGAGACCTCGAGCTCCTCGAGTTGCGTCTCCCGGTTCCGGCGGTTGACAGCGGACAGCACCAGCGCCGTGAGCCCGAACACGACCCCGAGGGCGCCGGGACCCGACCGCGTGGTGACGTACAGCGGGATGCTCGCGCCGAAGACCCCCACCGCGACGATCACCCACTCGAGCGGTCCGGCCCGGTAGTAACGGACCGCGGCCCGGGTGACCCAGAACGGCAGCAGGAGCAAGGGACTCGCCGGCAGCGCGTACCACAGCAGCGATCCGGCCACCGCGAACACGACCAGGCCGTAACTCGCCGATCCGGGGGGTTCGCCATGCCGGAGCCGGAAGAGCGAAACGTTGCTGATGACAACGATCACACCGAGGACGACGACCATCGGGAACGGCAGCCGATGCTCGTGCTGCCGCCGTACGGCGAAGACCACGGTGATGATCGTGAGCACCCCGGGGACCGCACGCAGCAGGAGGCCAGGTACGGAGGAGTACCGCACCTGGCCCGCAAGCGTGAGGCTCATACAGTCATCATGCCCGCTCGACCGCGAACGGGATGTGCAGGTTGAGCGCCCGACGGTAGATCATCACGTTCTGCGCGGCGATGGTGAGGCCGATGGTCAGCGCCAGCGTCGCGTGGCTGAGCTTGCCGTCCGGCCAGATCGCGGCCGACCCGAACGCGGCGCCGACGCGCAGCGCGATGGTCAGCAGCCAGAGTCCTAGCGTGGCGCCAGTCCCCTTCTGGTACAGGCCTTCCGTACGCCGCTCCAGCCGGATGCTGGCACCGCGAGCGAGCCCGAGGCCGACGAGGATGACGCAGTCCAGCCCGAGGAAGGCAAGCTCCCCGGTGGACGCGCCGCCGAGCGCCGAGGACAGCGAGAGTACGCCGATGCCGAGCAGGATCACCGGCATCAGCAGCAACTGCCGCTGGGTGACCAGCGACCCGGTGATCTGCCGGCCGACGACTCGCACCAGCACCCACAGTCCCACCAAGATCCCGATGATCAGTCCGGACGACATTTCTGGGTTCCTTCCCCGAGGAGGTTTCGTTGTCGGTGACAACACTCCCCGGATCGGGCGCCGGAGACCTCAGCCCGGAGTTGAGACCCGGGTGGAACCGGGTCTCAACCCCAGGGTTGACGATCAGGCCAGCGACACCAGATCCAGGTAGTCGTCGGTCCAGAGGTCCTCGGTGGCGTCCGGGAGGATCAGCACCCGGTCGGGGCGGAGGGCCTCGATGGCGCCCTCGTCGTGGGTGACCATGACGATCGCGCCGGGGTAGCTGCCGACCGCCCCGAGGACCTCGTCGCGGGAGGCGGGGTCCAGGTTGTTGGTCGGCTCGTCCAGCAGCAGCACGTTGGCGCCGGAATGCACGAGGCCGGCCAGCGCCAGGCGGGTCTTCTCCCCACCGGACAGCACATGCGCCGGCTTGTCCGCGTCGTCTCCGCTGAACAGGAACGAACCGAGCACGTTGCGGACCTCGCCGTCGGTCAGGCCGGGCGCGACCGACGCCAGGTTCTGCCGGACGGTACCGGCCAGGTCCAGGGTGTCGTGCTCCTGGGCGAAGTACCCGAGCCGTAGCCCGTAGCCGGGCACGACCTGGCCGGCGTCCGGCTCCTCGCGACCCGCGAGCAGTCGGAGCAGGGTGGTCTTACCCGCACCGTTCAGCCCGAGGATGACGACCCGGCTCCCCCGGTCCACGGCGAGGTCGACGCCGTCCAGGACTTGCAGTGCGCCGTACGCCTTCTTCAGGCCGACGGCGGTCAGCGGGGTCTTTCCGGACGGCGCCGGCTCGGGCAGCCGGATCCGGGCCACTCGGGCGGACCGGCGTACCGGCTCCAGGTCGGCGAGCATCTTGTCCGCGCGCCGGGCCATGTTCTTGGCGGCGACGGCGGTGTTGGCGCCGGCCTGCATCTTCGCCGCCTGGGCGTGCAGGACCGCCGCCTTGCGCTCGGCCGTGTGGCGTTCCCGGGTCCGGCGGCGCTCGTCGGTCTCCAGCTGTTCGAGGTACTTCGTCCAGCCGGTGTTGTGGAGGTCGATCGTGAGGCGCTGCGGATCCAGGTGGAACACCCGGTTGACCGTTGCCTTGAGCAACTCGCGGTCGTGGCTGATCACGATCAGGCCGCCCGGGTAGCCGAGCAGGAAGGACCGCAGCCACAGCACCGAGTCGGCGTCGAGGTGGTTGGTCGGCTCGTCGAGCAGCAGCGTGTCGTGCTGTGCGAACAGGATCCGGGCCAGCTCGACCCGGCGGCGCTGGCCGCCGGACAGTTCGCCGATGGGCTGCTCGAGGGCGCGGTTGGGCAGGCCGACGCCGGCCGCCAGCCGGGCCGCTTCCGCCTCGGCCGCGTACCCGCCGCCGGCCTGGAACTGCGCCTCGGCCTTGGCGTACGCCGCCATCGCGCGCTCCTGGGCTTCGCCGTCGGCGGTGCTCATCGCCGACTCGGCCTCGCGAAGCTTGCGGACGGCGACGTCGAGGCCGCGCGCGGACAGGATGCGTGCCGTGACCGTGACGGCGGGGTCGGCGGCGCGCGGGTCCTGCGGCAGGTAGCCGATCGAACCCGACACGGTGATCGAACCCGCGGCCGGGCGCTCTTCGCCGGCCAGCGTCTTCATCAGGGTGGTCTTGCCGGCGCCGTTGCGGCCGACGAGCCCGACGCGGTCGCCCGGGCTGACGTGGAACGAGAGGTCGGACAGCAGCAGGTGGGCGCCGACGCGAATATCTACACCGCGGACGGTGATCATGGTTACTCTCCGTGATAGCTAAAGGACACACTTCTGGCGCGGAAGCGGGTCCACAGCTAGACACAGAGGCAAGTAGCCATGCGTTCACGGTAGCTGGGCGGACAAGAACCGTCAGCTGATTTTCGCGGGGAGTTCGACGGTGAAGCGGGCGCCGCCGCCGGGGCGGTCTTCGACGCGGATGGTGCCGGCGTGCCATTGGACGTGGCGGGCGACGATGGCCAGGCCTAGGCCTACGCCGCGGCCTCGGCCGGAGGTTTCGCCGCGGCCGAAGCGTTCGAAGATGCGGGTGCGGTCCTCGGCGGCGATGCCGGGGCCGGCGTCGTCGACGGTGATGATCACGCCGAGACCGCCGGCCTCGACACCGACGCCCTTGCAGCCGCCGGCGTGATCCTCGGCGTTCTCGACCAGGTTCGCGATCACTCGCTCGAGCCGTCGCTTGTCGGCCTGCAGGATCAACCCCTCGGCCTCGGGCTCGACCGTGGTCACCTCCCGCCCGGCGGTGGCGTCGGCCGCGGCCCGGACCAGGTCGGCGATCCGAACGATCTCCCGGCTGCCCTGGTCACCACCGTCGTCGCGGGAGATCTCCAGCAGGTCGATCACCAGCCGCCGGAACCGGTCCAGGTCGTACCCGAGCAGTTCGACCGGCTCCCGCACCGCCGCGGGCAGTTCGGCGCGGTGGTTCTGGATCAGCTGCATCGAGTTCAGCATCGTCATCAGCGGCGTCCGCAGCTCATGGCTGACGTCGCCCGCGAACCGCGCGTCCGCCGCCACCCGGCGCTCCAGATCGGCCGCGGTCTGGTTGAACGACCGCGCCAACCCACCCAGATCCCGGTCGTTCTCGGCCTGCAGCCGGGCATCGAGCTTCCCGCGCGCGACCGCGTCCGCCACCCGGGTCAGCTCGGCCAGCGGCCGCAGCGCCAGCGTGCTCGCGAGCCGGCCGACCGCCAGGCCGATCATCGCGGTCACGAGTGCGGCGACGATCAGCGTGATCTTCAACGTCCGCAGCGTGTTGTCCAGGTTGTCGAGCGGGTGCCACTCGAAGAACGCCTCCCCCGGCCGCGTCATCGGTACGCCGACCGCGAGCACCTGCTGCCCACTCACGTCGATCCGGCGATGGGCGGTAGCGCCGGCCCGCACAGTCGCGATCAGGTCGGGCGGGAGGTCCGCCGGCTTGCCGGTCAGGGACCACCACTGATCGTCGAAGTACAGCAGTGAGGCCGCGGAGTCGGTGGACGGCAGCGTGTTCAGCAGATCCATCACGCTGACGTCCTGGTTCGGCGTCGGGCTGCCGCACTCCGCGCGTTCGCGGGCCGGGTGGCAGGGCTGGGGCGCGCCGAACAGCCCGTAGTGCAGCGCCGCGGCGTTGTCCGCCGTCTCGACCACCGCGGACGACTCGCGCTGCTCGGTCAGGTAGTTCGAGACCACGCCCCAGGTGACCAGCGCCAGAGCCGTCGACAGCCCGAGCGCCAGCAGGCCGTACGCCAGCATGACCCGACCGCGCAGGCTGAACCGTCCCAGCAAGGTCAGCTCACCAGTCGGTAGCCCAGACCGCGGGCGGTGACGAGGTGTTTCGGGCTGGCCGGGTCGTGCTCGATCTTCAGCCGGAGGCGCCGGATGTGGACGTCGACGATCCGGCTGTCGCCGAAGTAGCCGTAGCCCCACACCTTCGAGAGCAGCTGCTCCCGGGAGAGCACCTTGCCCTCGGCACCGGCCAGCTCGGCGAGCAGCTTGAACTCGGTCCGGGTCAACGGCAGTACGGCGCCGTCGCGGGTCACCTCCGCCCCCGGAACGTCGATCCGCAGGTCGCCGACCTCGAGCAGGTCGGACTGCCGCGCGTTGCCCGGCTCGACCCGCCGCAGCAGCGCCCGGATCCGGGCCGACAGCTCCTTGGCCACCAGCGGCTTCGTCACATAGTCGTCCGCTCCCGCCTCCAGCCCGGCGACCACGTCGTGGCTATCGGTCCGCGCGGTCACCATGATGACCGGCACGTCACTGGTACGGCGGATCTCGCGGCAGACCGTGAATCCGTCCCGGTCCGGCAGCATCAGGTCCAGCAGCACCACGTCGGGCTGGACCCGGCGGAGCGCAGCCAGAGCGTCGTACCCGTTGGCCGCCTCGGCGACCTGGTACCCCTCGTCCTCCAGGGCGAGCCGCAGCACCCGCCGGATGCGCGGCTCGTCGTCGACCAACAGCAGGCTGTGTGCCACGCACCCAGTGTCGCTCACCGCCAGGGTTACGAGCGTCATGAAACCGTCATGTCCCCGCGCGCCCGAGGTGACAACTCGTTGACGGTTGCGTGATCGCGGATCCGGCCGCGCCCGGGAGTCCTAACTTCGGCGCTATCGAGTCCCGGAGGAGGACCAATGGCCAGAAGACGGCTGGCGGCAGTATCCCTTGCCGCCGTGGCGAGTCTCGTGCTCGCCGCCTGCAGCAACGACGGCGGATCGGCATCCGGATCCGGAGGCACCGCTGCCACGCCGGTCACCGGCGGCACCCTGAACATGCTCGGGGCCGGCGATGTCGACTACATGGATCCCAACCTCAGCTACTACTCCGTCGGGTACCTGAACCTGCGAATGTGGAGCCGGCAGCTGTTCACCTACCCGGCCGATCCGGGCACCGACAACACCAAGCCGGTGGCGGACCTGGCCACCGACATCCCGACCGCGGCCAACGGCGGGATCAGTGCCGACGGCAAGACCTACACGATCAAGATCCGCCCGGGCGCGCAGTGGAACACCACGCCGGCCCGCCAGGTGACCGCCGCGGACATGGTCCGGGGAGTCAAGCGGACCGCGAACCCGGTGCAGCCGTTCGGCGGCATCCCCGACTTCGCCAACCTGATCGTCGGGTACAAGGCCTTCGCGGACGGTTTCGCCAAGGTGGCCAAGACGCCGGCCGCGATCCAGGCCTACATCGACAAGACGCCGCTGCCCGGTGTGGTCGCCAAGGACGACACCACGGTCGAGTTCCACCTCACCCAGCCGGCCACGTACTTCGTCGACATGCTGACCCTGACCGCGTTCTCGCCGGCTCCGGTCGAGTCGCTCAAGTACCTGCCGGCCAGTACCGAGCTCGGCAACCACTACCCGTCCGACGGCCCGTACAAGGTCGACTCCTGGGTCCCGACCAAGTCGATCACGTACTCGCGCAACCCGGCCTGGAACGCGTCCACCGACCCGGTCCGCAAGGCGTACGTCGACAAGATCGTGGTGAACGAGACGGTCAGTCAGGACTCGATCCAGCAGCAGTTGCAGACCGGGACCCCGACCGCCGACCTCGAGTGGGACGTCCAGCCGCCGCCGTCGCAGCTGCCCGGGCTGCTCGCGAAGAAGGACAAGAACCTGAACCTCGGCATGACCGCGTCCACCAACCCGTACGTCATCTACAACACCGCGTCGCCGAACAACAACAAGGCACTGGCGAACGTGAAGGTGCGGCAGGCGATCAGCTACGCGATCAACCGCGACCACATCCTGCAGGTGCTCGGCGGTCCGACGATCAACCCGCCGCTGACGCATGTCCTGCCGGACAACATCGTCGGCTCGAAGCAGATCGATCCCTACCCGTACAACCCGGACAAGGCCAAGCAACTGCTGGCCGAGGCGGGCTTCCCGCACCTGACGCTGAAGTTCCTGTACCGGAACGCGTCCGAGGGCAGCAGCAAGTCCTTCCAGACGGTTCAGCAGGACCTGTCCAAGGCCGGTATCACGGTGGTCGGCGTACCGTCGCCGAACGCAGACTTCTACGTGAAGTACCTGCAGGTGCCGACGGTCGCGCAGCGTGGGGTCTGGGACCTGTCGCTGGCCGGCTGGGGTGCTGACTGGTACGGCAACGCGGCGCTGTCGTTCTTCAACCCGCTGTTCTCCGGTGAGCCGTCGTACCCGCCGATCGGCAGCAACTTCGGGCTGTACAGCAGCTCGGCGACGAACGCGCTGATCGACCAGGCCGAGAAGGCGCCCAGCGAGGACCAGGCGGCGGACCTGTGGGCCAAGGCCGACGCGCAGGTGATGGCCGACGCGCCGTTCTTCCCGCTGACCAACCCGAAGAACGCGAACTACCACGCGCCGCAGGTCAACAACGCCGTCTACGTGCCGGCGCTGCAGATGTTCGACCCGACCAACGTGTGGCTGTCCACAGGCAAGCAGGGCGGCTAGAACTGTGCTTTTGGCCGGGCCTTCGGCGCCGGCAGGGTCATGGGGCCTTGCCTCCCGTCCTTCCCTCGTCGCTCCAGTCGCTGCGCTCCCTACGCTCCTCAGTCAAGGACGGGAGGGCCCCATGACCGCGCTATTGGCCGGGAGATCTCATGACACTGCTTGAAGTAAGGGACCTCCGGGTCTCCTTCGACACCCCGGACGGCACCGTCCGCGCCGTCCGGGGCCTGTCGTTCGACGTGGAGGCCGGGCAGACGCTGGCGATCGTCGGCGAGTCCGGTTCCGGCAAGAGCGTCTCCACCCAGACCATCGTCGGGCTGACCCGCGGCGCCAAGGTCTCCGGTACGGCGTTCTTCGACGGAACCGACCTGATCACCGCCGATCAGTCGACCCTGCGCCGGTTGCGCGGGGCCCAGATCGGGATGATCTTCCAGGACCCGCTGTCCAGCCTGCACCCGCACTATCGGATCGGCTGGCAGATCGTCGAGATGATCCGCGCGCACGACCGGGTGATCAGCAAGCAGGCGGCCCGGACACGGGCCGCCGAGTTGCTCACCCTGGTCGGCATCCCGCGCGCGGCCGAGCGGATCGACGACTACCCGCACCAGTTCTCCGGCGGGATGCGGCAGCGGGTGATGATCGCGATGGCGATGGCGCTCGACCCGGCGCTGCTGATCGCGGACGAGCCGACCACCGCGCTCGACGTGACCGTGCAGGCCCAGGTGCTGAACGTGATGCGCCGGCTGCAGGAGCAGTTCGGTACGGCGATCATCCTGATCACCCACGATCTCGGGGTGGTGGCCGAGATGGCCGACGAGGTGGTGGTGATGTATGCCGGCGCGGTGATGGAACGGGCGCCACGCCGCGACATCTTCTACCGCAACCAGCACCCGTACACCCAAGGGTTGCTGGCCTCGCTGCCGGCCCGCAGCGGCGATCGGCTGACCCCGATCCCGGGCACGCCGCCCAGCCTGATCAACCTGCCGGCCGGGTGCCCGTTCGCGTCCCGCTGCCCGCACGTGTTCGACAAGTGCCGCACCGAGGCACCGCCGCTGACCGACGTCGCCCGCGATCCGAGGCACCAGTCGGCCTGCTGGCTGCCCCACGAACAGAACGAGGCGATCGCGTCATGAACGACGACGTACTACTCAAGGTGGAGGACGTCCGCAAGGAGTTCCCCACGCAGGCGCGGGAGGTGGTCCGGGCGGTCGACGGGGTGTCTCTCGAGGTGAAGAAGGGCGAGACGCTCGGCCTGGTCGGCGAGACGGGGTGCGGCAAGTCGACCCTGGCCCGCTGCATGGCCCATCTGTACGACGTGACGTCCGGCTCGGTGTGGTTCGACGGCGCCGAGATCAGCACGTTGTCACGCCGGGCGATGCGGCCGATCCGGCGCGAGGTCCAGGTGATCTTCCAGGACCCGTACGGCTCGCTGAATCCTCGTCGCCGGGTCGGCTCGATCATCGGGGACCCGTTCGCCATCCACAACATCGCGTCGGGTGCGGAACGGAAGCGGAAGGTCCAGGAGCTGATGGCGCTGGTCGGGTTGAACCCTGAGCACTACAACAGGTTCCCAGCCGAGTTCTCCGGTGGCCAGCGGCAACGAATCGGGGTGGCCCGGGCGCTGGCCCTGCGGCCGAAGCTGGTGATCTGCGACGAGCCGGTGTCGGCGCTGGACGTGTCGATCCAGGCTCAGATCATCAACCTGCTCGCCGATCTGCAGAAGGAGTTCGACCTGACCTACGTGTTCATCTCGCACGACCTGTCCGTGGTCCGGCACGTGAGTGACCGGATCGCGGTGATGTACCTGGGCAAGATCGTCGAACTCGCGCCGACGAACGAGTTGTTCGGCCAGACCCGGCATCCGTACACCCGCGCGCTGCTGTCCGCGCTGCCGGTGGCCGATCCGGACACGGCCGACAGCCGTGAGCAGATCATTCTCGGGGGCGACATCCCGGCCGCGACGAACCCGCCGGAGGGGTGCAGGTTCCACACGCGGTGCCCGAAAGCCCGAGCCGACTGTGCATCCGGCGAACCACCACTCCAGCCGGTCCTGGATGACTCCGGCAACCACCGGACCGCGTGCTTCTATCCGTTGACCCTGGGCGAGGACTTGTCCACCGCCGTACCGGACTTGAAGGCATCATGACTGTGCTTTTGGCCGGGCCTTCGGCGCCGGCAGGGTCATGGGGCTTGAACTCCCGGCCTTCCCTCGTCGCTCCAGTCGCTGCGCTCCCTCCACTCCTCAGTCCAGGCCGGGAGGCCCCATGACCACGGCGATCGAGATGGTTGATGTCACGGGTGAGGCGCCGGCGATCGAGGGGCGTAGTCCGTTCGTCTTGGCGCTGCGGAGGTTGCGGCGGGACAAGGTGGCGATGATCTCGCTGGTGGTGATCCTGCTGATCGTGCTGATGGCGATCTTCGCGCCGGTGTTCGCCGCGATCACCGGGCACCCGCCGAACGAGCAGTACCGCGACATCGGGCTGACTCCGGACGGCCTGCCGCGCGGACCGAACGGAACGTTCTGGCTGGGGACCGACGACCTCGGCCGGGACATCTTGGTACGGATCGCGTACGGCGCTCGCGTGTCACTGCTCGTGGGCGTCATCGCGACCGCGATCACGGTGGCGATCGGAGTCGTGCTGGGGCTCGCGGCGGGGTTCCTCGGGGGGATCACCGACACAGTCCTCGCACGACTGATCGACGTCGTCCTGTCGGTACCGTTCCTGCTCGTCGCGATCGCGCTGGTGTCGGTCACCGGACCGAGCCTGACGGTAACGGTCCTGGTGATCGGCTGCTTCAGTTGGGCGTCCGTCGCCAGGATCGTGCGCGGTCAGGTGCTGTCGCTGCGCGAACGCGAGTTCGTCGAGGCGGCGCGCTCACTGGGCGCGGGTGACAAGCGGATCATGTTCGTCGACATCCTGCCGAACGTGCTGGCGCCGGTGATCGTCTACACCACGCTGCTGATCCCGGTGGTGATCGTCACCCAGGCGACGTTGTCGTTCCTCGGGCTCGGGCTGCCTCCGCCAACGGCTGACTGGGGCGGGATGATCAGCGCGTCGCAGAACTACTACACGACCGCCTGGTGGTTCATCCTGTTCCCCGGTCTGGCACTGCTGATCACGACGCTCGCGTTCAACCTGTTCGGCGACGGTGTCCGGGACGCCTTCGACCCACGCGCGGATCGGACCTAGTCATGGCTGTCTTTCTGTTACGCCGGATCGGGCACGGCATCCTGGTCCTGTGGCTGATCACGATCGCGGTGTTCGGCCTGTTCTTCGTTGCTCCGAGCAACGTGGCGCAGACGCTGGCCGGCCGGCAGGCGACGCCGGAGACCATTGCCCTGATCAAGCACCGGCTCGGGCTGGACCTGCCGGTCTGGAAGCAGTACCTGCACTTCGTCGAGAACGCGGTGAAGGGCAACCTCGGGTACGACTACTACCACCAGGTGCCGGTGACCACGATCATCGGGCAGGCGCTGCCGATCACGGTGTCGCTGGCGCTCGGCGCCGCCGTACTGTGGTTGTCCCTCGGCGTCTTCAACGGGGTGATCTCGGCGGTGCATCCGCGGTCGCTGGCGGACCGCGGGCTGACGTTGTTCTCGTTGTTCTTCTACTCGTTCCCGTCGTTCCTGCTCGGGCTGCTGTTGCTGTACTTCCTCTACTTCCGGCTCACGCTGGCCGGATACCACTGGTTCCCGGCCGGCGGCTACTCGCCGTTGTCCGCCGGAGCCGGGGCGTGGTTCCAGCATCTGTTCCTGCCATGGATAGCGCTGGCTTTGTTGCTGGCGGCAACCTATACCCGGCTGACCCGCGGGTCGATGCTGGACGTGCTCGGCGAGGACTACATCCGGACCGCGCGCTCGAAGGGCATCCGGGAGAGCCGGGTGATCGTCCGGCACGGCCTGCGCAGCGCGATGACGCCGGTGGTGACGCAGTTCGGCATCGACCTCGGCCAGCTGATCGGCGGTGTGGTGGTGACGGAGACCGTGTTCAGCCTGCCGGGGCTCGGCCAGACCGCCGTGGTCGCGATCAACCAGCAGGACCTGCCGGTGATCATCGGCATCGTGCTGTTCGCCTCGGCTGCGGTCGTGGTCGCGAACATCCTGGTCGACATCGCGTACGCCGTCCTGGATCCGCGGGTCCGGTTGCACTAGAGATAGGTAGTTCTTGCCGATGAGCCGGGAATGGGCATCGCCGTACAAACGAAGGCATGAATGGATTACGTGAACTGATCAAAGGCTCGGTCGTGCTGCCGGGCGACCCGGGCTGGGACGCCGCACGACGCGCGTGGCACCTGCTCGTAGACCAGCAACCTATCGCCGTCGTGGAGGCGGCCGGCACTGACGACATCGTCGCCACGGTCCGGTACGCCGACGAGCACGGCCTCGCGGTGATGGCCCAGCCGACCGGGCACGGCGCGTCGCCGGCGGTCAACGGAACGATCCTGCTCCGCACCGGCGCCCTCACCGAGATCGAGCTCGACCTGGACGCCGGAATCGTCCGGGTCGGCGCCGGAGTGCGGTGGCGGGACCTGAACGACGCACTGACCGGGACCGGGCTGACCAGCCTGCCCGGCAGCAACGGTGACACGACGGTCGTTGGTTACACGCTCGGCGGCGGAGTCGGCTGGTTCGGGCGCAAGTACGGGCAAGCGGCCCAGCGGGTGCGTTCGGTCCGGCTCGTGACCTCCGACGGCGTGATCGCCGACGTCAACCAGGAGTCGGCCCCGGAGCTGTTCTGGGCGCTGCGCGGTGGCGGCGGCGACTTCGGGATCGTGGTGTCGATGGAGCTCGAACTGATGCCGGCCATGGAGCTCCAGGGCGGCCGGATGATGTGGCCGTTCGAGCAGGCCCGCGACGTCCTGCGGGCCTTCGCCGAGATCACGACGTACGCGCCGGACGAGCTGTCGCTGTGGGCCTGGGTGCTGCACTTCCCCGATGTGCCGTTCGTGCCGGATCCGGTGCGGGGCAAGTCGTTCGTCGCTGTCGACGGCACGTTCCTCGGTACGCCGGAGGACGCGGACAAGCTGCTCGCACCGCTGCGAGCGATCGCCGATCCGGTCTCGGACCAGGTGGCCCCGATCCCGCTCAACCTGGTGGGCAAGATCGCCGAGGAGCCGGAGGACCCGACGCCTGGGTTACTCAAGACCGTACTGCTGTCCTCCTTCGACGACGCCGCGATCGACACTCTGCTGGCGGCGGCAGCGCCCGAGTCGCCGCTGTTCGTGTTCGAGGTCCGGCACCTGGACGGCGCGTTCGCCCGGCCGGACGAGTCGCTCGGTGCGGCCGGGGTGATCGAGGAGCCGTACCTGCTTCTGTTCGGCGGAATCGTCGCCGACCCGGCGCTGGCACCGGTGATCGGCGGCGCGATCGAGGCGGTGCAGGCCAAGATGGCGCCGTGGATCACCGGCCGAGTGCTGCCGAACTTCTCCACCGATGAGCCGAACACCGAGCTCTACCCGGCGGCGGTCCATCAGCGCCTGGTCGCGATCAAGCAGGCAGTCGACCCGGCCGGCACGATTCGCAGCAATCACCCGGTCAGCTGAAGGTCGAGCTCCCGGGCGATGGCGGCAGCCTGCCGCCGCGTCCGGGCGTTCAGCCGGGACAGGATCGCCGAGACGTGGTGGTCGACGGTCCGGACCGAGACCACCAGCTTCTCGGCGATCTCCCCGTTGGTCATGCCGTCCATCAGCAGCATCAGCACGTCCAGCTGCCGATCGGTCAGGCCGGCCGGATTCTTCCGGCCCCGGGTCTGCGCACCTCGCGGGATCCGCCGTACCCCCAGCTCCTTCAGCCGGCGGCGCAGCAGGCCTGCCGCCGGCGCAGCCCCCAGCTCGAGCAGGATCTGCAGGCCTTCAAGGGTTGCCTCGCGGCTCGCGGACATCGCCAGGACCAGCGCCCGCTCGTACGGCGTGTCCTCCCAGGACTCAAGCCCGCGGTCCTCGATACAGCCGCCGGTCCGGCTCGCGTCGGCGAGCGTCAGGTACCGGGCCAGCTCACGGAAGGCCGGTTCGTCCAGCGTGTGCCCGTCAAGGTCGTCGCGGATCTCGTCGGCGATCTCCGGACGGTCGTTCAGCCAGGCCCATTCGGCGTACGACGTCGCGGCGTACGCGAGACCGAGGACGGATCGCTGTGCCCGTGCGCGCTGCCAGGCGTCCGTCAGCAGACCGCGTGCCTCCTCGTTGCCGCGCCGGGCGAGCACCCGGCCGAGGCTCGACGCACTGAGGACGGAGAGCATGCCCGGCTCGTCGACGGTGTCGATCAGCCAGCGTAGGTGGTGCTCGGCGCCGGCCAGGTCGCCGCGGCGCATCATCAGCAGCGCCCGATGCGTCTCCAGGTTGTAGGTGTGCGAACCGAAACCACGCTCCTGGGTGAACTCCAGTCCTTCGGTGATGGTCGCATCCAGCTCGTCCCAGCGGCGGGCGCGGTAGAGCATCTCGACCAGGTTCGTGTAGCCGCGCGCGACCGCCTCGTAGTCACTGGTCGCCAGGGCCGCGTCGATGCTGATCCGCAGGGCCTCCAGCCCGCCCGGGCGACCGAGATCGCACCACGCGAGGCCGGTGTAGTTCAGGCACAACGCGGCCAGATCCGTCCGCCCGGTCGAGAGCGCGAGGGTTCGCACCTGCGCCAGCTCCGGTGCGGCCGCCGCCGGCGATCCGGTCAGCACCATCATCATGCCCCGGTACGCGACCGCCGCCGGCCAGACCTCATCGTTGCCCTGGGCAACCTCGAACGCGCGGTCGACCGCGGCCAGCGCCGCGTCGGTGGCGCCGGCCAGGTAGCAGTGCCGCGACTGCTGCAGCAGCGTCTCCGTCAACGGCACGACGTCACCCAGCTGCTCGTACAGGTCCACGGCCTCCGCACAGCGGGCGACCGCCTCCGGGAAGCGGTGCGCGATGTGCAGCTCCCAAGCGAACCCGGCCAGCACCTCGGCCTGCTCGGCGATCGGCAGCCGACCGACGTACGGGATGACGGCTTCGTAGTGGGCGAGCGCCTGGCGGTGTGAACCGGCCGCGGTCGCGTCGCGGGCCGCCCGGGGCGCGTACGCGACGATCGTGTCGGCGTCGCCTGCTCGGACCGCGTGGTGCACCAGTGGATAGAGCAGCCGCTCGTGGTTGGTCCCCAGGATCAGTTCGACGATCCGCGCGTTCAGCGCGCGGCGCCGGATCACTGGCAGTGCCTGCTCGATCGCCCGCCGGGCCAGCTCGTGCCGGAACGCGACCGCGCCTGTGCGTGCCTCGAGGATGCCGCGGCGCTCGGCCCGGGTGAGGGCGTCGATCCGGCCCTCTACGACAACTTCGGCGTACTTGAGGCCGAGCGGCCGCGGGATCACCGAGAGCAGCTCGACCACGCCGACACTCTCCTGGTCCAACGTACGCAGCCGGGCCAGCGTCGCGTCCACGACCGTCGCGGGTACGGCGTCCGCCGGGCCCGCGAGCGCTTCGGTCAAGTAGAACGGGTTCCCGTTGGTGAGGCGGTACAGATCGTCGGCCTCACGGCCGGCGTCGACAGCCATCGACCGTACGGCGTCCTCCGAGAGCGGCCGCAGTACGACGCGATGCACGGTGACGTCGGTCAACGCGCCGAGCAGCACGCGCAGTGGGTGCCGGGCGTCGATCTCGTCGTCGCGGTAGGTCAGAATCACCACCAGCCGGAGCTGATCCACGCGTCGGGCCAGGTACCTGAGCAGGTCGAGCGTGGCGTCGTCGGCCCAATGCACGTCCTCGATCACCAGCACGGTCGGCGTCGACCCGCCGAACTCCTGGATCACCGGCTCATACAGGTCCAGGCCGCCCGCCAGCGCCCGGGCCAACGGCCCATCCGTCCCACGTACGGCGTCGCGCAATGGTTGGAGCGGTGGCGGCGCGAGCATGTCGTCGCACGCACCCCGCAATACCCGCGTGGCCGGACCGAGCCGGCCGGCCACTTCACGGACCACACTCGTCTTCCCGATCCCCGCTTCTCCGGTCAGCAGCACGACGGACCCATGGTCCGCGTCCACCGCGGTCAGGGCAGCACGAACCGCCCATTCCCGCTCCAGCAACTCCATCAGAAAACCCCCGAGATAGATCTCAAATCCCCCAGCACACTCTGGTGGGCGGCGCTGTGGGAAGTGCTAGGGGTTCAGCTGAGCAGTGCTGTGGTCTGCGGACTCGGGGTGGTCCGGAGCTCGGCGGCGAGCAGGTCGGCCAGGACGTTGTACTGGCGGACGGCGGCGGCACGGTCGCCCTGGATCAGGTGCAGCGAGATGAGGGCGCGGTGTGCCGATTCGAGCAGGGGGTCATGGCTGACCGCCCGCTGATAGAGGTCGATGCTCTCCTCCACGCGTCCCTCCGTCGCGCGGGCGTCGGCGAGCGTGAGGAGGGATCGCTCGAACGTTTGCCTGAGCGCCTCCCGGCGGTCGTCGATCCACGCGGCGCCGGCGACGTCGACCAGATAGTCGCCCTGGTAGAGCGCGATCACGCGGGCCAGGTCCCCGGCGGCAGCGGCTCCCTCCAGGTCCGCGACGTCGTACGTGTGCTCGAGGGTCCGGTTGAACTCGTAGCGGCCGCCGCGGAAGGTGATCCAGTCCGAGCGGCCGAGCGTACGGCGTACCTGGTGCAGGCAGGTGTGGAAACTGTTCCGGAGGGTCTGGGCGGAGGCGTCCGGCCAGAGCTCCGCGCCGATCTGGGCCTTGGTCACCGGACCGGAACCCAGCAGATAGAAGAACAGCTCGCGCGGCTTCGCATAGCCCCAGGCCGCGGCGTCCAGCGCGCTGTCGTTGCGCCGTACTTCGGATGCACCCAGGGCCTGCACGTGGAGTGACTCGACTCGGGTGTCCGCGATCGTGAGGGGTACCACCGACCGGCGACCGCTTGGCTCGATCCCCGTGAGCTTGTCGACCGTGAACACCTCCCCCTCGGTCCACGCCGTACGAAAATCGTCCGGTGACAGGGCGTCGCGGGCCACCGCCAGCGTGGTCGAGACGTCCGCGGCCTCGACTGCCGGTACTGGAGTCCCCAGCTTCTCCCGCAGTGCGGCCGCATGACTCAGCAACCGGACGGCTTGCCTGATGTCCTTCTCAGCCAGGGCGGTGGTGGCCAGGGACTCGAGCAAGCTGGCTACTCGCCAGCGGTTGCCGGAGTCGTGGTGCAGACGAAGGCTCTGGGTGAGGAGGTCTCTCGACTCGGTGAGCTGACCGGACTTGCGTGCCTCCAAGCCCAAGAGGTGGAGAGCCCAGGCCAGGGTGACGGTCTGGCGCGTGCGCTCGCCCATCTGGCGAGCCTCGGTGAGGAGGATTGCGGCGGCCGCGGAGTCACCGCGGTAGTGCTGCACCGCGCCGAGCAGAGCAGTCGTCCACCCGAGTCCTTCGCCCGCACCGTCCTGCTCGTAGCGGGCGCGGGCGTCACGGAGCAGCTCTTCCGCATAGTCGAGCTCCCCGGCGAGCAGCTCACGCATGCCCAGGTAGTCGATCGCGCGGGAGAGGTTCGACTCGATGCCCAACTTCCGCCAGAGCTCGATACACCGCTGTCCGAGTCGCCGGGACTCGTCGTACTCGCCACGTCGCATCGCGGCTCCACCGAGCCAGTGCAGCTCGCGTGCCTCGGCCGTCGGATCCCCGGCAGCCTTCTGTGCGATGAATCCGGCCTGCAGTTGGGCCGTGGCCAGCTCGGCGTCGCCCTGCAAGTGGGCCATCGTGCCGAGGGCGATCTGGGCATCCGCCCGCAGCTCCGGCGGAACCGGGCCGGGCATCGCCAGCACCCGCTCCAGCCAGTCGCGGGCGTCCCGGTACCACCCGAGCAGGTACGACGCCCACCACATCCCGACCACGATCCGGGTCGCGGCCTCGGCCTCCTCGCGCTGCACATGCCAGGTCAGCACGGCCCGGATGTTCTGGCGCTCGGCCAGCAGCACATCCAGCCACTCCTGCTGTTCCTCGCCCTCCAACCGATCGGCCGCCCGCTCGATCAGGTCCAGCGCGTAGGCCGCCAGCCGCTGCGCCGGACCGAGGTCCGAACCGAGCCGGTACGCCGCGTACTGCCGGACGATCTGCAGTAACCGGTACCGCACCTCGTCGCCCTGCTGGACCATCACCAGCGAACGATTCACCAACCGGGACAGCGATTGCAGCACGTCAGGTCCGCGCAGTACGGCGACTGCCTCGACCGCGTCGACGCTGAAGCTCCCGGGGAACACCGAGAGCTGCGCGAGCAACTCCTGCTCCGGCGGATCCAGCAGACCCCAACTCCAGTCCAGCGCATCCCGCAACGTGCGATGCCGCGGCATCGCCTCCCGGTCGCCGCGCGTCAGCACGGCCAGGCTGTCGTCGAGGCGGCTCGCGATCTGGGCCGGAGACAAGGTCGGGATCCACGCGGCGGCCAACTCGATCGCCAGCGGTACGCCGTCCAGCCGGGCGCAGATCTCGGCGATGTCCGACGCGTTCCCCTCGGTCCGCTCGAAAGTGTACGACGCCGCCTGTGCACGGTCCACGAACAAGCGGGTCGCAGCCTCGGCCAGCGGCGGTACGGCGAACACCGCCTCACCCGCGATCCCCAACGCCTCCTGGCTCGTCGCCAGCACGGTGAGCTTCGGACAGGTCCGTAGCAGCTCACCGATCAGCGGGGCGACGGGATCGAGCAGGTGCTCGCAGTTGTCCACGACCAGCAGCAAGGGACCGCTGCACAGCCGCCTGGTCGCTGCGGCGACCGTTGCCTCCGGCAACTCGAGGACGTCGGCGAGCGCTGCCAGCACACCCGCGGTGCCGTCACCCGGGGTGGTCGTGGCCAGGCCGAGCCAGCGCACTCCGGCGTACCGGGGGCGCACCCGGTCTGCCAGCGTCACCGCCAGCCTGGTCTTGCCCCCGCCCCCGGGTCCGGTCAGCGTCACCAGCCGATGCTTCCCGACCAGCTCCGCCAGCTCGGCCAGTTCACTCTCCCGACCGACGAAACTCGACAACCGCACGGGGAGATTCCCCTCCGCCACCGCTTCAGACTAGCGTTCACGGGGCAGCGGCGTACCGAAGAACGGGTAGTGGTGGGTGGCAGGCGGGTGCACCGGCAGGCGCTGAGCGTGCGGCCGGAGCGGGAGCCCGACTACTACCCGTCCTTCCGTACAGTGAGCTCGTGCGGATCGTGGTGTACGGCGCGGGTGGGATCGGGTGCTATGTCGGCGGGCGGCTGGCCGCGACCGGGGCCCCGGTGACGTTCGTCGGGCGGCAGCGGATGGCCGACGTACTGGCCGAGCACGGGCTGCGGCTGACCGACTACCTCGGCGCGGATCTGCGGGTCGACACCGTCCGGTACGAGACCTCGCCGGCGGCGGCCGCGGAGGCGGATCTCGTGCTCGTGACGGTGAAGTCCGCTGCGACCGAGGGCGCGGCGGCCGAGTTGGCCGACGTGCTGAAGCCTGGAGCGATCGTGGTCAGCTTCCAGAACGGCGTACGCAACGGTGAGCTGCTGCGGGAGCGGCTGACCGATCAGGTCGTGCTGACCGGGATGGTTCCGTTCAACGTGCTCAACCGGGGTGGCGGGGTGTTCCACCAGGGCACCGAGGGTGCTCTCGACATTCAGCGTCATCCGGGGCTGGCGCCGTACCTGGACGCCTTCGAGCGCGCCGGACTGCCACTCGAGCAGCACGACGACATCCTCCCGGTGCAGTGGGCGAAGCTCCTGCTGAACCTGAACAACCCGATCAACGCGCTGTCGAACCTGCCGCTGCGCGACGAGCTCTCGCAGCGTGCCTACCGTCGCTGCCTGGCCGCGGCGCAGGCCGAGACGCTCGGGTTGCTGGACGCCGCGGGCATCCAGCCGGCCCAGCTGCTGGCGGTCCCGATGCGCCGCTTCCCCGCCATCCTCCGCCTGCCGGACTTCCTCTTCCGCCGCCTCGCCGCGAAGATGCTCGCGATCGACCCGCTCGCCCGGACGTCGATGTGGGAGGACCTCGAGGCCGGCCGGCCCACCGAGATCGACTACCTGAACGGCGAAGTCGTCCGGCTGGCAGACTCCCTCCGGCAGCCGGCGCCTGTGAACCGCAAGCTGGTGGCGTTGATCCGCGAGGCCGAGGTCAACCGGCGCGCGTGGTCAGGCCCCGATCTCCTGCGTGAGCTCCAGCGGTAGGGCCGCGCGGACGTTGATACTCACGGCTCGATCGGTGAAGCCGAGGTGCTCGTTGAGCCGGCGCATCTTGTCATTGCCCTGCTGGGTCCAGGTGTAGACCTCGCTGATCCCGTGCTCGGCTGCCCAGGCCATGCTCGTGCGCTTGAGCGTCGACGCAACCGCCTTGCCTCGCCACTCCCGCCGTACACCGGTGTAGGCCACCTCGGCCCGCTCCGGCCTGTCGGTGTCGAGCATCAGACCCGCGACGCCGATCACCTTCTCGCCGGCGACCGCGACGAACATGGCCGCCGGGTCGTTGATCCACTCGGTCGCCCACTGCTCGGCCGAGACGTCCAGCGGGGTGGGCACATCCATGTCCGGGAAGGTGGGCAAGGCCACCTGCTCGTACGCCGCCGCCCACAACTCCGGCCGCTCGGCGACGGTCACGATCTCGTAGGTCGTGGGCGGCTCCGGCCAAGGCTCGGGTCCGATCGGACGCACCTGCTCGACCTGCCGACCGGTCTCCACGAAGCCGAACCGCTGCGCGAACGCCAGCGACCCTTCGTCCTCCGCGTTGCACCCGGCGACGATGTAGCCCTGAGCCTCGGCATGCTCAACCAGCGCCACCAACATCCGCGTACCCACGCCCCGCCGCCGCTCCTCCGGCCGCACCCGCGGCGCAACGACCCCACGACCGGCCTCGTTGGATCGATCCGACAGGCCGTTCGCGACGACCTTGCCATCCAGCGCCGCGAGCAGGAGCAACCGTTGCGGTGTCGCTAGCTCACGCATCTCGGCGACGCTCGGACACCGCTCGTGCGGCAGGACCGCGATCCGCACCTGGCGCCAGGCCTCGTAGTCCGCGTCCGTCTCGACCGGCAGAATTTCGATCACGCCCATCTGCTCAGATTGCCATGATGGGCGAATGGTTTTGTATGACGCGGCGGTCACCGGTGGGAGTGTGGCGGGGCTGCAGGCTGCGCTGACGTTGGGTCGGGCACGGCGGCGGGTGGTGCTGTTCGACGACGGTCGGGCGCGCAACCGGGCGGCTGCGCACGTGCACAACTACCTGGGTGTGGAGGATCCGTCACCGGGTGAACTGCTCGCGATCGGACGCCGGCAGTTGGAGGAGTACGGCGTGGATGTCCGGGATAGCCGGGTCGAGGACCCGGCACCGGACGAGGACGGGCTCGGTTTCGTGGTCGGCGCCGATGGTGACGGTTCCGGTCGCGTGCGGGCACGGACGGTTGTGCTCGCGACCGGGCTGCGGGACGAGCTGCCCGAAGTGCCCGGTGTCTACGCGGTCGGCACGACGACCGTACCGGCGCTGTTCGCGATCGGGGCAGCGGGTCACGCGAGTACCGCAGCCGTCGCACTGCACGCGGATCTGCTCGAGCAGAGCTATAGCCGGGCGGCCGGAGGCAGCAGCGCCGGGTCCGCGAGCGGCCAGTCCGCGGGCGTCGGACCTAGCCGGTCGAGCTCGTCGAGTTGCAGGAGGCACCACGGGGACAGACCCGGGACGTCACGCACGGCAGCCCAGTCGACCCAGCGGTACGACGCCACCTCCGCGGGATTGAGCGTGGGCTCGCCGGTCCAGCGGACCCGGTAGACCGGACACAGCTCGTTCTCCACCACGCCGGTCGGCATCTCGGCGCGGTACCGGAACTCCGGCAGCACCAGCTCGGCACTGTCCGTGACGATCCCGAGCTCGTCGGCGAGCCGCCGCAGGACCGCGTCGTGGACCGGCTCGTCCGGAAGTGGATGCCCACAGCAACTGTTGGTCCAGACGCCCGGCCAGGTCGGCTTGTCCGCGGCGCGCTGGGTCAGCAGCACCCGCCCGGCCGCATCGACCACGTACCCGGAGAACGCCAGATGCAACGGCGTCGCCGCGTGATGAACCGTCGCCTTGGCCTCGGTCCCGATCGCCCGGCCACCGTCATCCAGCAGCACAACTCGTTCCTTCGTCACACTCCGGAGCCTAGTCGGAATAGGCAATTCCTACCGATGTAGGCCGCGCCCGTCGTCCGTAGAACGGTGGTATGGATTTCAGCAGCCTCGAGCCGGTGCCGTACGACGTGAGCTCGCCCACAACCGCCGGTCTGTACCGCGGTCACGGGCGGTTCGTGAAGGTGCTGCGCTCGTACCGCGACTGGGAGGTGCTCCCCCTGCTCCCCGACGAGTTCCGCAGCCTGGCCCTCGACACCGATCTCTGGCGTTACGAGGCCGACGTCTACCTCGACGGCCTGGCCTCCTCGCTCCCGGCCGGCCTCCGTCTCCCCACCCTGTACGACGTCCAGGAGCCGGACCCGGATCACGTCATCCTGGTCCTCGAAGACGTCGAGACGACCGACTCCCCGTGGGATCACGACCGGTACGGCGACGCCGCCGAACTCCTCGGCCGGCTCAACGCCCGGCTGACCAAGAACGACGCGCTCCCCGCACCGGTCGACCGTACGCCGGAACGCCTGACGCGAGCGATGGTCGACGGACTCGTCCGCCCGCTCATCTTGCCGCCACTGCTCGACGAGGCGACCTGGACGCATCCCTTGCTCGCCGGGGCGGACGACGTACGCCGTGGTCTCATCGACCTGGCCGCGTACATCCCCACGCTCCTCGACGAACTCGCAGACCGGCCGCAGGTCCTCAGTCACGGCGACGCGTGCCCGCAAAACCTGCTCCTGCAGGGCAAGAGCATCGTCGCCGTCGACTGGTCCCCCAGCGGAATGGTTGCCGCCGGCGACGACCTCGGCCAGCTGCTGATCGGCCGGGCCCACCAGGGAACGCTCGGCGTCGAGGAGTTCGCCGTACTGCGGGAGCTCGTCATCGACCGGTATCACGCCGGGCTCGTCGCCGAGGGATTCGGATCCGTTGCGGCGGACGACGTACGGGCCGGACTGGACGGGTCGCTGCTGCTGCGGAGTGCGTTGCTGTCGCTGCCGGTCGGGCGATTGGCCGAACCGGTGACACCGGAACTGGCGGACTTGTTCCAGCAGCGGCTGGAGTTAACCCAATACCTCGTCCGGCTCGGCGCTGCTACTGTGACCTGGTGATCAAGCGACGCGTGGCGTATCGACCGGCTCTGGGAGGAGCCGGCATTCGGTAGTCCCCGCACCTCGCTCCGCCCAGAGCCTCCGACACAGGAACCCCCGGTTCCTGTGTCTTTTTGTTGCCCGGAGGCGCTGTCGATCGCGAGGGTGCCTCGTCTCGAGAGGAAACCCTGTGAACACGGTCATCGACCGATTACGACGTACCACCGACTCCATCATCGGCGCGGACGATCTGCGCGATCGGCTGGCATCCGGACGGCCGCTGCGGATCAAGTACGGCGTCGATTGCACCGCACCCGACCTCCATCTCGGGCACGCGGTCAACCTATGGATGATGCGGCAACTGCAGGACCTCGGTCATCAGGTCGTGTTCCTGCTCGGCGACCTGACCACGCGAGTCGGCGACCCGACCGGCCGCTCCGAGACCCGGCCGGTGCTGACGCCGGAGGAGATCGACGCGAACGCGGCGTCGTTCCTCGAGCAGGTGTCACTCGTGCTGCGGACGGATCCCGCGGTATTCGAGGTACGGCGGAACTCGGAGTGGTACGACGGGATGCGCGCGGCGGAGCTGTTGGGTCTGTTCGCCCAGGTCACGCAGGCCCAGTTGATGAGCCGGGACATGTTCCGGGACCGGGTCGCGGCCGGGCGCGAGATCGCCGTCCACGAGCTGGTGTACCCAGTGCTGCAGGGCTACGACAGCTTCGCGATGTGCAGCGATCTCACCATCGTGGGGTCGGACCAGCTGTTCAACGAGCAACTCGGGCGGCACTTCCAGCAGCGGCTCGGCGCACCGCCGCAGGTGGTGATCACGACGACGATCACCCCAGGTATCGACGGCCGCGCGAAGCAGTCGAAGTCGCTGAACAACTACATCGGCCTGACCGACAGCCCACGGGACAAGTTCGGCAAGCTCATGAGCATCCCCGACTCGCTGGTCGAGCCCTACGCCCGCGTCTACACCGAGTTGCCCCTGGACACGGTCGCCGCGTTCGAGTCCGCCGCCGCGCACGGCGGTCCGCAGGCACGGGACGCGAAGCTCCGGCTGGCCGCGGCGGTGGTGACGCGCTACCACGGCGCGGGTACGGCGAAGGCCGAGCTGGACGCGTTCAAGCGAACGTTCTCCGAGCGGTCCCAACCCGAGGACATCCCGGAGGTCGTCGTGCCCGCCGCGACCGCGACAACCCTGGACCTGCTGCGCGCCGCCCGACCGAGCGACAGCAACTCAGAGCTCCGCCGGCTGATCCGCCAGGGCGCCGTCACCATCAACGGCGTCCGTACGGACGACCCCGCGGGAACCGTGGACCTGAGCACCGACGTAGTGATCAAGTCGGGTGCCCGCACCTGGCACCGGATCAGAACTGCGAGCAGCCCTACGCGAGTTTGCGGGAGGTGACCAGCCAGGCCGCTGACGGGAATGTGACGCCGTCGTCCCAGGTGTAGTGCGCGACGAGAGTCCTGCGCAGATTGGTCAGCGCCCGGGTCCGGGCGTCGGCGTCGAGGTCGTCGAGCAGCCAGCCCAGCACGCCCAGGGTGAAGTGGAGGGCGGTTGGTACATCCGGACCCCAGTACATGGGCTCCTTGAGAGCCTCGCATTCCGGGGTGGCGAAGCCTGCTGTGGTGAGGATGTCGGCGACCCGTGCCGGGTCGGCGAGGGCGAACGGGCTCGGGGCTTCCGGGGGCGGTGTGGGCAGCGTTCGGCCGGCTGCGAGCGCGGTGGTGAGCTCGGTGAACCACGGGTTCTGGCTCGGCGGCTGCCAGACCAGGAGGGCGAGGCGTCCGCCGGGCTTCGTCGCTCGCGCGAGGTTGGTGAAGGCGGCGACCGGGTCGCCGAAGAACGTGCAGCCGGTGCGGCTGAGCAGTACGTCGAAGGACTCCGACTGGAACGGGTGCACCTGGGCGTCGGCCTGGAGGTACGTCGCGTTCCCGGCTCCGGTGTCCCGGGCCCGATCGGCCGCGACCGCGAGCATCGGTGAGGACAGGTCGACGCCGAGCGCCGTACCCGATCCGGTCAGCCAGGCCGCGGCGCGCGTCGTACTGCCGGTACCGCAGCCGACATCGAGGACCCGGTCACCCTCACGGATCGCGGCCGCTCGCAGCAGCCAGTCGTCGTACCGCTCCAGGCTGTGCTCGAACAGTTCCGCCTGCTCCGCCCAGAACACGCCTTCCGTGGTGTCCCACGCCTTCAACTGGTCCGCGTTCGCTGGAGCGACCCACGCGGTGTCGGTGCCGGTCATCATGGTCCCCTCTCCTTGCCCTCCTCTACGGATCAGCACTCGATCCGGTTCATGACTCTCGGCGTGTGGCAGGCTGTGCGCTCAGATCCGAGGAGGGGGCGCAGATGATCCTGGTCACGGGCGCGACGGGCAACGCGGGTGGCGCGGTGGTGCAATCACTGGCGGCGCAGGGTCTTGCGGGCCGCGCTGTGATCCGGTCGGAAACTGCCCTGCCGGATGGCATCGAGCCTGTGTACGGCGACCTGAACCAGCCGGACTCGTTCGTCGATGCGTTGGCCGGGGTGACCGGGATCTTTCTGCTCAGCGGGTACGACCGGGTCGAGGAACTCCTGGGGAATGCGGTGCGGGCCGGCGTACGGAAGGTCGTGCTGTTGTCCAGCAGCTCACTCGACAGCGCCGACATCTCGAACGCGGTCGCCGCCTATCACCACGCGGCCGAGGAAGCGGTGCAGGCGTCCGGGCTGGAGTGGACGTTCCTGCGGCCGAACTCCTTCATGTCCAACACGCTGCGGTGGCTCGACCAGGTACGCGCGGGGGACGTCATCCGGGTGCAGTTCCCCGAGGTGCCGGTGTCCACGATTCATCCGCGCGATATCGCGGACGTCGCGGTGCGTGCGTTCCAGGATGGGCACGATGGCGAGGTTCTCCGGCTCACCGGTCCGGTCGCCCTCACACCGCTCGAACAGGTCGCGATTCTCGGCGCGGGCATCGGCCGGGCGTTGACGGCGTACCCGATGAGCCGTTCGGAGACTCACGACGCGCTGCATGCCTCGATGCCGCCGCAGTACGCGAGCGCGATCGAGGGCTTCTTCGGTGACGGCACCATCGACGAGACGTCGGTCAACGGCACCGTCGCCCAGGTCACCGGGCGCGCGCCCCGGACGCTGGAGGACTGGGTGCGCGAGAACGCGGGCCTGTTCGCCTAGCTCTTGGTCAAGGTGTGGAGGTGGGCGATCATCGTGTCGACCGCCGTCCGCAGTGGCGCGGGATCGCGTCGTACCTGGCTCAGCAGCAGGCCGCCCTGGACCGCGGCCAGCATCGCGACCGCGAGCTCGCCGGGGTCGGCCGATTCGCTCAGCTCGCCGCGCTTCTGCATGCTGACGAGGCCGTCGCGGATCAGTTCCTCCCAACTGCCGAACGCATTGGCGAGCTGAACCCGGGCGACCGGGTCGCTCTCGGCGAGGTCGCTGGCCAGTGATCCGAGCGGACACCCGCCGACGCACTGCACCTCGGTCAGGACGCCGACCATGGCGGGATAGCGCTGTACGGCTCGAGCAAGGCGGCACTGCAGTTGCTGACGAAGTCGTGGGCGGCCGAGTTCGGCCCGGCCGGGGTGCGGGTGAACGCGGTCAGCCCCGGCCCGACCCGGACCGAGGGCACCGCCGTACTCGGCGACAACCTGGACGGCCTGGCCGGTACGACGCCACTGCGGCGGGTCGGTACTCCGGCCGAGGTCGCCGCCGGCATCGTCTTCCTCGCCTCCGACGAGGCTGCCCTCATCCACGGCACCACGCTGCCCATCGACGGCGGCCGCCTCGCCGTCTGAGCGCACTGTCTCGATTCAGGCGGACGCGCTGAGGGCCGCGATGTACTCCGTCCCGGTGCAGAGGGTGCCGAAGCGCGGGAAGACGTACGACACCGCGAAGTCGTGGGCGTCCTGGTCGAGGCCGGTCATCGCGTCCGTGACGTAGACGGTCTCGTAGCCGAGGTCGTCCGCGCCGCGGCCGGTGGACTCGACGCCGAAGTTGGTCGCGATGCCGGCCAGCACCAGGGTCCCGATCCCCCGAGCCTGCAGCTCCGGATCGAGGGGCGATCGGCCGAACGCGCCGACCGATCGCTTGACGATCTCCAGGTCGCCCGGCCGCGGGGCGATCTCCGGCGCGAATCCGCTCCCCTCGGGCTGGACCTCGACCCCCGGCCGCTCGACCCGGACGTTCACGACCAGCCCGCCGACCGACCGGGTCGCGTTCGCGAGCGCGACGCTGCGCGCCAGCACCTCCGGCCCGGCCAGCGGCGCCGTGTCCAGCGCGATGATCCGCGGCATCAGATCGATCAGGACGAGCGCCGTACGACGAGGATGCAGGGTCAGCGTGGTCACGGCACCGACATTAGTTCAGACCGGCGGCCAGGTTCTCCGCGAAGGCCACGTCCCGCTCGGTGCCCGAGAATCCGAGCCGCCAACTGCCGCCGTCGTACGAACCGGGTGGGAGCGGGCTTGAGGCGCAGTGCGCTGAGCTCACCCGGGCCGGCCGTGTCGGCCAGCGTCAGCTGCTTGCCGGGGGCAAGGTTCAGCGAGGTCGCGGTGGTCTTGCTGTTCGGCTGCGCAGGCTTGGGATCCTTCGTGCCGGCGGCCTTGAGGAGGGCGATGACATCCTCGGCCTTGTCACTCGGGTCGAACGTGCTCACGCCGTTCGCGTCCGGGAACTGGCGGCAGTCGACGTGGTAGAAGTACGGATTGCTCTGCGTGGTGATGCGCATCGAGGAGCGGTACGGCATCGGGACGCGGATGTAGACACCGCCGCTGGTCTGCACCCCGTTGGCGACCAGCGGGTAGCTGAACGGCGCGGTCTTGGTGACGTTGCCTTCGTCGCGGGTGAACCAGACCGACGCGACCTCGCCCGGGCCGGAGTCATCCGCGATCACACACCCGGCGTCCGTCGTACGCAGGCAGGGGTACTTGCCGTCGAACCCGTCGTTATTGGTGCCGTCGCGGCCGAAGCTGGAGAACTGTTTGGTCCGTACGCCGGTCTGCAGCTCGGGCAGCCGGTCGAGGTTGCGATACACCTCCCACCCGACCGGTCCGTTGTCGTTTCCCGCGGCTGTGCTGCCTGACGCCGAGACCGGACGGTGAGCACGAGCGACGAACAGACAAGTAGGGCAACGGCACGACGGAGCACGGGGCGGCCTTTCCGACGTCACGGGAAATCGATTTCTGAGATGTCTGCCATCGATTCACCGTGGTTGAGAAGAGGTCGGCGGCGACGACTTTGCTGTCCACGAGGTGGCACCCGCTGGACCTGGCGCTGGTCGATGGACGCAGACTGGGTGCGCACACAACTTGAGACTGCGGGAGATTCGATGAGTTCTGCCAAAGCCCAGATCGGCGTCACCGGCCTCGCGGTGATGGGTCGCAACCTGGCCCGGAACCTCGCGCGCAACGGGTTCCGTGTCGCCCTGCACAACCGCTCCCAGGCGCGCACCGACTCGCTGGTCGAGGAGTTCGGCTCCGAGGGCGACTTCGTCCCGTCCACCGACCTGGCCGGCTTCGTCGAGTCGCTCGAGCTGCCGCGCAGGATCATCATCATGGTCAAGGCCGGCGCGCCGACCGACGCGGTCATCGACGAACTGGTGCCGCTGCTCGACGAGGGCGACATCGTCGTCGACGCCGGCAACGCGCACTTCCTGGACACCCGGCGCCGCGAGGCCGCGCTCCGCGAGCAGGGTCTGCACTTCGTCGGCAGCGGCGTGTCCGGCGGCGAGGAGGGCGCGCTGAACGGCCCGAGCATCATGCCGGGCGGATCGCCGGAGTCGTACGCGGCGCTCGAGCCGATGCTGACCAAGATCTCCGCGCACGTGAACGGCGAGCCGTGCTGTGTGCACGTCGGGCCGGACGGCGCGGGGCACTTCGTCAAGATGCTGCACAACGGCATCGAGTACGCCGACATGCAGCTGATCGCCGAGGCCTACGACCTGCTCCGGCACGTGCTCGGGCTGTCCCCGGCCGAACTGGCGGACGTGTTCCTGGAGTGGAACACCGGCGACCTCGAGTCGTTCCTGATCGAGATCACCGCCCAGGTGCTCAGCCAGACCGACCCGACCACCGGTGGCGCGTTCGTGGACGTCGTACTGGACCAGGCCGAACAGAAGGGCACCGGCCGGTGGACCGTCCAGTCCGCGCTCGACCTCGGCATCCCGGTGAGCGGTATGGCCGAGGCCGTCTTCGCACGGTCGCTGTCGGGTGACGTCGTACGGCGCTCCGCGGCAGCCGGCGTACTCCCGGGGCCGGCCGAGACCAAGGCGGACGTCGACCGGGACGCGTTCATCGACGACGTACGGCACGCGCTGTACTCGTCGAAGCTGGTCGCGTACGCGCAGGGCTTCGACGCCATCCGGGCGGCCAGCGAGGAGTACGACTGGGACATCGACCTGGGCGCGATGGCGACCATCTGGCGCGGCGGCTGCATCATCCGGGCGCGGTTCCTGGACCGCATCAAGGAGGCGTACGACCGGAACCCGTCGCTACCCTCGCTGCTGGTGGACGACTACTTCAAGGAAGCGGTCGCCAACGGGCAGGAGGCCTGGCGACGGGTGGTCGCGACGGCGGCGCAGGTGGGCGTACCTGCTCCTGGCTTCTCAGCGGCCCTGTCGTACTACGACGGACTACGGGCCGAGCGCTTGCCGGCCGCGCTGATCCAGGGCCTGCGGGACCTGTTCGGTGCGCACACCTACAAGCGGGTCGACCGTGAGGGCACCTTCCACCTGGAGTGGTCCGGCGACCGCTCCGAAACGACCCAGTAGACCGCGACTGCCGCGAGGCACAGGAAGCCGGCCGCTCCGAGGCTTGCCACGGTGAATCCGTGTACGGCGTCGGAGTGGGCGGCTATGGTCCCGGCGACTGTGCTGAGCAGCGCCGTACCGAGTGACGCGCCAACCTGCTGAGACGTCATCACCATGGCGCCGGCCACCGCACTGTCGGGGCCGGCGCCGAGGGTGGCGGTGCTGTTCGCCGTAACCAGCACCCAGCCCGTACCCAGTCCGACCAGCAGGAACACCGGCATGACATGCAGCCAATAGCTGCTGTCTGCCTTGAGGAACCCCAGCAGCGTCAGTCCTGCTGCGATGGTGATCAGCCCTGGGCAAATAAGTGAGCGCACTGCTGCTTTGGCCAACAATGGGCTCACTGCGCGGACTCCAACCATCAGCCCCACGGTGAGCGGCAAGAAGGCCAGGCCGGCTCGCACCGGTGAGTAATGCCGGATGTTCTGTAGGTAGAACGTCAGGAAGAACAATGCGGCGAACATGCCGATCGCCAGGCTGAACACGGCCAGGTACGACCCACCGCGCCTGCGGTTGAGGACGACCCGCAGTGGCAGCAGAGGCGCCTTGGCTCGCGACTGGACTGCGACAAACGCTATGAGCAACAGGACTCCGGCCCCCAGAGGCAGCCAGGTTGCGGGCGCACTCCAGCCATCCGGCTCCGCTCTGGCGAAGCCGAACACCAGTCCCATCAGACCGGTGGTCGCGAGCAATGCGCCTGCGATGTCGACGCGCACCCCACCCGCTCTCTGCACCGGCCGGACGGCGTACAGGACCCCGCCTGCCGCCAACGCAGCGACGGGGAGATTGACGTACATGCACCAGCGCCAGTCGAGGTAGTCGGTCAGCACGCCGCCGATCAGGACACCTAGACCGGACGCACTTCCCATTGCGGTGCCATAGATGCCGAACGCCTTCCCACGCTCGGCAGGCAGCGGGAAGGACGCGGCAAGGGTCGCCAGTACGGCGGGCGTGAGGAGCGCACCGAAGACTCCTTGCAGAGCACGGCCGGTGAGCAGCATGGCCGGACCGGTTGCGGCACCGCCGAGGGCCGAGGCCGCCGCGAAGCCGGTCAGGCCGATGAGGAGAGCGCGCCGACGCCCGATCAGGTCGCTCATCCGGCCGCCGAGCAGCAGGAGGCCGCCGTACCCGAGGGCGAAGAGGGTGATCACCCACTGGCGGGTGGAGTCCGCGAGCCCGAGTGATCGCTGCACGGACGGCAGGGCGATGTTCATGATGGTCAGGTCGATGCCGATCATCAGCTGCGCCGTCGCGACGGCTGCTAACGCCCACCATCGCCGCACGTCCGGCACCTGCTGCGTCTCTTCAGCCGCCTCTGACCTGGTGATGTCGGCCATGGCTAGAACATCCCGTTCGAGTTGGCGGACTCGTCGGGGATCGCTTGCATGACGTCCCAGTGCTCGACGATCTTCCCGTCGGTGTCGAGGCGGAAGATATCGACGATCGCCGTACCCGGTTGGCCTGGGACGCGGACGCCGTACACGTGGGCGACCACGTACTCGCCGTCGGCGAAGATCTGCTTGACCTCGGCGCGGAGCTCGGGAAAGTCCTGGCGCAGCGTCCCGAGGAACGCCTCGAAGCCGTCGATCCCGTCCGCGATCCGCGGGTTGTGCTGCCGGTAGCGGTCGCCGAGGAGAGCTGCGGCGGCCGGGAAGTTCTTCTGGTTGAGACCGACCTCGTAGAAGTCGAGCACGGTCTGCTTGTTGCGTTCGAGGGCGGTGGTCATGGGTCCGTTTCCCTAAGTGAACAGCTGTAGTGCTACGACTGTAGGGCAACGCTCGTCGCAATACAATCGACTTCATGGACGCGACCACGCCGACCGCTTCGCCGACCCGCAACCGGAATCGCCGGGGCCAGGGGGAGCTGCTACGGCGCGACATCGTGGACGCCGCGCTGCGGATGCTGAACGAGCTCGGCGACGACGAGGCTCTCTCGCTGCGCGCCGTCGCCCGCGAGGTCGGGATCGCGGCGACCTCGGTCTACATCCACTTCGCCGACCGCGACGAGCTCGTGTTCGCCGCGCTCGAGCAGTGCACCGCGGACCTCATCCGCGACCTCGACCAGGCCGAAGCGAGCGGTGGCGACGATCCGGTCGAGCAGCTACGGGCGCGGCTGCTGTTCCTCGGGACGTGGGTCCGGGAGTACTCAGGGCTCTACAAGGTGCTGCACGAGAGCACGCTGAATCGGCGCATGCACCTGGCCTTCAAGGAGGAGCTGGCCACGCGTGCGGTCGCCGCCGTACAGCGCTGCATGGACGCCGGCCTCGCGCCGGCCGACGACGCCGCCGCGGTCGCGTTCGATCTGCGCGCGGCGGTGCATGGCGCGGTGTCGATCCGGATCAACGAGCCGGAGGCCGATCTTCCGCCGCTGCAGGATCAGATCGACCGATTCCTGGTGAAGCTACTCGGCGTGAAGGGCCGCTGAGCTGGGCGGTTCGGCTGGCGTTCGCGGGCCGGTTTGGCTGGGAGTCGAACGTGTGTTCTAATAAACTCTCAGCGCCAGCCCGCTCACGGCGGGCGATGTTCCGAAGGAGATCGCCGCAACGATGACTGTAGACACTCTGGCAGCAGAAGCGCCGTCGACCGACGCCGACACTCCCGACGCCTTGGTCCCATCTGTCGACAGCGCAACCCCCGAGAGCACGCCGGCTCCGGACGCTCCGGTCGAGGACAAGCCCAAGAAGGCTCCCGCCAAGAAGGCGGCCGCCAAGAAGACCAAGACCCTGGAGCTGACCCTCACCGTCACCGGCACCGCCGACGGCGAATGGCACGCCGAGCTCAAGCAGGGCAGTACTTACCTGGCCCGCGGCCTGGCCGTCGCAGCCGCCGCCGTCTCCCGCGCCGCGAAGGAACTGCACGAGGACCTCTCCACCCCCATCGACGAGGTCATCGAGGCCGCCCGCGAGCAGCAAGCCGCCAAGGTCGCCGCTCTCGAAGCCGAGCTGGAGGCAGCCCGCAAAGCCCTCGCCGACCTCGAGGACTAACCCCCTGCGGGGCCCCAAACCACACGCACCCCGGCCGAGCGTCTCGCCACGCCCCGGGGTGCGTGGCCGACCCCAACCCCGCACCCCAGACATAACCCGCCGGCTATTACCACGGGTGACATACCGGTGGAAATGTGATGAACCCGCCGCGCCGGATCGCTGGGCGTGGCGATGACCTAAGCCTTACCGTGTTTTTCTGGGCCGATCCCACCGGGCCCTGACCGCTCCGAACCGAAGGGGTCAGATGAGTACTTTCCAGGACATGGGATCGCTGCTGCTGGTACGCGGCGCGGACGAGCTCGAGCACGCGGGCGGGAGTCTGTACGTCCACCTCCACCGCGTCGCCAAGCGCCTCACCTCCCTCGGCGCCTCCGACACGCTCGCCCTGGCCGGCCTCGCGCACGCGGCGTACGGAACCGATGGTTTCCCGACCCACCTGTTCGACTGGCAGACCGAGCGCCCGGTGCTGGAGTCCGTCATCGGCACCGAGGCGGAGCTGATCGTCTACCGCTACGGCGCCTGCGAACGCGAGACCACCTGGCGCGACCTCGCCGAACACCACACGGTCACCGACCGCTTCACCGGTACGTCGGAGGAGCTCAGCACCGCGGACCTCCGCGACTTCGTCGACCTCACGATCGTCAACGAACTCGACGTTCTGGACCACGCCCCCGCCCTGGCCCCCAAGCTCCGCCCGTTCCTCCAAGAACAGATCCCCCGCTGGCAGTCCCTCGCCTCCCCAGCCGTCCTCACCGAATCCCAACGCACCCTCCAGCTGTAACCGTCGCCGCACCACCGACCTCGGCGTACTCGCGGACGCCGCGCGCGCCGACACCGCCGTACCTCACAGGCCGGGCTTCGGGCGGCGGTCAGACTTGGGGCGTGAAACGGTTCCTGCGCCGGGCGTTGCTGGCCATCCTCGGTCTCTGGCTGATCGTCACAGCAGCATCACTCGGCTACAACGCCTTCACAAACGGAACCGCCACACCCCCACCCGGGCTCAAGTTCGTACAGACCGGTGACATCAAAACCCGCTACGACACCTGGGGTACGACAGGCACACCGGTGGTGCTCGTCCACGGTGCAGTGGAATCAGTCGACACCTGGTCCCGGCTCGTACCCCTACTGGCGACCAATCACCGGGTCTACGCCTACGACATCACCGGATACGGCTACAGCGAACGCAAAGCGCCGTACACCGTGGAACGCCTCGCCGGCCAGCTCCTGGAGTTTCTCGACGCGATGCACCTCGGCGGCCCCGGGCAGCCGCGCCCGATCCTCGTCGGCCACTCCCTGGGCGCCGGCATCGCTGCCGAGGCCACGCTCGAAGCTCCGGAGCGCATCGGCGGAATCATGTTCCTCGACGGCGACGGTCTGCCGCTGCCCGGTGGTGATTCCGGAGTGCGAAGGGTGGTCGTTCCGCCGTACCGCACGACGATCCTTCGCCTCGTCCTCGGCTCAGACCGGCTGATCCGCAAGATCTACAACGACACATGCGCTCCCGACTGTCCCGCGCCGGACGTCGACCAGTGGACCCGCCCCTTCCGCCAGCCCGGCGCGGAGAAGGCGATCTGGCAAATGACCGCCTATGGCATCCCCGCCGTCTCCCCCGATCGCCTCGCCCACCTCCGCGATCTCCCGATTCCCAAGTCAGTCGTGTTCGGCGCCCTCGACACCAACGGCGGCAACCCCACCGAAACCGCCACCCGCATCGGCGCCCCCGCGCCCACGCTCATTCCCCACGCCAACCACCTGACCCCCATCTCCAACCCCACCGAGGTAGCCGCCGCCATCAACACCCTCACGCCCGCCTAGTCGTCGGGCGGTCCAGACGCTCGGGGTCCTGATCCGCATCACGACATCCGCACGAGCCGGGGCGAGCCGGGCCGCACGAGCGCCATCGGGAAGTTGCCCTCGCGGAGGGTGGCCACGCCGGACTCCACACCCCAGTGCGGCCGGGACCTCGGGTTTCTGGAAAACGAAGGCGGGGCGACGGATGATCGGGGTATGGGCCGATATGAAGTGGTTGCTCGCGCGAAGACTGATCGACGCCTGTCTGAATCCGACTATCTCGAGCTCGCCTTGAGGTCGTGTGCCCTGGACAAGGGCATGCGGTTCCAGCGGGTTGAGGCTCTGCCCGATGGAACTGTCGCGATTGTGCTGCAGCACAAGATGGCGGCGCGCAAGCACGACGAGGCGTGTGGCATGGCGAACCGGAGCCTTGCTCAGCTCGGCTTCCCGGCCTCGCAGGTGCAGCAGATCGACCTCCACCGCTTGTCCCGCAAGGGACGCACACTCATCCGCTCCTGGCACACCCGGCAGGACCCACCCGGCACCGCAGGCGACCGCGAACCGCGCCGCCCCAACCCCACACCCCCACACCTGAACGCTACCCTCGACCTCCCCCCCGACTGACACCCCAATTCGGCCGGGGGGAGACAACACTCTCCTCCGCCACGACACCCCCACCCGGCTGCGGGGCGGAGGGAAACATCCCCCGACACGCGCACTCGTCCGCGGGGCGGAGGCAACGTACGCCTCCCACGACACGCGCACTCGTCCGCGGGGTGGGAGCAACATTCACCTTCCCGCGACCGGGAGCCCACTCGCCTGTGGGGTGGGGGTTAGGGGGTGAAGACTTCGAAGCGGGTGGCGTATTTGGTGCCTAGTCGGGTGCCGGCGGGGCGGGAGACGCCTTCGAGGAATTCTTCGGGGTCGAAGTGCGGCCAGTTGAGGCCGTCGATGTAGGCCTTGTGGGCTTTCAGGGACTCGATGCCGGTGGCGAAGGTCTCGGTGGTGTCGGCGGCGTGGCGGGACCCGGGTGAACCGGAGGCCCAGACCTGGCGCACGCCTCCCCAGCGCTCGCCGGCCTCGGGGAAGATCCAGCGGTTGGCGGCGTCGCGGACGGCGTCCAGGGTGGCGCGGCCGGTGTTGACGTGGTCGGCCTGGTTGAGGAGTACGTCGCCGTCCCAGGTGTCGCGGAAGTTGTTGGTGATGACGATCTCCGGCTGGTGCCTGCGGATCACCTCGGTGATGATGCGGCGGAGCGCAACGCCGTACTCGATGGTGCCGTCCGGCTGGCCGAGGAACTCGACCGACGAGACACCGACGATCCGCGCGGATTCGATCTGCTCGGCTTCCCGCAACGGGCCGCACTCATCCGGTGCGATGCCGTCGATGCCCGCCTCGCCGGAGGTGAGCAGGCAGTACACGATGTCCTTACCCTGCCCGGTCCATCGCGCGATCGCCGCCGCCGACCCGAACTCCAGGTCATCCGGGTGGGCGACCACCGCCAGCGCCTTCTGCCAGTCTTCGATTACCGGTTCGAGCCCCTCCACAGGATTCATGTCCGCAGGCTAGCCCGCACCACGGCAGCCCGGAAACATCTTTGCCAAAGGGGGCAGCCGAAGATCGGCCGAGCATGGAGGTTCTCGAAGAGGTCAACTGCCGGGTGTGCGGGTTCTCGAACGCGTTAGCCGAAGACCTGTCGGGTGTAGGGGTTCTCGAAGGTGCGTTGCGGGTCCAGGCGGTCTCGGACGGCCAGGTAGTCGTCGAAGCGGGGGTAGCGGGTGCGGAGGTCCGCAGCGGTGAGCGTGTGGAGTTTGCCCCAGTGCGGTCGGCCGTTGTAGTCGGCGACGATGCGTTCGAAGGCGCGGAAGTACGGGTCGTGGGGCAGGCGATGGTACTGGTGGATGGCGATGTACGCGGTGTCGCGGCCGTAGGCGGTCGAGAGCCAGATGTCGTCCGGCGCGGCGACACGGACCTCGATCGGGAACGGGATGCGGGAGCCCGAGGTGTCGATCCAGTCCCGGAGGCGGCGGATGACGTCGACCACGTGCTCCCGCGGTACGGCGTACTCCGACTCGCGGAAGACCACGTTGCGCTCGGAGCAGAACACCTTGTACGACGCGTCGACGTACTCGCGGGCTGACAGGGCACGGGACGCGAGCTGGTTGATCCGCGGGACCAGGCCGGGACGCCGGACCGCGAGCCGGTTGGTCAGCTCGAAGACCTTGTTGGACAGGAGTTCGTCGTCGACCCAGCCGCGGATCCGGCTCACCGGAGATGCGCCGACGCCGGCCGCTACGCGGTTGTTGCGTTTGGTCAGCGCGATGTCGGTGTGCGGGAACCAGTAGAACTCGAAGTGGTCGTTGCCATCGGCAAGCTCATCGAATCCGTTCAGGACGTCGCCCAGCGGGAGCGGCATCTCTTGGGCACGCAGGAGGTATGCCGGAACGCACTGCAGAGTGAGCGCGCTGATCACGCCGAGCGCGCCGACGGAGACGCGGGCCGCGGCGAAGATGTCCGGATTCTCCTCTGCCGAACAGTGCAGGATCGAGCCGTCCGCAGTGACCAGATCGAGCGCGACGACCTGCGTGGCGAGACCACCGAGGCGCGCACCGGTGCCGTGGGTGCCGGTGGAGATCGCGCCGGAGATGGTCTGTTTGTCGATGTCACCGAGGTTCGCCATTGCGAGGTCGAAGGCGGCGAGGCCGGCGTTGAGCTTGCGCAGACCGGTGCCCGCGCCGACGGTCACACGGCCGGATTCCTTGTCCGCATGGATGATCGAGGACAATCCGTCCATCCGGATCATCACCTGCTCGGGCACCGAGCAGCCGGTGAACGAGTGCCCGGCGCCGACCGCTTTGAGCCTCTTACCTTGCTCGGCCGCGGCCTTCACCATCGCCGCGAGCTCGTCGGACGAGGTCGGGCGAAGGAGCTCCACACCGGTCGCCGACTCGGTGCCGGCCCAGTTCCGCCAGGTGCTCATCTCATCCTCCCGTCACCTGGGTCGGAGACGAGGTCATCCGGCCAGGTGCTCATCCCACGACGCCCGGCGATGTCGAGATCACACAGCCAGGTGCTCATCCGAAGTTCTTTCCCTCGCCGCGGTACGTCGTGAGCTCGATCAGCTCGTCGCCGTCGATCGCGTGCACGACATCGAATCGCTCCAGCATTTCGCCCGCCTTTGCATAGCGCATCCAAACCCTGTCCCCAAGATGCAGCGCATCGGCGGAACTTCCAAGGACCGGAGTCTGCACTTCTCCGGCACCTTCTGTGCCCAACAGCTTCAAGCCCGACGGCCAAGCAGGCAAGGGCAACCGCGATTTCTTGGCCGGGCCGGAGGCGACGTAGCCGCCGCCGAACAGCGTGGCGATCCGCGGGGCAGGACGCCGTACGACGTCCAGCGCGTAGGCGACCGCGTGCTCCGGCTGGAAGACGTCGTACTTGTCGAACAGGGTGGGTCCATAGAAACCGGAGCCGGCGGTGACTTCGGTGACGACGGGGTCGGCGCTGCTGATCTCGAGGCTGCCGGTGCCGCCGCTGTTGACGAGCCGGACCGGCGCGAACTGCTTGACCGCATCGACGACTGCGCCGCGACGGTCGGCGAGCTCGGCTGCGGAGCGGCGCTTCACCCAGCGGACGGCCGGTGAGGTGTCGGGCAGGCCCGCGATCTGGGCCTCGTAGAACATCACGCCGGTCAGCTCGAAGGCGTCGTCCGCGGTGACCGTACGGGCGAGTGCGGCGACGTCGGCGGGGGTCCGCAGAGGAGAGCGGCGTACGCCCAGGTGCTGACCGAGGACTCGCAGCGACGCGTCCACGTCGAGGCAGACCTGAATGCGGGCGCTGCCGGTGGTGACGGACTTGATGAAGGCCAGGTGCTCGGGTGAGTCGATCATCAGGGTGATCTTCGCGGCCGCCTCGGGGTCGTTGGAGAGGGCGCGGAGCGCGGTGCGGTGGGTGGTCGGGTAGCCGAGGAGGATGTCGTCGATGCCGTTGTGGGCGAGCCAGAGGGCTTCGGGGAGGGCGTAGCTCATCACGCCGTGGAACCCGGGGCGCTCGAGGGCGGCGGCGATGAGAGAGCGGCAGCGGACCGATTTGGAGGCGATCCGGATCGGTGTGCCGGCGGCGCGGCGGACCAGATCGTCGGCGTTGCGGCGGAACGCGGCGAGGTCGACGACGGCGTACGGCGCGTCGAGGTCCGCGGTCAGGCGGGCATACCGGTCGAAGTCACGCATAACCGGAGTGTAGGACAAACAATACTGAAAGGTAATACAACTTCTCGAGGTGTTGGAAGAGCACGGCGCCTGCGGCGCCGGAGGTGAGGGGAAGAGTTGGAAGAGCACGGCGCCTGCGGCGCCGGAGGCGAAGGTTCTCGAGGAGTTGGAAGAGCACGGCGCCTGCGGCGCCGGAGGCGAAGGTTCTCGAGGAGTTGGAAGAGCACGGCGCCTGCGGCGCCGGAGGTGAGGGGGACGAGGTCAGCCGAGGCCGGGGGCTACGGCGAATCGATGGTGGTTTGGAGGGTTTGGGCGGTGGTGTGGGACCAGGGGGTCTGGGATTCGGGGTCGGTCGAGGTGGTGGCCAGGAGGGCGATGGTGGTGTTCTGGAGGACTGAGATGTCTACGTAGGACTCGGCTCCGGCGTAGGTGCGGATGGCCGTCGCTGCGGACTCGTCGGACCAGAGCTGTTTGACGGAGAGGTCGCCGCCGGTGCCGCAGGACTTCATGCGGTTTTGGTAGCCGGAGAAGTAGGCGGTTGCCTTGGCGCTGTCCGCGAAGCGCAGCAACAGCGCACTGGCCGGGAGGGCGTCGGGGGTGCGGTAACTGCCGGCCAGGGCGTACTGCGGGACCGGGAGCGAGCCGGTGACCGGCTGGCCGGAGCAGCCGGAGGGGAGGGCTTCGAAGGCGGCCTGGTGTGGTTCGCGGCGGCGGGTCCAGGTGTTGTTGCCCAGGAATCCCGCCTCCGCGCCGCCCGGATCGGCGTACGTCTTCCAGCCGGCGCCGAGCTTGTCGGGCGCCGGCAGGTTGCGTGCACTCAGCGGACCGGCTGTGGCGGGGGGTGGTGCGGTCGCTTCCTCCGGTAGCTCAGGTGGGACGGCGGCATCGGTGGGCTTCGCGGTGCTCAACGTGTTGGTCGGCACCGGCACCGTGCCACCGATCGTGCTGGGAATCGGAGTCGCCGTGGGGGCTGCAGCCTGAGGCCCCGAAGCCGCCTCAGAGCTGCAGCCGGCCAGCAGCACTGACAGCCCCACAGCGGCTACCAGGGTTTTCACTTCGGCTCGAAGTGCTGATAGTCGGGCTTGGCCCAGCGCGCGCCCCAGAAGTAGCCCTGGGCAATCAGATACTTGGTGGCGGTGCTGCTCGCGAAGAGCATGCCCGGACGCGACACCGACCGGTTGCGGTAGGCAAGCCCGTTCGACGGGTACCAGACACCGTTCGCGGCCAGGTACGGGTTCTCCACGGTGTTGATGTCGATCGCCCAGCCGTAGGAGTGCGGCGAGAGCGAGTACGGATCACCGGTGACCCGGCGGCAGTTGAAGGCCGAGGTGTTGTCGGCCGCCATCGACCTGACGTCGCTGCCGCCGAACCTGTCCACCCGCACCATCTGCCGGATCGGGAACTTCGAGGTGAACGTCGCCGTCCAGACCGTGATCATCTTCGCCACGGCAGCGTCCCGCAGGACCAGCTCACCGCGGTGCACCTTGCCGTCGAAGCCCCAGTAGTTCAGCTGCAGCAGTCGCAGCGACGACGGCTTGACCGGGCAGCCGGCCCGGTACGTGTTCGGCACCATGGCGGCCGAGACGGCGTACACCTTGGGGTTCAGTGCGGCCTTGACCACGATCGTGGCCAGGCCGGAGTACTCCATCGCGGGCTGGTTGACGTAGCGGGTCAGTACGCGCACGGTCCGGGTGGACGGTACGTCGTCCGGGACGCGGAGCCGGAAGTTGCCGGCCGCATCCATCTTCGCGATGCTCAGCGTTCGCCACTTGCCGCTGCCGAGGTACTCCTGCAGCCCGAGCTCCTTGCCGGGCTCAGCCGGCGTCATCCGGCCGGTCACCGACGCTCCGGTTAGCGTCGCGTACCACGCGGCCGGGGTGTTGATCACGATCTTGCGGTCCTGGATCGGCACGGTCCGGTACGCCGAGATGGCCAGAGCGGTGGTGTCCTTGACCCCGATCATGGTCCGGAACGCAAACGTACCGGTGTACGGCCAGGTAAAGCTGAACTTGTACACCCCACCGGCCGTGGTCCGCGTGGATGCGCGCAACACCCAGGCACCCGGGACGCGCTGCCACAGCGTGATGTACGAACCGGTGATCGGCTGGCTGATCTTCCCGGTGAAGATCGTCGGCTTGTCCTCCCAGGACGCGGCCGGCTGGTCCAGCGTGATCGACCACGCCGCCGCCGGCGTGGGAGTCGGCGTGGGCTCCTCGACCGCTGGAGGAGTTGGCGTCTCGGCTGCCGGAGGAGGAGTCGACTCAACCACGTCAGGCGTCCCGGACGGCGCGACACCAACTGTCGGCGGTGTCACCGGCGGGTCGTCGACCGCCTGGGCAGCACCAGCCGGCAGCACCCCCAACAGCAGGACGCCCACCACTCCGACAGAACGCCACGTCTTCCGCATGCCTCCCCCTCCTTGGGTTCACCTACCTACCCACATAAGAGGCAGTCACACAAGAAGACGTCACACCCAACGCAGAAGTTCTGTTATTTCTGCAGTCTTTTCACCGCGGCATCGATGCGCTCGTCCGTCCCGGTCAGCGCCACCCGCACGTGCCGCTCCCCCGCCGCGCCGTAAAAGGCGCCTGGTGCAACGAGAATGCCCAGATCCGCAAGTGCCCCGACCGAGCCATAGGCGTCGTACGACGGATGTGAGGCCCACAGGTAGAGCCCGCCATTGGAGAGGGTGATCTCCCAGCCGGCGTCGGTGAGCGCGTCGCGGAGGACCGCCCGCCGACGCAGATACCGCGCACGCTGCTCCTCCACATGCGCGTCGTCCGCGAAAGCGACCGCCATGGCGGCCTGGATCGGGGACGGCACCATCAGTCCAGCGTGCTTGCGTACGGCGAGCAGCTCAGCCACGACCGACGTGTCACCGGCCACGAAGCCACCGCGGTAGCCGGCCAGGTTGGAGCGCTTGGACAGCGAGTGCACCGCGAGCAGGTTGTCGAAGCTGCCACCGCACACCTCCGGATGCAGCACCGACACCGGCTGCGCGTCCCAGCCGAACTCGGCGTAGCACTCGTCACTGACCAGCAGTACGTCGTTCGCCCGCGCCCACTCGACCGCACGCCGCAGGTCGTCGGCAGAGGTGATCTCACCGGACGGATTGCGCGGGGAGTTCAAGTACGCGACCCGGACCGGACCGTCGTACGTCGCCACGTCCGCAACAGGCACGCTGGTCGCACGGGCCAGCGCCGCACCGGCCTCGTACGTCGGGTAGGCCAGATCCGGGATGAGGACGGTGTCACCCGCTCCGATACCCAGCAGCGTCGGCAGGAGCATGATCAGCTCTTTGGTGCCGATCACAGGCAGTACGCCGGTCTGCGGGTCCACTCCGGTGACATCGAGACGCCGGGCCATCCAGTCCACGGCTGCCTGCCGGGCGGACGCCGTACCGATGGTGGTCGGGTACGCCGGGGCGTCGGCCGCGTCGGCCAGGGCCTTCTGCACCAGGTCCGGCACCGGGTCCACCGGACTGCCGATGGACAGGTCGACGATGCCGTCGGGATGCTCGGCCGCCTTCTGCTTGTACGAGGCGAGCTTGTCCCACGGGAAATCAGGCAACCGGCTGGAGGTCTCGAAGATCACTGCGCCATTGTGTCAGCACGGCTTCCCGGGATCGACCTTGTCTAGGATCTGGTCCGCGATCACCTTGAGCTGGGCGAGCTGGTCCGGGGTGAGCGTGTCGATCACGTACTCGCGGACCGTCGCGACGTGCCCTGGTGCCGCGGCAACCAGGATCTCGTAGCCGGCGTCGGTCATGGTGGCGACCGTGATCCGGCCGTCGTCCTCGGCCGGCCGGCGCTCGACGAAGCCGCGCTTCTCGAGCCGCTTGACCACGTGCGAGAGCCGCGACAGCGACCCGTTCGCGAAGCCGGCCAGGTCACTCATCCGGCGGGACCGGTCGGGTGACTCCGACAGCCCGGCGAGCACCAGGTACTCGAAGTGGGTCAGGCCGGAGTCCCGCTGCAGCTGGTAGTCCAGGACTCCGGGCAGCTTGAACATCAACGCGGCCAGCGACATCCAGGTCGCCAGCTCGTCCTGCTCCAACCACCGCGGTTCACCCTCCACGAGACAAGCATACCGACTTAGTTGACGCTTCAAGTCACCCGAGCTACCTTTGGGTTGACGCATCAACTGATGACCGAGAGTGAGACATGAACATCTTTCTGTGGATCGTCGCCGGAGTCCTGGCCGCCTTCTTCCTGGCCGCCGGCGCGACCAAGCTGACCCAGAGCCGGCGCAAGCTGCTGGCGAACCCGAACATGAAGTGGGTCGAGGACTTCTCCGCCGGCACCATCAAGCTGATCGGCACCGCCGAGGTACTCGGTGCGCTCGGCCTGATCCTGCCCGGCGCCCTCGACATCGCCCCGATCCTGGTCCCGCTCGCCGCGA
Source organism: Kribbella sp. NPDC026596 (assembly GCF_040638415.1). NCBI lineage: Bacteria > Bacillati > Actinomycetota > Actinomycetes > Propionibacteriales > Kribbellaceae > Kribbella > Kribbella sp. NPDC026596. Next base: position 56,137 of record NZ_JBEZYF010000001.1, on the reverse strand, counting down.
CCGGGCTCGGCGTGATCATGATCGGCGCGATCATCACGCACGGCCGCCGCAAGGAGGCGCAGCCGATCGTGATCAACGCTGTCGTACTGATCCTGGCCGCGCTGGTGGCCATCCTCCGTTTCGGCCCCAACAGCTTCTGAGCCACCTGCCACGTCCTGCTCCGTCATAGCCTCCTACTCTGCCGGGAGTTGGCGGCAGCGTTCACCCTGCACGCGGAGCAGGTCCCCGCGAAGGTGAAGATGGGTCAGAACCGGACCGAGGGCGACCGAGGGACGATGGCCGCACACGACCGTGCAAAGGGGTGAGGGATGACGTACGACGTGGCAGTGGTGGGGGCCGGGGCTATGGGGTCGGCGGCGGCGCGTGCACTGGCGGCGGCCGGGCGTGAGGTCGTCGTACTGGAGCAGTACACGCTCGGGCACGACCGTGGTGGGTCGCACGGAGCCACGCGGCTGTTCCGGCCGTCGGCGGACAACGCGGAGGTGGCGCGGCTGACCGAGCAGGCCAGGCCGCTGTGGCGTGAGCTGGAGGAGGACTCCGGTCAGACGCTCTTCGAGGTGACCGGGGGTATCGACCATGGCGCGGATGACGCGATGGTCGAGGCCTTCCGGTCGTTGCACGCGGCAACCGGTGAGGTGCTCGCCCCGGAAGCGGCGACGGAGCGCTGGCCAGGCTTCCGGTTCGAGACGCCGGTGCTCTATCAGCCGAACTCGGGACGCCTGTACGCCGATCGCACTGTCAGAGCACTCCAGTCCGTGGCAACGCGGCTGGGTGCGGAGTTCCGGGTGCAGTCGCCGGTGCGGGCGCTGCGGGTCCACGACGACCTGGTGGAGCTCGACGTACCGGGTGGTGCGGTGCGGGCGCGGCACGTGGTGGTGACGGCTGGGTCGTGGGCGCCCAAGTTGCTGACCGGACTGGTGCCGTTGCCGGAGTTCACGGTGACGCAGGAACAGCCACGGTTCTTCGCGCCGGTGTCGGACGAGCTGGACTGGCCGAGCTTCGTGCACTCGGGTCCTGGCAGCTACGGGTTGTTCGAGCCCGGGTCCGGTGTAAAGGTCGGACTTCACGCAACTGGTCCGGTGGTCGACCCGGACATGCGTGACTTCGCGGTAGAGCCGGAGCGGGACGCCAAGCTGCTCCAGTACGTCGAGGAGTGGTTCCCCGGCCTGGACACCGGGAATTCGACGGCGATCAGCTGCCTGTACGACAACACACCGTCGGACAACTTCGTCATCGACCGGGCCGGCCCGATCACGGTCGCGGTGGGCTTCTGCGGCCAGGGCTTCAAATTCGTACCGCTGGTCGGCGCTTTCGTTCGCGACCTGGTGCTCGGCGAGGGCGCTGTCCCGGCACGGTTCCGCCTCGCGAGCCACGCGGGGGTCTAGCGTTGTTCACCGACGATCTGGCGTTGATCGACCACCACGTGCACGGGGTGGCCCAGGGCCCCTTCGACCGTGCGGGCTTCGAGCAACTGATCACCGAGTCCGACCGTCCAGTCCCGCCCTGGATGTCGACGTTCGACTCTCAGCTGGGCCTGGCGATCCGCCGGTACTGTGCTCCCCTGCTCGGACTGGAGCCACATGCGTCGGCCGACGACTACCTGGCTGCGCGGGCCCACCAGGACGAGGGCGTCTTCCTCAGGGCGGCGGGTGTCAGCGACTATCTCGTCGACACCGGATACCTGGGTGACATGGACGGATTGGCGAAGGTGAGCGGGGCACGCACCCATGAGATCGTCCGCCTCGAGACGGAACTCGAGTACATCGCGGCCCACGAGTCCACGGCGTCCGGCGTACCAGATGCGTTGGTACGGCGGCTGGAGGCTCGGACTGCTGACGCGGTGGGCCTGAAGAGCATCGTGGCCTATCGGCACGGGTTCGACTTCGATCCGACCGAGCCGAGCGTCGCAGAGGTCCAGGCCGCGCTCGACCGTTGGTACTCCGCGGGTGCCGACCGCGTGACCGACCCCGTGCTGCTGCGCTGGCTGCTCTGGCTGGGAGCGCGACGCGGTCTCCCGTTACAACTGCATGTGGGCTTCGGCGACCCGGATCTGAACCTGCGGACCGCCGACCCGCTCCTGCTGACCGAATGGCTGCGACTGGTGGAGCCACTTGGCACACAGGTCGTGTTGCTGCATTGCTACCCGTTCCACCGCGAGGCCGGATACCTCGCGCATGCCTTTCCCCACGTGAGCTTCGACCTCGGCCTCACCACCATGTACGTCGGAGCACGCGCGTCCGCCGTGATCGCGGAGGGGCTGGAACTAGCGCCGTTCGCGAAGCTGCTCTACTCCTCCGACGCCGCCGGTCCGGCCGAGCTGCACTACCTCGGCGCCCTGTTGTGGCGGCGGGCCGTCGACACTGTCCTCAGTGGGTTCGTCGAGCAGGGCGACTGGTCCGCCACCGATGCCCATCGAGTCGCGACACTGTGGGGCCGCGACAACGCCCAGCGGCTGTACGGGATCGAGTGACAGTGACGAGTGTGTGCTGCGGGCAACGAGACAGATGACCTACAGGTAGAGGCCGGTCTGGCCGTCCTCGAGGCGGCCGGCCGCGACCGCGTGCAGGTCGCGTTCGCGGAGCAGGATGTAGTCGTCGCCGCGGACCTCCACCTCGGCCCGGTCCTCCGGGTCGAACAGGACCCGGTCGTCCACCTCGACGGTCCGGACGTTGGCGCCGATCGCGACCACCTTCGCCCAGGCGAGCCGGCGGCCCATCTGCGCGGTGGCCGGGATCAGGATGCCGGCCGACGACTTCCGCTCGCCCTCCTGCTCGACCGAGACCAGCACGCGGTCGTGCAGCATCCGGATCGGCAGTTTGTCGTCGGACAGCCGCTTGCGAGAAGTCACCGGCGACCCACCAGCCGGCGGATCAGCAGCAGGACGGCGATCACGCCGACCGCGGCGCCACCGACCGCGACGATCTTCTGGGTGCGCAACTGACCGCTCTCGTCGAAGACCTGGGCCTTGGCCTGCTCGACCTGGCGCAGCGCGACGTTCTTCGGGTTCGCCCGGTCGACCAGCTCGTCCACGGTCGAGGCCAAGCGCGCCCGGGTGGCGGCGATGTCCGCCTCGATCTGCTCGGCGGTCCGAGCCTTCGTGTCCGACACCTGTCGACGCTCCCTTCACATATCGGGCCTGCTCCGGGATGGCCGGGCCTGCCCCTGTCTGCTCCCATCCTCGCAGGTCATCCCCGCAAGTCCACGACCACCTTGATGTCATCCGGCTCCCGGACCAGTGCCGACGGCCAGTCCGACAGCGGCACGGTCCGCGTGATCAGCCGCTCCAGCCAGGACCGGTCGGCCGCGAGCAACACGTCCACAGCGTCCGCGTAGTGGCGCTTACCCGCGTTCACCGACCCGACCAGAGCCACGTTGCGGACCACCAGTTGCCGGATCAGTGCGTCCAGCTGGACGTCGATCGACGCCGGTCCGGGTGAGATGCCGGTCAGGCACATCACTCCGGCAGGCGCGAGCAGCTTCGCGCAGTCGAACACCACCTGCCCGGCCCCGGTCGCCTCGATCACCACATCGGGTACGACGTCCAGGTCGCTCAGGTCGGTCAGGTACGTCCCACCAAGTGCCCGCACCAACTCCGGTTTCGGCCCGTCCACGACCCGGTCCAGCACATGTACGTCGTACCCACGCTGGCTGGCGATCAGTGCGGCGAGCAGGCCGATCGGTCCGGCGCCGGTGACGAGCACGTGCTTCGGGCCGAACCACGACCGCCCGCCGACCTGGTCCACCTGCTCCCAAGCCTTTGTGAGGATGCTGGCCGGCTCCACGAGTACGCCGAGGTGCCCGAGCTCACTGGGGACCGGTACGGCGAAGTACGGGTCCACGCGCCACCGCTCGGCGCCGTACCCGTCCATCTCCTTGATGCCGCGCTCGGTGTACAGCCCGTTGCGGCAGAAGTCCCACTCACCGCGTGCACAGGCCGGACAGGGCTCCGGGTCGGGCCTGCGAACCACACCGGCGACCAGGTCCCCACTGCCGAAGCCAGAACCTGCTGGAGCCTCCAACACGCGGCCCAGCGACTCATGGCCGAGGACAAGATGGTCGGCGCCTGGCCTGCCGCTCCCGAACGCACCGGAGACCAACTCGATGTCGGTCCCGCAGATGCCGGTGAACAGGCCCTCCACCAGGACCGATCCATCGCCGTCGGGTGGCGCTGGTACCTCTTCGACCCTGGCCGAGTCGGCTTTCCCCGGCGTGACTGTCATGGCCCGCATGCGCTCAGGCTAACCGGGTCATGTCGACGGTGACCTCGATGGCGGTCGCCGCGCCACCGGAGTAGATGCCCTTCAGCGGTGACACGTCGGCGTAGTCGCGGCCGGTCGCGACCCACACGTGCCGGTGGCCGATCGGGATGTCGTTGGTCGGATCGAAGCCCCACCAGTTACCGGTCCACGCCTCCACCCACGCATGGCTCTCGCCCACCACCGTCTCACCGACAGCGGCGTCGGGCTTGGTGTGCAGGTAGCCGGACACGTACCGCGCTGGTACGCCGACCGCACGCAGCATGGCGAGCGTGAGGTGCGCGTAGTCCTGGCACACGCCCTCACCGGCCTGCCACGCGTCGATGGCGGACGAGTGCACCCCAGTGGTGCCGCGCTGGTACTTCAGCGTGTCGTGCACCCACTGGGAAACGGCCAGCACCGTGTCCTGCGGCGTACGGCCGGTGCGCAGGGACCTGGCCACCGCGGCCAGCTCACGGTGCTTCGGGACGTAGTCGGTCCACTCGAGGTACTCGGCGTACCTGTCGAGGGTCTCGTGGGCCCGGATGTCGGGCCAGCTCGCGTCGACGGCCGGCGGTGGCTCCGCGGTGGTTTCGACCACAGAGGCCGCTATCACCTTCAGCTCGGTGTGCGGGGTGTGCAGGTCGAACGAGTTGACCTCAGTGCCCCAGTAGTCGTTGTACTTGTACGCACGGGTCGGGGGAACCGTCTCCAGCCGGGCGACCATGAGGTTCTGCCGGGCATCACTGCGTGGAGTGAGCCGCGCCTCGTTGTAGGACTGAGTGACTGCGGTCGCATAGCGATAGCCAGTGGTGTGGACCACCCGGAGACGCCATGCTTGATTCCTGCCCCGCCCCACCGCCCCGGTCTTCACAGGTTCACCTCCGCGTTGTTCCACTCGATCCAGGGCACCGCATGGAAGTACTGACGCGACACTGCCTCGCCCACCTCGCGGACTGTGGTCTGGAGCGCCTGCAGTCTGCCGGTGAGGTCGTCGAGCAGCTCGGCCGGTCGCAGGAACTCCAGATCGCTCCGGGCCTTACCCAACAGCCGTGATGCCTCAGCCCCCGCGCCGATCCGGGCGGACGGGCCATGGTCGAGCGCTTCGAGGCACGACTCCGCCTGCATAAGTGCGTGGAACGCGGACCGCGGGAACAGTCTGTCCAGCAACAGGAACTGCACCACCCGGGACGCATCCAGTGCACCCCGATAGGTGCGCAAGTACGTGTCATGTGCACCAGCGGAACGCAGTACTGTCACCCAGCCCGGCGATGTCGGCTTGTCACCCACACGCGACATCAGCAGCCGGACAATCATGTCCACCCGCTCCACCGACCGTCCGAGGACCAGGAATCGCCATCCGTCGTCCCGGCTCATCGTGGAGTCGGTCAGCCCGGCGAACATCGCGGCCCGGTCCTCCACGAACGTGAAGAACTCGTGCGGCCCCACTCGGCGCGCAGCTCGCTGCCGCTCGGGTACGGCGTTCCACATGGCGTTGATGCATTGCCACAGCTCGCTGGACACCACCTCGCGGGCGACCCGGGTGTTCTCGCGGGCGCTGCCGATCGAGGAGACGATCGAGCCGGACTCCGGCGACATCGCGACCAGCTCGGTCAGTCCCCACACGTCCAGCGGGGTCCCGTCGGGTGGCGTGATGCCCAGAACCGCGAGCAGCGTGCGGCTGGCCGTATCCGCGTCGACTGTGGCGTCCTCGAGCAGTTGGTGAACCGACACGTCGAGGATCCGCGCGGTGTCGTCCGCGCGTTCGACGTACCGGCCGATCCAGTACAGCGACTCGGCGTTGCGTGCGAGCATCGTCAGCACCTCCTCATCACTGTTGCTGCTGCTGTTGGGCGACGTTCAGCTCCGGACCGCGCTCTGGGGTGGACGCCTCGTCGGACTTGAGCCCTGTCGCTCCCAGGCCCTGCCCGCGCAGCTCCGCGTCCTCACCGGACGCTCTGGGCGCCAGCACCCAGGTGTCCTTGGACCCGCCGCCCTGTGACGAGTTCACGATCAGACTGCCCTCGGGAATCGCGACTCTGGTCAGCCCACCGGGCAGGACGAAGACGGAGTCGCCATCGTTCACCGCGAACGGCCGCAGGTCCACATGCCTCGGCTGCAGCCGCTCACCCACCTTGGTCGGCACGGTGGACAGCTGAACGACCGGTTGCGCGATCCAGCCGCGCGGGTTGGCCTTGATCCGTCGCCGCTGGGCCTGCAGCTCCTTCGTCGAGGCGTCTGGCCCGAAGACGATGCCATAGCCGCCAGAGCCCTCCACAGGCTTCGTGACAAGCTCGTCCAGCCGGTCCAGCACTTCCGCCTGCTCTATGGGCAACCAGCAGCGGTAGGTGTCCACGTTCGGCAGGAGCGGCGTTTCACCCAGGTAGTACTTCAGAATCTCCGGCAGATACGTGTAGATCAGCTTGTCGTCGCCCACGCCGTTGCCGATCGCGTTGGCGATCACCACGTTGCCGGCCCGGGCCGCGTTCACCAGGCCCGCGACACCGAGCACGGAGTCCGGTACGAAGTGCACCGGGTCCAGGAACTCGTCGTCGATCCGCCGGTAGATCACATCCACCCGCTGCTCGCCCTCGGTGGTGCGCAGGTAGATCACGTTGTTACGGGCGAGCAGGTCCCGCCCTTCCACCAGCTCCACACCCATCTGGCGCGCCAGCAGGGAGTGCTCGAAGTACGCCGAGTTGTAGACGCCTGGCGTGAGCACCACGACGTTGGGATCGGTAGCACTCGGCGGAGCCGCAGCCCTGAGCGACCTGAGCAGATGTACGGCGTAGTCGCCGACCGCACGCACCCGGTGCTTGGCGAACAGGTCCGGGAACACCCGGGCCATCGTCCGGCGGTTCTCCATCACGTAGGACACCCCGGACGGACTGCGCAGGTTGTCCTCCAGTACCCGGAAGTCACCCTGCTCGTCGCGGACCACGTCGATGCCGGCCACGTGGATGCGGACGCCGTTCGGCGGCGCGATACCGGCCGCCTGCCGGTGGAAGTGCTCGCATGAGGTGATCAGCCGGCGCGGCAGGACGCCGTCCGCCACGATCTGCTGCTCGCCGTAGATATCGGCCAGGAACGCTTCCAGGGCCCGCACCCGCTGCACGATGCCGCGCTCCAGCCGGGACCACTCCGACGCCGTGATCACCCGCGGCACCAGGTCCAGCGGGAACGGCCGCTCCTCCCCGGACAGGCTGAACGTGATGCCTTGGTCCACGAGCGCCCGGTCGAGTGCATCGGCCCGGGTAGTGAGGTCCGCGGGTTGCAGTGGCGTGAGTGAGTCGTGCAGCCGCTTGTACGCCGTACGGACGCCGTCGACCGGGTCGAACATCTCGTCGTACGCACCGGCGTGCGGGCGGCGCGGGTCCAGGTACCCGTCGAACAACTGGGGACCCGCGGGGCGGGCGGATGCGTTGCTCATCCACGTCCTCGCTTCGCTCCGGGCGCGGATGAGGCTCGAAGGGCGCTGTGTTGAATGATGACCTCGCTCCGCTCGCTCATCTGCGCATCTTCACCCACTCCGGCTCCGCTCGCACCCTGACGGCCCGGCAGTTATTCCGCACGTAACATTGCGAGGAGTTCACTAGATCCCCCTGTGGAGGGCCTGATGTCCGAACGTCTGTCCGCCGGCGACACCGCACCCGACTTCACGCTGCCCGATGCCGACGGCAACGAAGTGGCACTGAAGGACCTGCGCGGGAAGAACGTGATCGTGTACTTCTACCCGGCCGCGATGACCCCGGGCTGCACCAAGCAGGCCTGCGACTTCCGCGACTCGCTGGACTCGCTGCAGGCCGCGGGGTACGCCGTACTGGGGATCTCACCGGACAAGCCGGCCAAGCTGGCCAAGTTCCGGGAGCGCGACGGTGTGACGTTCCCGCTGCTGAGCGACCCGGACAAGGACGTCCTGACGGCGTACGGCGCCTTCGGCGAGAAGACCATGTACGGCAAGAAGGTCACCGGCGTGATCCGGTCCACCTTCGTCGTGGACCCCGAGGGCAAGATCGCGGTGGCCCAGTACAACGTCAAGGCGACCGGTCACGTGGCCAAGCTCCGGCGCGACCTCGGTCTGTAAGCCAGGTGGTGACCTGCGCCGATAGTGAAATGGCAACCTTGTCAGGACGTAGTCCGGAGGGAAACCTTCGACCGTTTCATGTGCGTGGTCCATGGAACGGTCGTTTGAGCCAAGTCGTTCGTGTGATTTGGGTCACACGCTGATCTCACCGGACCGCAGCCGAAGGACTACCGTCGGTGAGTTTTCCAGCGTTCCTGCGAAAGAGCGATACTCCCCGGACCACCCGCGTCCAGCCAACGGTGTGTCAAGAACGGCCGGGACCTTCGCCGTGACCAGCCGAAACCGGGTAATCTGCGCGCGCAGTCAGCCTCTGGGAGGGAGGGACCTGCCGCGATGGGAAAACATTCCTCTGCGGTCACGCGAAGTAACAACAACAACCGTCGGTCGGTGTACATCACCGCGATCGGGCTACTGGTGCTGTCTCTGGGCGCCGTGTTCGTGGTTCGCTCCTTCGGATCCGAGTCGGGAGCCGATGGCTTCCTCGGTGGCTCCAAGTCGTGCGACGACCCGGCACAGATCCAGTTGACCACGACGCCCGAGATGCAGTCCTCGCTGGAAGCGGCCGCCAAGTCGCTGTCGAGCAAGGGCGGCAAGGACGGCACTCCGTGTCTGCAGTTCACCATCACCGCGGCTCCCTCGTCGAAGGTCGCCCAGGACGTCGCCAACGGCGCGGACAGCCGGCCCGACCTGTGGGTCCCGGACTCGTCGCTGTGGGTCGCCCAGGCCGATGACGGCGACAGCGTCCCGACCATCGCCGTACCGTCCATCGCGACCTCACCGCTGGTGCTCGTCGGCCGCAACTCGAACTTCGCCGACACCTCGTCCTGGCTGCGCAGCCTCGCCGGAGTCAAGGCGCCGGCCCTGCTGGACCCGCTGAGCACCTCACCCGGTGCGCTCGCCCTGCTGGCGATCCAGTCGGAGCGGCAGAAGACGTCCGCGCCCGACACCGTGGTGAACCAGCTGGTCGTGCCGCTGGCGCAGAGCCTCGGCTCGATGGCCAAGCCGTACACCGACGTCAACGTGGTCTTCGGTCGCGCCGCCCAGGCCGACAGCCAGACCGTCGTCCCGGCGTCGGAGCAGAGCTTCGTGCAGTACCAGGAGCAGCACCCCGAGGCGCAGCTGAAGGCGATCGTGCCGGGCACCGGGACGCTCTTCCTGGACTACCCGATCGTCGTCACCGCGAAGTCGGAGACCGAGCAGGCCACCTCTGCCGCGAACGCACTGGCCGGCGAGATGCTGTCCGACGCGTTCGGGCAGGCTCGCGACGACGCCGGATTCCGGGACTCCTCGCAGAGCCCGCTCAGCGGCGGCCGGGGCGTCGGCGACGTCAACCAGCTGACCAAGCCGACCGCCGAGGCGATCGACAAGACGCTGCTGAACTGGACCCGGCTGTCGCTGTCCACGCACTCGCTGGCGGTGATCGACATCTCCGGCTCGATGGCGGAGAAGGTCCTCGGCAAGACCCGGATGCAGCTGACCATCGAGGCGGCCGGTGGCGGCCTGTCGCTGTTCCCGAACAGCGCCTCGCTCGGCCTGTGGACGTTCTCGACCAAGATCGGCCCGGACGACGCCGACTACAAGGAACTGGTCCCGATCGCTCCCCTGTCGGCCGTGCAGCGAAGCAAGATCCTCAGCCAGCTGAAGATCCAGCACCCGGTCCCGAACGGCGGCACCGGCCTGTACGACACCGCGATCGCGGCGGTCCGCGCGGTCCGGAAGAACTACGACTCGAAGGCGGTCAACTCGATCCTGCTGTTCACCGACGGCAAGAACGACGACCCGGGCAGCCCGACCCTGCAGGAAACCGTGCGGACGCTCGAGGGCCTGACCGACCCGGCCCGCCCGGTCCGGATCATCGCCCTGGGCATGGGCCCGGACGCCAACCCGGACGAGCTCCGCACTCTGGCCAAGGCCACCGGCGGTCTGTCCTACGTCGCCCGCAACCCCGGCGACCTCCGCCAGGTCTTCATCGACGCCCTGCAAAGCCGCTGACACAGGCTGCTCCCCCTTAGGATGTCTCTCCGAGGGGGAGCAGCCCCTCCAGCCAGAGTGGTGGAACGGCAGACACGCCGGCTTTAGGTGCCGGTGCCCCCGGGCGTGCGGGTTCGAGTCCCGCCTCTGGCACCCGCGTGACGCGAGTTCCTAATCCAAGGTCGCCAGGTAGGCGGTGCCTCGGGGGCTCAGTTCGTAGCCGACTTCGAGGCTGTGGGTCAGGCCCAGGTTCTTGAGTTTGCGGACGTCGAGTTTGAAGGGCGCGGTTTCGCGGCCTACCGAGGCGGCCAGGTCGGCGGCCCGGACAGCGGGCTGGGATTGGATCAGGCGGAGGGTGTCCGTGGTCCAGGCGCCGTGGTGGCTGGCCTCGTCGAAGCGGGCGAGGCGGTCGGTGAGGTCCGCGAGGTCGTCGGGGGTCAGGGTCGTCTGGGCCGCGAGCTGCTCGCGGGGGTCGGGGCCTTCGACGAGGTGGAAGCGGATCAGGAACGTCGGCTGGCTGTCGTTGCCGCGGAGGCGGCGGCGGACGTCCTTGGCGTTGCGGCGGTCCGCGTCGGCGACATCGGCGTCAGTGTCGGCGATCAGCTCCGGGTTCACCTGGCGGACGCTGTCGATCTCGATCCGGCCCGCGTTGGTGCGGTAGATCCGGCCCTCGACCACGCGCGCTTCGGCCCACCGCCGGTACGCAACGGTGATCTTTCCGTTCGCGACCCCGTCGCGATCCGATCCGGCGAACAACATGGCGTTACCCTCCCAGCGCCTTCGCGACGATCGGGGCGAGCGCACGCAACGCCTTGCCCCGGTGGCTGATCGCGTCCTTCTCCTCGATCGACAGTTCCGCCGTGGTCCGGTCGTACCCCTCGGCCTGGAACAGCACGTCGTACCCGAACCCGCCGGTCCCGCGCAGCTCGTGGATGACCGATCCGCGCATCTCGCCGAGCACCAGTTCGTCGGCGGCGTCGGGCCGGACGAAGGCGACCGCGGCGATGAACGACGCACCGCGGCGCTCGTCGGGTACGTCCTCGAGCTGCCCGAGCAGCAGCAGGTTGTTCGCGTGGTTGTCCTTCAACGGCCCGGACCAGCGCGCCGACAGTACGCCGGGCATCCCGTTCAACGCGTCGACGCAGATGCCGCTGTCGTCCGCGATCGACGGCAATCCGGTCGCCGCCAGGGCCGCATGCGCCTTCAGCAGCGCGTTGCCCTCGAACGTGGGCTCGGTCTCGGCCGGCTCGTCGTACGCCGGTACGTCGCCCAGCCCGAGCACCTCGATGCCCGGCACGATCGGGGTCAGGATGCGGCGCAGTTCCTCGAGCTTCTTCGTGTTGTTCGAGGCGAGGAGGACCTTGGTCACGCGAGAGCCTCCTGCTGCAACTTCGTCAGCTCCGCGCACCCCGCCGTACCGAGCTCCAGCAGGCTGTCCAGCTCGGCGCGGTCGAACGGCGCGCCCTCGGCCGTGCCCTGCACCTCGATGAACTTGCCGTCGCCGGTGATGACCAGGTTCATGTCCGTCTCGGCCCGCACGTCCTCCTCGTAGCAAAGGTCGAGCATCGGAGCGCCGTCGATGATGCCGACCGACACCGCGGACACCGAGCCGGTCAGCGGCTCGCTCTTCAGCAGCTTCCGCTCACGCAGGAAAGACACCGCATCGGCGAGCGCGACGTACGCGCCGGTGATCGCCGCGGTCCGCGTCCCGCCGTCGGCCTGCAGTACGTCGCAGTCGAGCAGGATCGTGTTCTCACCGAGGGCCTTGTAGTCGATCACGGCGCGCAGCGAGCGGCCGATCAGCCGGGAGATCTCGTGCGTCCGGCCGCCGATCCTGCCCTTCACGGACTCGCGGTCCGAGCGGGTGTTCGTCGCCCGCGGCAGCATCGCGTACTCGGCGCTGACCCAGCCGAGGCCGGAGCCCTTCCGCCACCGCGGCACGCCCTCGGTCACGCTGGCCGCGCACAGCACCCGGGTCCGCCCGAACTCCACCAGCACCGACCCTTCGGCGTGGTCGAGCCACTTCCGGGTCAGCGTCACGGGCCGAAGCTGATCCGCACTACGTCCATCGATACGTGCCATGGATCAGACCCTATGCCTCCAGGCGCTGGACCTCCGAACTGGTGGACGGCGGCAGCGCCAGCGGGCTGGGCGACGGACGGAACTGCGTGACGGCCATCCGGGCCGCCCACGGAACCAGGTCGTTGGCCCGCCGGCCGAGCCAGGGGACACCTTCCCGGACCAGCCAGACCGCGTCCGCCCACTTGCTCGGCGGCCGGTACGCGCAGTCCAGCTCCGGCCGTACGTCGATCCGCAGCCCGCGCCGCGCGAGTTCGTCGGCGAACGCCCGGGCCAGCTTGCGGTGACCGCGTTCCCCCGGGTGCAGCCGGTCGATGCTCCAGAAGTCCCGGCGGTACACCTCGGGGTAGTCGGCCATGTCCAGCCGGATCCCGCCGTACCTCGCGTGCAGGTCGTCGTACGCGAGGTTGACCTGCTCGATCCGCTGCCACAGTGGCCGGCGCAGCCACACCGGCAGGCCGAACACCTGGCCGTGGTCGTGGAAACGAACGGTGAGCAGCAGTGCGCCGCGGGCGGTGAGTTGCTCCGCGCACAGCTGCAGGCTGTCCCGGATGCGGCCCGCGTCGAAGCTGGATCGCAGGGTGTCGTTGACCCCGACGATGAGGGAGGCGACGTCGATCGGACCGGTGGACACAGCCTCGGGCAGTTGCTCGGTCGCCACCGCGGACACGGTCGCACCGCTGGTCGCGAAGTTGGAGAACGTCACACGGTGGGAGCTGGCCAGGGAGTCGGCGAGCAGCGAGGCCCAGCCCCGCCACCCTTCGCCCGGGCGCGCGCCGGCACCGGAGAGGTCGGTCGTGCTGTTGCCGTTCATCGGGTCCCCGACCCCTACGGTGGTCGAGTCCCCCAGTGCCACGTAGTGGAGGCTCACATTCCGCCACGGTGACGGCACGGAGCGAGGTCCCGGTGAGACCGAGGTTGCCGTCATGTCAACACCAACCGAGCATTGGGGATCGGATCACCATTGAGTGACGGAAATGCTCGGAGTTAGGGTGTTGCAAACAACTATGTGCAGGAGTTGCTAGCTGATGAGTGATCTTCGGTTTGGTCTGGTGGGACTCGGCTCCCGGAGCCGGATCGCGCAGTACGCCCACAAGCCCGGCGAGGGCTCCACGATCGTCGCAGTCTGCGACCCGGTCGCGGGCCAGCGGGATCTTGCCGTGGAGCGCTACCCCGGTGCGGCGGCGTACGCCGACCACACCGAGCTGCTCGACCAGAAGCTCGACGGGGTCTTCCTGACCACCCCGGACGATCTGCACGAGCAACCGGCGATCGACTTCCTCAAGGCGGGTGTCTCGGTCTTCGTGGAGAAGCCGCTGGCGATCACCACCGACGGATGTGACCGGGTGCTGCAGGCGGCGTACGACTCCGGCGCCCGGCTGTACGTCGGGCACAACATGCGGCACATGCCCGTGGTCCTGACGATGCGGCAGCTGATCCAGGACGGCGCGATCGGTGACGTGAAGGCGATCTGGTGCCGGCACTTCGTCGGCCACGGCGGCGACTTCTACTTCAAGGACTGGCACGCCGACCGCAGCCGGACCACCGGACTGCTGCTGCAGAAGGGTGCCCACGACATCGATGTGATGCACTGGCTGGCCGGCGGCTACACGACCCGCGTCAACGCCATGGGCGCCCTCACGCTGTACGGCGGGATCGAGGACCGGCTCGACCGGTCGGGGCAGCGGTTCGGCGACTTCGTCAGCGAGAGCAACTGGCCTCCGCTGGAGCAGAAGGGCCTGGCGCCGGTGATGGACGTCGAGGACATCTCGATGGCGAATCTCCTGCTGGACAACGGGGTCTTCCTCACCTACGAGCAGTGCCACTACACGCCGGACTACTGGCGCAACTACACGGTGATCGGCACGCACGGCCGGCTGGAGAACTTCGGCGACACCGCCGGCGGCGTGGTGAAGGTCTGGAACAGCCGTCGCTCCGGCTACCGCGAGGACGCCGACCAGGTCGTCGAGATCTCCGGCGAGACCGACCACCACGGCGGCGCCGACCCGCACCTGGTGGCCGAGTTCATCCGGTTCGTCCGCGACGGCGGGACGACCCTCACCTCTCCGGTCGCGGCCCGTGCCGCGGTCGCCGCCGGTTACGCCGCGACCATGTCGCTGCGCTCCAACGGCACCCCGATCGACATCCCGGCGCTGGACCCGGCCCTGGTCACCTATTTCGACAACGGGCAGTCGCGGTGAGGGTGCTACTCTCTCCGACATGACCCGGTACGCCGCTGTGCGAATGCTGAGCCCTCGATGCGGAGGACTCTAGCGGCGTAGGCGCATGTGCTTGCAGCGAGAGGCCCCCGATGTCGGGGGCCTCTCTCTTTTTGTTCTCAGCTGCAGACACCAGGAGCCACGCATGTACCCGATCACCTATGTCACCGACTGTTCGGACGGTAACGCCCGGGCCAGACTCAGCACCCGGATCGGCGCCCTGTTCGGGCAGTCGCCGACTATCGTCGCGGCCGACGGGCCTGATCCGGAGTCGTTCGCTGCACTCACCTTGCTGGATTGTCTACAATCCGCGACCACGTTGGGCGAGGCCGGCCATCCCACCATCACGCTGCTGAACATCGCGCCCCGCGACGGCGTCTGGCCGAACGGCGTCCCGTTCTGCTTCTTCACCTACGGGCGGCACCTGGTCGCCAGTACCTTCAACGCTCGCGCGCTGTCCCTGGTACGACGTGAACTCGGTGTCGACCGCGTCTACGTCACCGACATCCGCGAGGTCGTCGAGGCGGCCGGCGCTTGGGCCGACTTCAGCGCCACGGAGATCGACAAGATCGTCGGCACCCAGTTCCGCAGCCTGTGGTACCTGCCCCTGCTGGCCAAGTGGGTCGCCGACGGGCACGCGGTCCCCGCGACCGAGACCGCCGTACCTCACACGCTCGACGACGACCCGACCGTGAGCGTCGTCGACAACTTCGGCAACTGCAAACTCGCCTGCCGACCCGAGGACCTCGGTTTCACCCTCGGCAAGTCCCTCCCCGTCACCCGCCGCAACCCCGACGGCACCACGGACGAGGTCGACGTCACCTGCTACTCCCACCTGACCGCCGTACCGAGTGGTGCCGCGGGCCTCATCGTGGGCAGCTCGGGCACGGGGTTCGTCGAGTTGGTGGTGCGCGGTGGCTCGGCTGCGGGCAGATTCGGGCTCCAGGCCGGCGACCGGCCGCTGCGGCGTACTGCCGTGGAGTACGCCGCGTGACCGGCGCTAGCTGATTCCGGTGTCCCGGTCGGCCTGGATCTCGGTGGTGGTCAGGGCGCGGTTGTAGATGCGGATGTCGTCGATCAGCCCGCGCCAGCGTTCGCCGCCGCAACTGCTGCAGGCGGACTGGCCGAACACCAGTGCCTGGGTGTTGGGGACCGGCGAGACGGTCTGCGCCGCGGTCAGGATCGCCGTGCCGTTGAGGTAGAGGGTGTACGTGTTCGCGGTGTCGTTGAAGACGGCGGCCAGATGCGACCACTGGTTGAGCGGCACGGTTGGCGTCGTGCTGACGAACTCACGGCATCCGCCGTTGCTGAATCCGCTGGCGATGCGGTTGCCGGTCGTCTGCAGCCAGTAGCCGCAGCCACCGGTCACCTCCTTGATCAGGACGGTCTCGTAGTTGCTCAGTGCGGTCGGGTTGACCCAGGCCTCGAGGGTGTAGCTGGAGCTGAAGTTGAGCGAGGCGGCGTTCGGCACGGTCACGTTGCCCGACGAGCCGTTGAAGGACAGGGCTCCGCCGTACTTGCCGGCCGTGGTCCTGGTAACGCCCGCACCAGACATCGTCCCGTTGTTCCCACTGCCGGACGAGTCGCTGGCCGTCGTACCGGAGACCTCGTTGAAGCCCCACGCACCCACCAGTCCGGTCGGGAGTTGCGTCGCGGTGTACGTCGCCACGTAGCTCTGCGGGGTGTCGGGCACCGTGATGGTGTGTTGCTGACCGCCGCCGTCGGACCACGACGAGAACGTGTACGACGTGTTGCCCGCGGTCTGGTTGCGCGCCTCGACGACGTGGTTGTAGCCGATCAGAGTGTCGGCGACGAACGGCGTGGCCCGCGCGATCCCGTCGAGATACAGCGTCCGGCCCGTTGGCACGGTGTCGAAGTTCAGGTTCACCTTGTCCGGCCAGACCGTGACCGACTGCGTCGAGGTCAGGCCGGTCGAGTCGCGGACCGTCAAGGTGATGCGATACCTGGTGTTCCCGGTGAAGTCGTGTCCCGTCACCGGGATGGTGAACGTGCCGCCCGTGACCCCGGTGATCGGCGTCCCGGGATGCACGTGGCCGTCGTGCAGGAAGTCGATGTTCCAGGTGAAGGCGCTCGCGGGCAGCGCGCCGTCGTCGGGATCGTTGCCCGCACCGCTGTAGGTGATCACGTCCCCGGCCCGGAAGTGGACGCCGTCGGTCGGCGAGAGGATAGTTGCCGTCGGCACACTTCCCGCGCTGATCGTGAGCGGTGTCGAGAGCGAGCTGTTCACCCCGTCGGACACGGTCAGCCGAACCTGGTACGCGCCGGCGGTCGTGTACGTGTGGGTCGGATTCGCCTCGGTGGATGTCGTGCCGTCGCCGAACGCCCAGGAGTACGTGAGCGGTTGGCCCTCGGGATCGGACGAGCCGGCGCTCGAGAACGACACGTTCAGCGGTGCCGGGCCCGACGTGGGTGTGGCCGAGGCGTTGACGATCGGTGCCTGGTTGTTCTGCACGTACTTGATCCGGCGGATCTTGCTGACTCCGAACTGGCCACTCTCGTCCGAGTAGCCCAGATCCGCGTAGTACAAGGCGCCGTCGGGTCCCTCGGCCAGGTAGACGATGTCGCCGTACGGTCCGTCGACCGAGCCGTCGGCGGGCTCGAAGTTGAAGGTGCCGGCGACCGCGCCGTTCGCGTCCAGGGTGAGACCGCGGATCCAGTTCTGCGTGTAGTCGGCGTAGAAATAGGCGCCGCGGTACGCCGGCGGGAACGCGGTGCCGTGGTAGACGAAGCCGCCGGTCACCGCAGCGTCACGACCGCTGTGCGGGTACCACAGCAACGGGCTGGTGCACGGCGCCGAACAGGGACCTTCGGTGGCGGGCCACCCGTAGTCCGCACCGCGTACGCCGAGATCGATCTCCTCCTTCGAGGTGGAGGGATCGTTGCCTCCGACATCACCGATGAACAAGCGCCCGGTCGGCGGGTCGTAGTACGCGCGGAACGGGTTGCGCAGACCGCGGGCCCAGATCGTGTCGACGTTCGGGCCCGCACCGTCGTAGAACGGGTTGTCGGTCGGCGCGGTGCCGTCGGTGTTGATCCGGTGCACCTTGCCGCGCGGACTGGTGAGCAGCGGCGCGGCCGACGGGACGAAGTGCTCGCCCGTGGTGAACAGGAGCTTGCCGTCGTTCGCGAAGTTCAGCGCGCCGCCGTGGTGCTCGGCGTTCGCGTCCTGCGGATCCTCGTACAGCACGAACTCGCTGCCGGCCACGGTGCCGTCCAGGTTGGCGTTCGCGGTGAACCGGGAGACGCGGTCGTGGTTCGGCGTACCGAGTGTGTAGAAGACGTAGTAGAAGTGGTTCGTCGTGAACGCGGGGTCGAGGACGAGGTCGTAGATGCCCTGCTGGACACCCGCCTGACCGATGTTGGTGATCTGCAGGAACAGCGTCGGACTCGGCGTCGTGTACGGCGGCGGCAGCACCTTGATCTTGCCCTCGAGCTCGGCGACCAGCATCCGGCCGTCGGGCAGGAACTCGAACGTCGTCGGCAGGTCGAACCCGGTCGCCAGGATCTGGTTCTGGAAGTAGTTCGTGTTCGTGACGTTGACGTTCACCACCGCCGACGTCGTCGTGTTCCCGGACGCGTCCCGGACCCGCGCGGTGAGGGTGTGTGCGCCGTTGCCGACCGTCCGGCTGTCCCAGGTCAGCGCGTACGGCGACGCCGTGTCCTCGGGCCCCGTCGCCGTACCGTCGACGAAGAACTGCACGCCCGCGACGCGATCGTTGTCGGCGGCATCGGCTGACACCGTCACGATGTCGTTGACCGTCGCCATGTTGGCCGGTGAGGTGATGGCGACTGTCGGCGGTGTGGTGTCGGCAGGAGTCGAGTCGGCCTTGAAGGCCACCATGTGCATCACCCAGGAGGCGCCGTTCTGGGTGGCGGTGGCGTTGTACGGCCCCGCCGTACTGACGATTTTGTCCTCGGTCCGGTTGCCGAAGTTGCTGCGCCGGGTGGTGAAGCCCGTACCGGCAGCGTTCACGTTGCTGGTCGACGCGCCCGCACCGAAGATCAGGTCCGACGCGTTGGTGGTGGTTGCCGTACCACTGTCCATCGCGGCCGTCGTGCCGACCGCGGCCGACGACACGTCGAGCGGGTTTGTCTTGTCCAGGCCGGAATATTCGTGGATGTACAGGTCCGCCCACGCGGTGATCGCGGCCGAGAACGTGGCCCGCACGGTGTTCGCGCCGGCGCCGATGTTCTTGGCGTAGAACACCTGCGAACTCCAGGTGTTGTTGTTCCACCGCGTCACCGGCGCGGCCGCGGCGTACGCGTTGCCCCTGGTGTCGGACATGGTCACCGACGCGCTCGTGTTCCAGATCAGGTAGACGACGATCAGGTTCCCGGCCGTGTTCGCGGACGAGAACGCCAGGCTGTTGAGCGTGCCCGAAGTGATCTCCTTGGCCCGGCTCTGGACATGCGCCGGCGTTGCCGCCACGGCCGGCCCCGTGGTCGCGACCAAGCCCACCGCGGCCAACGCGAGCGCAAGCAGAATCCCCAGCGGTTTCCAGGCACGTCGACGCACCATCGCCCCCACCCCCAACACGAGCTCCACGCGCCCCCCGCGCGCCCCCCAACCCTGGATTGCAGTGTGATCCGATCCGGGGCACCACGGCAAGGGGGGGCTTCGGGGTGTGCCGACCCGGCTACGGTGCGAGTGGCAAGCCGGCACCGAGGAGGTCGAAGGCGCGGTCGATCGTGGCGAGGTACTCGAGCATGGGAGCGTCGACGGCTCGTTGGTAGGTGGCCATGACGACGCCGATGACGGCGCCGGCCCAGGCTCGGACGGCGAAGTCGGTGGGGGCGCGGCCGGTGCGTTCGGCGGCGAGGTCGGCGAGCAGGTCGATGCCGGCGTAGAGCTGGTCGAGCATCCGGACACGGAGCTCGGGGGCGTTCATGACGAGCTGCTGGCGTTCGGACTCCAGTTCCCACTCGTCCTCGGAGAGGGTGGTCATGCTCTGCCGGATCGCCGCCTGGAGGGCCTCGGTCGGGCCGAGCTCGGGCGGCTGGGCGCGGAACAGCTCGATCATCAGCGGGTCGAGCCGGTCGAGGACGACGGTGTCCTCCTTGGTCGCGAAGTACCGGAAGAAGGTCGCCGGCGACACCTCGGCCGCGGCCGCGATCTCCTGCACGGTCGTCTCGGCGTACCCCTGGTCGCGGAACAACCGCAGCGCGTGCTCCTGGATGGCCGCCCGCGTCTTCGCCTTCTTGCGCTCCCGCAGCCCAGGCGGCTTGTCCGTCTTCATGCTCCGATTGTGGCAACTTCCTGCTGCTCCGGCTCGGCGGGCGAGGTACGGCGTGGCAGGAAGGCCAGCGCGAGCACGATCCCGACGAGGGCGAGCCCGGTGCACACCCACAGCGTGATGTCCATGCCGTGCACAAAGGCTTCGCGTGCAGATCGGGTGAGAGCCGGCGAGCCGATCGCGACCCCGGCCGACGCACTCTCGCGGGCCGCGTCGGCCACGGCCGGCGGCAGACCGCCGACGTCCAGGTGGTTCCGGTACGCCGCGTTCAGCACCGTCCCGAGAATCGCGACACCGAGCGTGCCGCCGACCTGCCGGCACGCCTGGATCAGCGCGGACCCGGATCCGCTCTGTTCGATCGGCAGGGCCGCGAGCGCCAGCCCGTTCATCGGCGGCAGCGTGAACCCGATGCTGACCCCGACCAGGCTGACCCAGACCGCCGTGAACCCATAGCCGTTGCCGACTCCGGTGAAGGCTCCGATCGCCAGGCCGAGCAGCATCAGCAGGAAGCCGACGACCACCGAGACCCGCGCTCCCGCCACGGTGACCAGTCGCTCGGCGGCCTTCGCCCCGATCAGCATTCCGCCGATGATCGGCAGCAACCGCAGCCCGGTCTGCAACGCGTCCGCGCCCTGCACGGCCTGGAACAGCTGCGGCAGCACGAACAGCAGACCCACCAACGCGAACGACGCCATCGTCGCGAGCACAGTCCCCCACGTGAAGCCCGCCGATCGGAACAGACCCAGGTCGACCAAGGGGTCCGACGTACGCCGTGCCCACACGACGAACGCCGCCAGCAGAACCACGCCGGCCGCGATCCCACCGATCGCCCACACCGAGCCCCAGCCGCGCTCGCCTGCCTCGATGAACCCGTAGGTCAGCGACACGAGCCCAGCGCCGGTCAGCAGGATCCCCGGTACGTCGATCCGCCGCGAACGGTGGCCTGGAGTCAGCGGAATGAGAAGCGCCACCGCGAGCAGGCCGATCGCGACCAGCGGCAGGTTGATCAGGAAGATCGAGCCCCAGCGGTAGTGGTCGAGCAGCCATCCGCCGAGCACCGGGCCGAGCGGGATGCCGATCGAGTTCGCCATCAGCCACAGCGTCATCGCACGCTGGCGCTCCTCCGGCGCGAACAGGATGTTGAGCAACGACATCGACAGCGGAATCAGGAACGCCGAGCCGATGCCGAGCGCTGCCCGCGCCGCGATCAGTTCGCCCGGCGAGTCGGCGAACGCGCAGGCCGCGGAGGCAAGCCCGAACACCACGAGCGCACCCAGCATCAACCGCTTCGGCCCGTACCGGTCGCCGAGCAGCCCGGCGGGAAGCAGCAGTGAGGCAAGCACGAGCGTGTAGGCGTTCGCGAACCACTGCAGCTGACTCGTCGACGCATCCAGCTCGGTCGCCAGGGTCGGCAGCGCGACGTTCAGCACGGTGAGATCCAGCCCGATCACGATCAGGCTGAGCGACATCGCCCCCAGCGCCCACCACCGGCGCGGGTCGAGTGTGACTGCGGTCATGACGGAACACCTTTCTGAGATCAGCTCTAATTTGAGAGTAGATCTCAGAATCCGAATCTGTCCAGTCCCTCAAGTCCGGACCGGTCAGCACATGCCGGAGACCGCGTGCCGAAGCACGTTGCGGAGCTCCTCCGGTCTCTCACGCCAGGGTGAATGGCCGGCGCCCGGGATCAGGTGGAAGGCGTGGTCCGGGGTGTGCGCAGCCAACATCTGGACGAACGAGACCGGGCGTGGATCGCCGTCACCATGGACGAAAGTGACGGGCATCGGGAGGGTGGCGGCGAGGCCGGCGAGGTAGCTGGCCGGCCAGGACCTGGTCTCGTCGTTCAGCGCCCGGTTCGCGGCGAAGTTGATCGGCAGGTCAACGGACGCTTCCTCGTGGGCCCACGCGAGCGCCATCGACTGATCCGCGTGACTGGTGAACCAGCTCAGCACCCGGAACTCGATCTCTTCGTCCGGAGTCCGTGTGCTCCTGGTGAGGGCGTCCAGCCGATCTCGCTGGGCCGGCGTCATCCGGCGCTCGAGCTCCGCGTAGTACGGCGTACGCCAGTCACCGATTCCGACGCCGCCCAGGTAGACCACTCCGGCCGTGTGGTCGGGATAGGCCGCCGCGTAGATCACCGCGAGCGTGGCACCGGCGGAGTGGCCGAGGACGACGATGCGCTCGTGTCCCCAGTACTCGCGGAGTTCGTCGATGTCCTGCGCCAGTCGAGCCATCGTTTGTTCGTCCGACGGATCCGAGCGACCGCAACCACGCTGGTCGAAGCGATGCACGACGGTCAGATCGTCCAGCATCTCCGCGAGGACGGCATAGTCGTCCCAGAGACCAGGCCCGCCGTGCAGGATGACCACGGGCGGGGCGGAGGTCGGCGTCCCGGTGGTTGCGGTCCACAACCGCACGCCGTCAGATGTCGAAAACGGCATGCGGGGTGGCGATCTCGACCGGACCGGGGTAGGTCCGACGGGCGTTCTCGGCTTGGGTCTCGCGGTCGTACCAGGGTGGGACGTGGGTGATGACGAGGCGTTTGACGCCGGCCTTCTTGGCCTGTTCGCCGGCGTCGGCGGGCGTCAGGTGGAGGTCGGTCGGGTTGTGCGGATCGTTGTCCGGCAACGCCGCCTCGGACAGCAGTACGTCGGCGCCGCGAGCGAGCTCGATCAGCGCGTCGTTGGGACCGGTGTCGCCGGTGTAGACGAGTGACTTGTTGCCGTGTTCAACCCGGATCGCGTACGCCGGGACCGGGTGCACCATCCGCGCGGTCCGGACGGTGAAGGGGCCGATGGTCTGAACTTCCTGCCAGGCATGGAATTCCAGTTCCTCCTCCATCCCGGGATTCGTCGGCAGGTCGTAGGCCAGCGCCATCCGGCCGGCTGTCCCGGGCGGCCCGAAGACGGGGATCCGCGGGATCGGCGCGCCCGGCGCGTACTTGGCCGCGACGTACAGCCCGCACAGATCCATGCAGTGGTCAGGATGCAAGTGGGACAGGCCGATCGCGCCGATCTCCGGGACGGCGAGGTGCCGCTGGAGCGAGCCGAGCGCGCCACTGCCGAGGTCGAGGATCAGGTGGAAACCCTCGGCGGTGACCAGATAGCTCGAGGCGGCCGAGTCCGGCCCGGGGACGGACCCGGAGCAACCGATCACGGTGAGCTTCATAGCTTGAACACTACCGGCGGGTTGGCCCGCTCGCAGGAAGGCCGGTGCCGTCGACAACCTTCGGTGCGAGCTGGATCACATCCCTGATGGGCTAACGGATCCAGGCGAACTGGTCGACCGACGACAGCACCGGGCCGAGGAAGCGCGAGCCGATCGCCGCGAATTCGTCCGGGCTGCCCGTGGTGACGAAGCGGTGTGGCGGTTCGGGCAGGTTGTCCGGGCGGAGCAGGCCCGTCTTGGTCAGGACGCCGTACACGTCCTTGGCGCACTCCTCCGCACTGCTGACCAGGGTGACGTTGTCACCCATCACGTACGAGATCACGCCGGTCAGCAGTGGATAGTGGGTGCAGCCGAGGATGAGCGTGTCCACGCCGGCTTCGACCAGTGGGTCGAGGTACTCGTGCGCGGCCTCGAGCAACTCCGGCCCGGACGTCACGCCCCGCTCGACGAAGTCGACGAACTCCGGGCAGGCGCGGGTGAACAGCTCCACCTGCGGCGCGGCGGCGAACCCGTCCTCGTAGGCGAGCGACTGCGCGGTCGCCCTGGTGCAGATCACGCCGACGCGCTGGTTCCGGGTCGCGGCGACGGCGCGGCGGGCGGCCGGGAGGATCACTTCCACCACCGGAACGTCGTACCGCTCGCGGGCGTCACGGAGCATCGCGGCGCTGGCCGAGTTGCACGCGATGACGAGCATCTTCACGCCGGCCTCGACGAGGTGGTCCAGGCACTCCAGCGCGTACTCGCGGACTTCGGCGATCGGCTTGGGTCCGTACGGCTGGCGGGCGGTGTCACCGAGATACAGGATCGGTTCGTGCGGCAACTGGTCGAGCACTGCGCGGGCGACCGTGAGTCCGCCGAAGCCTGAGTCGAAGATCCCCACCGGTGCGTCTGCCACACCGGAGAGCTTATACAGGTCCGGTCGCGGGCAGGTCCGAAGGCAGCCTTACCTAACCTGGCGATCCGACACGCCGAGGTTGTCCACATCTTTACGTTATGGAATTGCCTTTTCGCGTGATGCAGGACACTCTGGAGCGATGTTTGTTCGACCGCCCGTGATGCCATGAGTCTGGCGCACCACATCGCGATGGTGTTGAGCACCACCGCCGTACCGCATCCGCAACCGAACGACGCTACGGCGGCGAATCAGGCTACGGACACCCACAGCACGTTCGCCGACATCGCCGCGTCCCTCGGGCCGACGGGGATGATGGTGGTGCTGGCCATAGCGGCGTTCGCTCTGTACGTCGTCTCGCTGTCCCTGCACCCGAACGCGAAATGCAACCGGTGCAAGGGCGCCGGCCGCCATCGCGGCGCGCTCTTCAGCTACGCCCAACGACCGTGCAACAGCTGCAAGGGCCGCGGCGTGCATCCGCGACTGGGACGAAAAGTGCTCTTCAAGCAACCGTAGGAGCCCAAAGCAACGATCAGGCCCACAACTGCCCTTCGAGGCGATCCTCGGCCTCGTCGATAGTGCCTTCGTAGGCGCCGGTGGACAGGTACTTCCAGCCGCCGTCGGCGACCACGAAGGCGATGTCCGCGGATTCACCGTCCCGGACACACTTGGCCGCCTGGCCGAGGGCGGCGTGCAGGATCGCGCCGGTGGAGATGCCGGCGAAGATGCCTTCGTTGTCGAGCAGTTCGCGGACCCGGCGGACGGCATCCCGCGGGCCGACCGAGAACCGCGCGTCGATCAGCGTCTCGTCGTACAACTCGGGGACGAAGCCCTCGTCGAGATTGCGCAGTCCGTAGACAAGTTCGCCGTACCGGGGTTCGGCGGCGACGATGCGCACCTCGGGCTTGTGCTCGCGGAAGAACCGGCCGGCGCCCATCAGCGTGCCGGTGGTGCCGAGGCCGGCCACGAAGTGGGTCACCGACGGGAGGTCGGTCAGGATCTCCCGGGCCGTGCCGTCGTAGTGGGCGGCCGCGTTCGACGGGTTGCCGTACTGGTAGAGCATCACCCAGTCGGGGTGTTCCTCCGCAACCTGCTTGGCCACCCGGACCGCCTCGTTCGAACCACCCGCGGCCGGGGAGGAGATGATCTCGACTCCCCACATCCGCAGGATCTGGCGGCGCTCCTCGGAGGTGTTCTCCGGCATCACGCAGACCATCCGGTACCCGCGCAGCTTGGCCGCCATCGCCAGCGAGATCCCGGTGTTGCCCGAGGTCGGCTCGAGGATCGTGTTCCCGGGCCGCAGCCGGCCGTCCTTCTCGGCGTCGAGCAGCATCCGCAGCGCCGCCCGGTCCTTGATCGAACCGGTCGGGTTGTGGTCCTCCAGCTTCGCCCAGAGCCGGACGTCGGCCGAGGGCGAGAGCTTCGGCAGGCCCACCAGCGGGGTGCCGCCGACCGAGTCCAGCAGGCTGTCGAAACGCACGATCAGCCGCCGGCGACCGCGGGCAGCACGACGACCACGTCGCCGTCCTTGACCTCGGTCTTCAGGCCGCCGGTGAACCGGACGTCCTCGTCGTTCACGTACACGTTCACGAACCGGCGCAGCTCCTGCGGCTCGCCCTCGACGATGCGCTCCTTCAGGCCCGGGTTGGCGCCCTCCACATCGTCGATGAACTCGGCCAAGGTCGCACCGTCGCCGCTGACCGCCTTCTCACCCTTGGTGTAGGTGCGCAGAATCGTCGGCACGCGCAGCTCGATCGCCATATCTCAGTTCTCTCCTTCGGTTTCTCTATAAGAACCAACCACGCGCACTTCTTCTTCCACGACCTCGCCGTCGACGATCCGGTACGACCGGAACTCGACGGGTCCGTCGTACGCCGGGGAGTCCGCGCCGTCCCGGGTCGACACCAGCACGTAGTGGGCGCCCGGCTCCTGGGCCAGGTTGATGTCGGTGCGTGACGGATACGCCTCGGTGGCGGTGTGCGAGTGGTAGATCACCACCGGTTCCTCGTCGCGCTCGTCCATCTCCTTGTACAGCCGGAGCAGGTCGCCGGAGTCGAACTCGTAGAACGTCGGCGACATGGCCGCGTTGAGCATCGGCACGAACCGCACCGCCCGGTCCGACCCGGCCGGCCCCGCGACCACGCCGCACGCCTCGTCCGGGTGGTCCTTGCGGGCATGCTCGACGATCGCGTCGTACGTCGCGCTCTCGATGATCAACACGACAACCACGGTACGGCGACCGCCGGACCGACCCCGCCAACCCGGGAGTCGGTCCAGTATGCGGACAGGGCGCTACCAGCGGTCGTGGATCTGTGGCCGGATCAGGTCGTCGTACGTCTGCTGGACGGCGGCCAGCTGGTCGGCCGTGAGCGGGGACACAGTGGCGGCGGAGATGTTACCGGCGACCTGGGCGGGGTTGCGGGCGCCGGGGATGACGACGGTCACACCCGGTTGGTCGAGGATCCAGCGGAGGGCGAACTGGGCCATCGTGGTGCCGGCGGGGAGCCAGGGCATCAGGCGGCGGACGGCCTCCAGGCCGGTGCCGAAGTCGACGCCGGAGAAGGTCTCGCCGACGTCGAAGGCCTCGCCATGGCGGTTGTACGTGCGGTGGTCGTCGGCTCCGAAGGCGGTGTTCTCGTCGTACTTGCCCGACAGCAGACCGCTGGCCAGCGGGACGCGGGCGATGATGCCGACGCCGGCTGCCTGGGCGGCCGGGAGTACCTCGTCGAGCGGCTTCAGGCGGAACGCGTTCAGGATGATCTGCACCGACGCCACGTTCGGCCGGGCGATCGCGGTGAGCGCCTCGGCGCAGGTCTCCACGCTCACGCCGTACGCCGCGATCCGGCCCTCGGCCACCATTGCGTCGAGCGCGTCGAAGACCGCGTCCGTCGAGTAGACCGGCGTCGGCGGGCAGTGCAGCTGGACCAGGTCGATCGTGTCCACACCGAGGTTCTGGCGGGACCGGTCGTTCCAGGCGCGGAAGTTCTCCGGCGAGTAGTTCTCCGGGACCTGCTCGACCCGGCGGCCCATCTTGGTGGCCACCGTCAAGCCGTCGTACTCCTTCAGGACCTGCCCGACCAGGCGCTCGCTGCGGCCGTCGCCGTACACGTCCGCCGTGTCAATGAACGTGACGCCGCCCTCGACGGCCGTCCGCAGCACCGCCAGCGCGTCACTCTCGTCCACCGATCCCCAGTCGGCGCCCAGCTGCCAGGCACCGAGCCCGACCACGCCTACGTCCCGACCAGTCCGACCAAGCCTCCGCGTCTCCATGTCGCCAACCCTAGGCAGTGACGCTGATCCGCAGTTCGGGACCCTCCGCAACATCGAGCTCGACCGCCAGCGTCTCCGCCATGATCAGCTCCCGATGCGTCTCGACGGCGGCCACCACAGCGGGCTCCGCGGTCAGCGACAGCCGGACCCGATCGGTCACTTCCAGGCCGGCATCGCGCCGCGCCTGCTGCACCGAGCGGATGACGTCGCGCGCAGTCCCCTCGGCCTCGAGCTCGGGTGTGACCGTCGTGTCCAGTACGACGAATCCGCCGCCGGAGAGCAGCCCGCTCGCGGAACCGCCTTCGGCCAATGTGGTTTCGAGCGTGTATTCCTCCGGGAGCAACTCGATGCCCCCGGCAACCACCGCGCCGGCCGGCGACACCGACCAGTCGCCGCTCTTCGACGCCTTGATCACCGTCTGGACGTCCCGCCCCAACCGCGGTCCCGCCGCCCGGGCGTTCACGGTCAGCCGCTGCGACACCGGCGCATCCACCGCGTCCGCCGAGGTCAGCACGACCTCCCGGACGTTCACCTCGGCCGCGATGATCGACACCAGCGGCTCGAGGTCGGCCGCCGCGGCGGTTGCCACCGTCAGCGACCGCAAGGGCTGCCGGCCGCGGATGCCCTCGGCCTTCCGGATCGACGAAGCGACCGAGCACACCTCGCGGACCCGGTCCATCCGCGCGACCAACTCGGGATCGTCCGGCAGATTGTCAACAATCGGCCAATCGGACAAATGGACCGACCGCTCACCGGTCAGCCCGCGCCACACCTGTTCCGAGACCAGCGGAAGCAGCGGGGCCGCGGTCCGGCAGACCACCTCCAGCGCGGTGTAGAGCGTGTTGATCGCCACCTGATCGCCGGCCCAGAACCGCTCCCGGGAGCGGCGGATGTACCAGTTCGTCAGCACCTCGAGGTAGTCGCCCACCGCGTCACAGGCCGACGCCACGTCGTACCGATCGAGTTTGGCCTGCACGTCGCCGACGAAGATCCGCAGCCGCGCGAGCAGGTACCGATCCAGTTGGTCCGGCGATTCCGTCGACCAGGATCCGGAGGCGCCGGCGGCGTTCGCGTACAGGGCGAAGAAGTACCACGCGTTCCACAGCGGGATCAGCACCTGCCGGACGCCGTCGCGGATGGCGTCCTCGGTGACGACCAGGTTCCCGCCGCGCAGGATCGGGCTCGACATCAGGAACCAGCGCATCGCGTCCGCGCCGTCGCGGTCGAACACCTCGGACACATCTGGGTAGTTCCGCAGCGACTTGCTCATCTTCTGCCCGTCGTTGCCGAGCACGATCCCGTGACTCAGGCAGGACGAGAACGCCGGCCGGTCGAACAACGCCGTCGACAACACGTGCAACGTGTAGAACCAGCCTCGCGTCTGCCCGATGTACTCGACGATGAAGTCACCCGGGAAGTGGTGCTCGAACCAGTCGGTGTTCTCGAACGGGTAGTGCACCTGCGCGAAACTCATCGACCCCGAGTCGAACCACACGTCCAGGACGTCGGGCACCCGCCGCATCGTCGATCGCCCGGTCGGGTCGTCCGGATTCGGTCGCGTGAGGTCGTCGACGTACGGGCGGTGCAGGTCCGGAACCGGTACGCCGAAGTCCCGCTCGAGCTCCTCGATCGACCCATAGACGTCGATCCGCGGGTACGCCGGGTCGTCGGACCGCCAGACCGGGAGCGGGCTGCCCCAGAACCGGTTCCGGCTGATCGACCAGTCCCGCGCGTTCGACAGCCACTTGCCGAACTGCCCGTGCTTGACGTGCTCGGGCACCCAGGTGATCTGCTCGTTCAGCTCGACCATCCGGTCCCGGATCCGGGTCACCTCGACGAACCAGCTCGACACCGCCTTGTAGATCAGCGGATTGCGGCACCGCCAGCAGTGCGGGTAGCTGTGCACGTAGCTGTCTTCACGCACCAGAGAACCGGCCGCCCGCAGGTCCCGGATGATCGGCCGGTTCGCCTCGAACACGTGCAGACCCTGGTACGGCGGAACCACACCAGTGAAGTGCGCTGCGTCATCGACGGTCAGCAGCGTGGGGATCCCGACGGCATCACAGGCGATCTGGTCCTCCTCGCCGTACGCCGGGGCCATATGAACGACGCCCGTGCCCTCGTCGGTGGTGACGTGCTCGGCCGCGATCACCTGGAACGCGTTCTGGGTCCCCCACCGCTCGGTGTCAGCGAAGAAGCCGAACAGCGGGGTGTAGCGCAGCCCGATCAGCTCGGAACCCTTCAGCCGGCGGATGACATCTGTGTAGCCATAGGCGGCCAAACGGGACTCAGCCAGGATCGTCGGATGACCGTCCACTTGGACCACCACATAGTCGACATCCGAACCGACGGCCATCGCGAGGTTGCTCGGCAGGGTCCACGGTGTCGTCGTCCACGCCAGCAGTCGCTCACCGGTCTCCAGCACGACCGCGACCGTCACCGACGGGTCCTGCCGCGGCTGGTAGACGTCGTCGTCCATCCGCAGCTCGTGGTTGGACAGCGGGGTCTCGTCGTTCCAGCAGTACGGGAGCACTCGCAGGCCCTCGTACACCAGCCCCTTGTCGTAGAGCGTCTTGAACGCCCAGATCACCGACTCCATGTAGTCGCGATTGAGCGTTTTGTAGTCATGGTCGAAGTCGACCCACCGCGCCTGCCGGGTGACGTAACTGCGCCACTCACCGGTGTACTTCAGCACCGAGGCCCGGCAGGCCTCGTTGAACTTCTCGATCCCGAGCGCGAGGATCTCGGCCTTCGTCTTCAGCCCGAGCACCCGCTGAGCCTCCAGCTCGGCCGGCAACCCGTGCGTGTCCCACCCGAACCGCCGCTCGACCCGCCGCCCGCGCATGGTCTGGTACCGCGGTACGACGTCCTTCACGTACCCCGTCAGCAGATGCCCGTAATGCGGCAACCCGTTAGCGAACGGCGGCCCGTCGTAGAAGACGAACTCGTTAGCCCCGTCCTCCCCCGCCGCCCGCCCCTCCACCGAAGCCCGGAACGTCCCGTCGTCCTCCCAGTACCCCAACACCTCCCGCTCAATACCCGGAAAGTCAGCACTAGCAGTCAGTCGCGCACCAGTCTTCGGATAGCTCACTCACCGCATGTTATGCAGCAACGCCGATTGGAGATATCCCAGCCAGTCGTACAGGTCGTACGTGAGGCGGCGGGGGTCGTCGTCGGGGAGTTTTTCCCAGGTGGCGTAGTCGTCTTCTTCTTTGATGTCCAGGCGGGTGCCGATGGCCAGGCGGAGGTCGTTCAGGGCGCGGAGCCAGGAGAGTTGCTCGTCGGGTTCGAGGGCGATCTCGTCGGCGCCGGACTCCTCCAGGGCGGACAGCACCCGCCGCGCGTCGGAGACCTTGCCCTCGCGCAGGCCGCGCTCGGTGAAGCGGCGGAACTCGGCCGATGCCTGGTCGTCGGACTTGTACGCGTCCGGCAGCAACCGCTGAAGTACGACGTCCTCCGGCGGCGACGTGGGTCCGTCGGTGTCGATCAGCAGGGCGGCGAGCGGGTCGGAGGACTCAGCCGCGCGCGGCGGCATCCCGTCGTACAGGAGTTCGACCAGGTTGCGGAGCAGGTTCGCCAGGATGTCCGCCTCGTGCTCGGCGAAACTGACGATGACGGTCTTGCGGCGCTTGCGGAACCGGGTCACGACTTCTCGCAGGTGGCCCACAGGCCGTAGGTGTGCATCGCCTCGACGTCACGTTCCATCGACTCGCGGTTACCGTTCGACACCGCGGACTTGCCGTCCTGGTGCACCTGCAGCATGAGCTTCTCCGCCTTGTGCTTCGAGTAGCCGAAGTAGGTCTGGAACACGAACGTGACGTAGTCCATCAGGTTGACCGGGTCGTTCCAGACGATCGTCACCCAGGGTGGACTCAGCTCGATGGCCTCGTCGACCTCGGCGCTCTCGAGTTCGCTCGGTGCGGTGCTCACCTGTCCATTCTCTCCATCATCGGTTCGGTGTTCGCAATAGGCTGCCCTTGTGACCAACACGGCGAGTGAGTCGACCGCGCTCCTGACCGACCATTACGAGCTCACCATGCTGCAGGCCAGCCTGGCCGACGGCACGGCGCAGCGCCGCTCGGTCTTCGAACTGTTCGGCCGCCGGCTGCCCGACGGCCGCCGGTATGGCGTGGTCGCCGGCGTCAACCGGCTGCTCGACGCGCTCGAACAGTTCCGCTTCGACGAGCGAGCAATCGCTTTCCTCGCCGATCACGGCGTCGTCGACCAGGCTACCCGGGACTGGCTGGCCGACTACCGGTTCACCGGCGACATCTCCGGCTACGCCGACGGGGAGATCTTCTTCCCCGGCTCCCCGGTGCTGGTGGTCGAGTCGAGTTTCGCCGAGGCGGTGCTGCTGGAAACCGTCTTCCTGTCCATCCTGAACCACGACTCCGCGGTCGCGTCGGCGGCCTCGAGGATGACCTGGTGGGCCGGTGGGCGGCCCTGTATCGAGATGGGCTCGCGCCGGACCCACGAGGAGGCCGCGGTCGCCTCGGCGCTGGCGGCGTACATCGCCGGGTTCGCGACCACCTCCAACCTGGAGGCGGCCAGCCGGTACGGCATCCCCAGCGCGGGGACGGCGGCGCACTCGTTCACGCTGCTGCACGACACCGAGCGGGAGGCGTTCACCTCCCAGGTCGATGCCCTCGGCAAGGGGACGACGCTGCTGGTGGACACCTACGACGTGGCCGAGGCGGTCCGGACGGCGATCGAGATCACCGGTCCGGAGCTCGGCGCGGTCCGGCTCGACTCCGGTGACCTGCCGTCGCTGGCCGGGCAGGTCCGCGAGCAGCTGGACGCGCTCGGGGCCACCAAGACCCGGATCATCGTGACCAGCGACCTGGACGAGTACCAGATCGCCGCGCTCGCCCCGGCGCCGGTCGACGGGTACGGCGTGGGCACGTCGCTCGTCACCGGGAGCGGGTACCCGACCTGCGGGTTCGTGTACAAACTGGTCGCCCGGGAGGACGCGAGCGGGAACCTGGTCCCGGTGGCGAAGAGGAGCCCGGACAAGATCTCCATCGGCGGCCGCAAGTGGGCGCTCCGGCGCCGGTCGGCCACGGGCGTCGCGGAGGTCGAGCTGATCGGGGTCGGCGAACAGCCGGTCGACGACGGTGACGACCGGGTCCTGCTGAAGCCGCTGGTCGAGGCCGGCAAGATCATCGGCCGTACGACGCCCGCCGAGTCGCAGGCCCATCACCTGAAGGTCCGCGACGAGCTCCCCCGCTACGCCAGCCAGCTGAGCCGCGGCGAGCCCGCCATCCCGACCGAGTACACCGGCGACTACGACGCCCGCAACCCCTTCCTCCCCCGGAGCCACACGTGAGCACCGAGCCACACGTGACCACCGAGCCAGAGGTGACCGCCGAGCCGGCGGTGGGGACGGGGCACGCGGCGCCGTCGGGTGCGGAGGCGTGGCCGCCCGACGCGCCGGCCTCGGCGACGGATGTGCTGATCGCACTGCGGTTCGCCGATCGCGCCGCCCGGAAAGCCGTCGGTGCGGAGTTGGCCGGCACCGGCCTGCACACCGGACAGGAGCTGGTGCTCGCCAAGCTCCTGCACCATGGCTCGCTCCCGGTCGCGAAGCTCGCGCACGTACTGGACGTCGAGGTCCCCACCGCGACCAAGACCACCCAGCGGATGGAGACCGCGGGCCTCGTCCGCCGGCTGAAGAACAGCGCGGACGCCCGTCAGGTGAGCATCGAGCTCACCGACCGCGGCGTCGAGCTGGCCCACACCGTCCAGGAGGTCTACGACCGCGCCGGCCGGCGCGCGCTCGCCGCCCTCTCCCCCGAGGACCGCCGCATCATGCGCAACCTCCTCTGGACCATCACCACCACCCTCGAGCCCTGAGGTGCAGGCCGACAGGAGGTGTCCGGCGATCGACTCATCGCACCGCGACCTCTGAGCGTGGCGAGCGTCTGCCCGACCCGACACCTCCTGTCGAGATGCACGCCCTAGATCGGAATGCCCGGGGTGCGCGGTGCTCTGAGGCTCCGGCGTTGCGCGACCGTCAGCCAGGCAGCGCCGGCGCAGAAGACGGCCGCGAACAGCCAGAAGTTGTCGGCCAAGCTCGGCGCCAGGAAATCGGCGAGGAGAAAGAGCGCGACCGCGGAGAAGAGCCCTATGAAGGGCAGCTGTACGCCCAGGGCGAGGGTGGCTTCGATGGCTGGGGTCACGCGGCGGCGTTGCAGCCGCCAAGCGCAGGCGACGATCACGAGCAGGCCGCTGGAGGCCAGGATCAGCGCCAGGATGTCGGGCCCGCCCCCGCCCGCCGGGGCCCATCTGGTCTCCTGGGCGGCGCCGTTGGCCGTGATCTCGGTCATCCGGCCGCGCCAGATGGTCCCGGTCACCCGGTCGCCCTCGTCGAGTTGCTCCAGGACAGGGCCACTCTGGTTGAACCCCGTGTTCCACCTGGCGCCGGACGCGCCGGTCAGGACCGCGCTGCGTTCGCCCTGCTGGTAGTTCTTGACGACGTGGACGCCGGACACGGTGAACACCTCCGTCCACCGGCATTCAGCCGGTGTGGACGGAGCGGCCGAGCAGCGCGGAGCAGCCTCGTAGGCGTGGAGCTCGCGGACGTTGTCCGGCGCCACCACGGTGGCGAGGTCGGTAGCACCACCTACCACGGCAACGCCGCCCAGGAGAGCTAAGAGTGTCGTCACGGTTCTATCGAGGATCCCCACGTCTTAACGACGGGGGCGACAGGGCATAGGTCAGGCCATGCTGGTGTGATGCGCGCTACACCCGGTGATCCACCACCCTCGAATGCCTTCCCTAACGCGCGTCGAACACCTTCGCCAGCAGGCTCATTGCCTCTCGGAGCAGGTCCGGGGGCATGACGAGCGGCGGCAGGAACCGCAGGACGTTGCCGTAGGTGCCCGCCGTCAGCACGACCATCCCCTCGGCGTGGCAGGCCTTGGCGACCTCGCCGGTCGCGATCGGATCCGGCTCCCCCGCAGAGTTCACCAGTTCGATGGCGATCATCGCGCCGCGGCCGCGGACGTCGCCGATCACCGGGTGCCGCGCGGCCAGGTCGTGCAGCGCGGGCAGCATGATGCCGCCGATCTCCCGCGCCCGGGCCGGCAGGTCCTCGGCCTCGCTGGTCTCGATCGCCGCCAGCGCGGCCGCGCACGCCACCGGGTTACCGCCGTACGTCCCGCCGAGACCACTCACGTGTGGCGCGTCCATGATCTCGGCCCGCCCGGTGACCGCGGCCAGCGGCAACCCACCCGCGATCCCCTTCGCGAGCGTGATCAGGTCCGGTACGACGCCCTCGCGAGTACACGCGAACAGCTCACCGGTCCGCCCGAACCCGGTTTGGATCTCGTCCGCGACGAACACGACCCCCTGGGAACGGCACCACTCCGCAACAGCGGGCAGGAACCCGTCCGCCGGTACGACGAAGCCGCCCTCCCCATGAATCGGCTCGATCACCACACACGCCACGTTCGACGCACCGACGTACTTCTCGATCGCCGCCACCGACCGTGCCGCCGCCTCCGGCCCGCTCAACCCGTCCCGGTACGGGTACGACGTCGGCACCCGATAGACCTCCGGCGCGAACGGGCCGAACCCGTCCTTGTACGGCATGTTCTTCGCCGTCATCGCCATGGTCAGGTTGGTCCGCCCGTGGTACCCGTGGTCGAACACCACCACCGCGTCCCGGTGGGTGTGCGCACGAGCGATCTTCACCGCGTTCTCCACCGCCTCGGCGCCGGAGTTCAGCAGCACCGACCGCTTCTCGTGATCGCCGGGCGTGATCCGGTTCAGCGCCTCGCACACCTCGAGGTAACCGTCGTACGGCGTGACCATGAAGCACGTGTGGGTGAACCGGGCCACCTGCTCCTGCACCGCGCTCACCACCCGCGGCGCCGCGTTCCCGACGTTCACCACCGCGATGCCGGACCCGAGATCGATCAAGTGGTTGCCATCGGCATCCACCACGATCCCGCCCCCGGCCTCGGTGACGAACACCGGCAGCGTGATCCCGACCCCGCGCGCGACCGAGCGCCGTACCCTCCCCAGCAGTTCGACGGACCGCGGCCCGGGAATCTCCGTGACCAGCTTCCGTTCCTGCGTGACACTCATCGTCCAGCTCCCAAGGATTCGGCATCGCCTGACAGTCGTTGTGCCAGCCAGACCGGGATCACCGAGAACACGATCAGCGTGGCCGCGACCACGTTGACGATCGGCGCCTGGTTCGGCCGGAACAGGTTGTTGAAGATCCAGATCGGCAGCGTCTGCTGGTTCGCGCCGGCGGTGAACGTGGTCACGATGATCTCGTCGAACGACAGCGCGAACGCGAGCAAGGCCCCCGCCAGCAGTGCCGACCGGATCATCGGGAACGTCACCAGCCGGAACGTCGTGAACCCCGACGCCCCCAGATCCGCCGACGCCTGCTCCAACTGCACGCCGGTACGCCGCAACCGGGCGATCACGTTGTTGAACACGGTGACGATGCAGAACGTCGCGTGGGCGATCACGATCGTGGCGAACCCGAGTTCCCACCCGAAGAGCGTCCGGAACGCGTTGTTCAGCGCGATCCCGGTGACGATGCCCGGCAGTGCGATCGGCAGGATCACCAGCAGCGACACCGTCTCGCGACCGTAGAACTTGAACCGCTGCAGCGCGAACGCGATCATCGTGCCGAGCACCAGCGCGATCACGGTCGCGGCCAGTCCCACCCGCACGCTCACCCAGAGCGCGTCCAGCGCACCCTGGCTCTCGGCCGCCCGGCGCCACCACTCCAGGGTGAAGTCCCGCGGCGGCCAGGCGAACGTCTTGTTCACATTGAACGAGTTCACCAGAACCAGCAGCAGCGGTACATAGATGAAGCAGAGAATCAGCACGGTCAGCACCCGCAGCACGATCCGGGTCGATCGGGACAGCGTCATCACAGGCTCTCCATCGCTCCGGTACGGCGTACCGCGGCCAGGTAGCCGAGCATCACGACGACCGGGATCGTCGCGACCGCGGCCGCGAACGGCAGGTTGTTGGCGGCACCCACGTTGTCGTACACCACGTTGCCCAGCAACTGGTTGGTGCCGCCGACGATCCGGACCGCGATGTAGTCACCCAGCGTCAGGCTGAAGGTGAAGATCGAGCCCGCCACCATGGCCGGGACGATCATCGGCATGACCACCCGCCGCAGCGTCTGGGAGGTCCGCCCGCCCAGATCCGCCGAGGCCTCCAGCAGCGAGTTCGGCAGCCGTTCGAGGCCGGCGTAGATCGGCAGGATCATGTACGGCAGCCACAGGTACGCCAGCGTCACGATCGTCGCCGTCAGGCCGTACCCGGGCGACTTCAGCCCGACCGCCTCGAACGCCGACGACACCAGCCCGCCCTCGGAGAACATCCCGCGCCACGCGTACGCCTTGACGAGGTAACTCGCCCACAACGGCATCAGCACCGCCACCAGCAGGAACCGGCGCAATCCCGGCCCCGCCACCTTCGCCATGTAGAGCGCGATCGGCAACGCGACCACCGCGTCGATCACGGTCACCAGCAGGGCGACCGCGACCGTCCGCAGCGCGATCGTCCGGTACACGTCGACGGTGAACAGCGTCCGGAAGCTGTCCAGCGTCCACACCCGCTCGATCTGCCCGGTGAACCCGTTCTGCGTCCAGAGGGCAGTGACGAACAACGCCGCCAACGCCCCCAGATACGCAACCCCAAGCCACA
Organism: Kribbella sp. NPDC026596; assembly: GCF_040638415.1. Lineage (NCBI taxonomy): Bacteria > Bacillati > Actinomycetota > Actinomycetes > Propionibacteriales > Kribbellaceae > Kribbella > Kribbella sp. NPDC026596. The sequence goes on along the minus strand of NZ_JBEZYF010000001.1, from coordinate 19,280 downwards.
ACATCGGCGGCCCCAGCAAGAGCCCCAACCGAGCCTTGGGGTGACGGTGCAGAGTGCTCATCCCTTGATCTGGGTCCAGGCTTGGGTCCACTTGCTGTAGTCGGTGCACTTGACGTCGGTGCGGCCGTCGAGGCACTGCTCGATGGGGGTGGTCCAGTACCAGATCTTCTCGGCGTACGCCGCGTCGCCCGCGTGGAACGTCGTGCAGTGGTTCTTGTCGGCCGTCTTCGCGCAGGCCTTGCCGTTCGCCGGCGACTCACCGAAGTACTCGGCCACGGCCGCGTTCGCCTCGGGGCTGATGATGTGGTTCATCCACAGGTACGCGCAGTTCTTGTTCTTCGACGTCGCGCTGACCATCCAGGTGTCGGACCAGCCGGTCACGCCCTCGGTCGGCACGGTCACCTGCACCGGCACCTTCTCGCCGGTCGCCACATTCGCGATCACCTGCCAGGTGGTGCCGATCACCGAGTTGCCGCTGGTGAACGCCTGCACCTCCTTCAGGTAGTCCGACCAGTACTCCGAGACGAGCGTCTTCTGCGTCTTGAGCAGGTCGACGGTGGCCTGGAACTGCTTGTCGTCCAGCGCGTACGGGTTCTTGATCCCCAGGTCCGGCTTGGTCGCCATCAGGTACATCGCGGCGTCGGCGATGTAGATCGGCGAGTCGTACGCCGTCACCGCGCCCTTGTACGGCGAGTTCGCGTCGAAGACCGCGCCCCACGACGTCGGGGCCGGCTTCACCTTGTCGGTCCGCCACATCAGCAGGTTCGCACCGTACCCGTGCGGTACGCCGTACATCTGGTCCTTCACCGAGTTCCACGGGCGGTTCTTCAGGAACGGGTAGATGTCGGCGTAGTTCGGGATCAGGTCGGTGTTCACCGGCTCGACGTTCCCGGCCGCGATCAGCCGCAGCGACGCGTCGCCGGAGGCCGACACCACGTCGTACTGCCCGGTCTTCATCAGCGTGACGGCCTCGTCGGAGGTGCCGAACGTCTTCACCGTCACCTGGCAGCCGGTCTGCTTCTCGAACGGCGTCACCCAGTCGACCTTCGGGTCGTTCGAGCCGTCCTCGGCGTACCCGGGCCAGGCCAGCACGCTGAGCTTGCCTTCCCCGGTGCCGAGCGTCTCGAGCTTCTTCAGGTCCGGCGGGGTGAAGCCACTGGTCCCGGCCGCTCCGTCGCCGGAGTCCCCGGAATCGCCGCCGGACGTGCCACACGCGGTCGCCAGCAGCGCGAGCACTGCCAGACTCGCCGCCACACTGAGTTTCTTCATCGGAAACCTCCTTGGTTCGGGGCGGGAGTTGAAAGGAAGGAAGGAAGGCGTGGGTTCGAGAGCGGAGTTGCTAGGGCTGACCGCCGATCGCGACGGTGTGTTCGCGGTGCCAGGTCAGCCGGACCTGGGCACCCCGAAGTTCGAGTTTGTCCTGCACGGATCCGTGCTGGTTCTGCTGCAGGACGATGAGCGAGCCACCGGCGTCCAGGTCGACCACGGACTGGGTGGCCGAGCCCAGGTACACCACCTCACGGACCACTCCGGTCGCCGTACACAGCTCCGGTTCGGCGGCCGCGTCGCGCGGGTGCAGCTGGATCTTCTCCGGGCGCACCGTGTAGAGCCCGGCCGTCCCGAGGATCGCGGCCGCGACCTCACCCTCGAGCAGGTTGGACGTGCCGACGAACCCGGCGACGAACGCGCTCGCCGGGTGCTCGTACAGCTCGGCCGGCGCGGCCAGCTGCTCGATCCGGCCGCCGTTGAACACGGCGATCCGGTCGCTCATCGTCAGCGCCTCTTCCTGGTCGTGGGTGACGAACACGAAGGTGATCCCGACATCGCGCTGCATCGCCTTCAACTCGATCTGCATCTCCCGCCGGAGCTTCAGATCGAGCGCACCGAGCGGCTCGTCGAGCAGCAGCACCTTGGGCCGGTTCACCAGGGCCCGGGCCAGCGCGACTCGTTGCCGTTGGCCACCGGACAACTGGCTCGGCCGGCGGTCGCCGTACCCCTCCAGCCGGACCGTCTCGAGCGCTTCGACGGCCCTGGCACGGCGTCTGCGCCGGTCGACACCCTTCACCCGCAGCCCGTACTCGACGTTCTGCAGCACATTCATGTGCGGGAACAGCGCGTAGTCCTGGAAGACCGTGTTCACATCCCGCGCGTACGGCGCCTGGTCGGTGACGTCGACGCCGCCGAGCAGGATCCGGCCGGCCGTGGGCACCTCGAAGCCGGCGATCATCCGCAGCACAGTGGTCTTGCCGGAACCGGACGGGCCGAGCATCGAGAAGAACTCGCCCTCGGCCAGGTCGAGATCGATACCGTCGACCGCGGTGACGTCGCCGAACGTCTTCCGCAACCCACGCAGGCTGACGGCCGTGGCATCGGTCGCCACGGCCTCGACCTGCTCGTCGGTTGCCAACGTCCTCATCCGATCGCCGACATCACATGCTTGACCCGCGTGTAGTCCTCGACGCCGTACAACGACAGGTCCTTGCCGTGACCCGAGTGCTTGAAGCCACCGTGCGGCATCTCGGCCACTAGCGGGATGTGCGTGTTGATCCAGACGCACCCGAAGTCGAGGGCCTTGGACATCCGCAGCGCCCGGGAGTGGTCTGCGGTGAACACGCTCGACGCCAGGCCGTAGCGCACGCCGTTGGCCATCCGGAGCGCCTCGTCCTCATCGGCGAACGACTGCACGGTGATGACCGGCCCGAACACCTCGTCCTGGATCATCTCGTCGTCCTGCCGCAGCCCGGTGACGACGGTCGCGTCCAGGAAGTAGCCGTCGGCAAGGGTTCCGCCGGATCGTTCACCACCGAGGACGATCGACCCGTGCTCGGGCATCCGGGCGAGGAAGCCGCGGACGCGGTCGAGTTGCAGGCTGCTGTTCAACGGCCCGTACAGCGCGTCCGTGTCGTCGGCGAGCCCCGGTCGTGCGTTCGCGCGAGCCCACTCCACCAGCGTCCGGACGAACTCGTCGTGGACGCTCGCGTCGACGATCACCCGGCAGGCCGCCGTACAGTCCTGGCCGGCGTTGAAGTAGCCGCCGACGCCGATGGCTTCGGCCGCGGCCGCGAGGTCCGCGTCGGCGAAGACGACCGCCGGTGCCTTGCCGCCCAGTTCGAGGTGCGTGCGCTTCAGGTCGAGAGCCGCCGTACTCGCGACTTCGGAGCCGGCCCGCGTCGAGCCGGTGATGCTGACCAGGCCGGGCGCCGGGTGCGCGACCACGGCCTGCCCGGTCGCGCGATCACCACAGACGACGTTGAAGACGCCGGGCGGCAGCACCTCGGCCGCGATCTCCGCGAGCATCGCCGTGGACACCGGAGTGGTCTCGGCGGGCTTCAGTACGACGGTGTTGCCGGCGGCAAGGGCCGGACCGAACTTCCAGACCGCCATCATCATCGGGTAGTTCCACGGCGTCACCTGACCGACGACCCCGATCGGTTCGCGGCGGATCCAGGACGTGTGGCCGGCCATGTACTCACCGGCAGACTTTCCTTCGAGCAATCGCGCCGCACCGGCGAAGAAGCGCATCTGGTCGACCATGACCGTGAGCTCCTCGGTCTTGGTCAGCTCCAGCGGCTTGCCGGTGTTCTGCGATTCGGCGGCGACGAGATCATCCGCCCGGGCCTCGACGAGGTCGGCGAACCGGAGCAGTGCCCGCTGCCGTTCGGCCGGCGTCGCACCGCCCCAGCCAGGTGCGGCGGCGGTCGCAGCCTCGTACGCCGCGTCCACATCCTCGTCGCCGGACAGCGGCGCCGTACCGAAGACCTTGCCGGTGGCCGGATCGATCAGTTCGCTGGTGGCGCCGCTGAGCGCGTCGCGCGGGGTGCCGTTGATCAGGTTCCGGACTGTTCGCATCGCTCACTCCCGAAGTGGGGGACGGACACCGTGTGGCCGTAAACATATGAAAACAGATGTTAAAGTTCAAGCGATCGGTGAGAATGTTCCGGAGTTGTTGTGGCCGGGGACCGAGGAGAGAGTGAGTCGGGATGGCGCTGCGGTTCTACGGCAGTGGCGCGGCGGCGGTGTTCGCACCGCTCGAGCCGCTGAGCCGCTCGGAACTGGTGGCGCGCCGGCTGACCGACGCGATCGCGCTCGGCCTGATCCCGGACTCCGAGCAACTCCCCGGCGAGGCCGACCTGGCCGGCATCTTCGGGGTCTCCACCACGACGATCCGCGAAGCGCTGTCCTCGTTGCGATTGCGCGGACTGATCCACACCCGGCGAGGTCGCGGCGGTGGCAGCTTCGTCCGCGCGCAAGAGGAGATGTCGACCGCGATCGTCCGCGACCGGCTGGAGGAGCTGAGCCTCGCGCAACTCCGCGACCTCGGCGACCACTACAGCGCCATCGCCGGTACGGCGGCCCGGCTCGCGGCCGAGCGGGCCACACCGGACGACGTACAACGGCTCACCGCGGTCTGCGACAGCCTCGAGCTCGCCAAGGGCCTCGGCGGTCGCCGCCGGGCCGACGCCCAGTTCCACATCGAGGTCGCCGCGACCGCGCAGTCCACCCGGCTCTACCGGGCCGAGGTGAGCCTGCAGGCGGAGGTCGGCACCTTGCTGTGGCTTGCGTTCGGAGATGACGAGAGCCACCGCGGGACTGTGCAGAGCTGCCGGGACATCGTCGCGGCGATCGACCGCACCGACGGCGACGCGGCCCGCGCTGCCGCCGAAGAACGCGTCGCTGACTCGACGGCACGCCTGATCGACCTCAGACTGGCTTTGGAGGTCCCATGAGCACGGATGCTGAGTTGACATCGTTTGCGGGCGCTGCCTTGACGTTGGATGCAGGTCTCGAAGCCGTTCTCGAACTGGTCGAGTCGGTGGTCGGGGAAGCGTTCGGTCTGGCGGAGCGGGTCGCGAATCAGGTCAGCGAGGTGTTCGCCGGGCAGGACCGTGTGCGGCGAGGCGACCTGACCGGTGTCGCCACCATCGTCCACCCCGCGCTGACCGATCCGGACGGCAGAATCCAGGGCGCCGGGTTCGTCGCCGCCGTCGACGCGCTGGCCGATTCCCGCTGGTGGCTCGAGTGGTTCATGCTCAGCAACGGCTCGGCCGAGCGTCTCCTGGTCGACACCGACCCGCGCGGGGAGAACTTCTACGACTACGAGTCCCTGCCCTGGTACGACGTACCTCGCACGACCGGGCGGCGGCACATCACCGGGCCGTACGTCGACTATCTCTGCACCGACGACTACACGCTGACCTTCACCGTGCCGGTCCTGGCCGGGGAACGGTTCGTCGGCGTGGCCGGTGCGGACGTCCGCGTGTTCACCTTCGAGAAGGCCGTGCTGCCGTGTCTTCGGGCGACCCGCCGTACCGTTGCCATCGTCAACGATCAGGGCCGGGTCGTGCTCAGCAACAGCGCCCGCCATGTCAGCGGGACGCTGCTCCGTTCGCCGTCCCCGTCGTACCCGATCGACGATATGCCCTTGTCGCTGGTCGACCTCAGCTAGGGAGGTACGTGTCCAGGTAAGGGTTGCGGAACTTGCCGGCGGGGTCGTACTTCGCGGCGAGCGCGATGAAGTCGGGCACCTTGGGGTAGCGCTCGCGGAGCGTCGCGGCGTCGGCGGCGAACACCTTGCCCCAGTGCGGCCGGACGTCCAGCGGTGCGAGCGCCGCCTCGAGATTGGCGACGATCGGCCGGACCGCAGCTTCGTCCTGGATCCAGGTGAAGTGCAGGGCGACGGTGTCGCGGCCTTGGCTCGGGCTCAGCCAGAGGTCGTCGGCGGCGATCGTCCGTACCTCGGACACCTGGATGACCGGCGCGAACTGGTTGCCTAGGGTCCGTAGTTCGTCGAACGCCTCGGCCGCGCGCTCGCGGGGGACGAAGTACTCCGACTGCAGCTCGTCACCGTTGCTCGGGGTGAACTCGAGCCGGAAGTGCGGCAGACGCTCGTTCCACGGGCCGGGCAGGCCGCCTTGCTGGGTGGCGTAGTCCGCCGGCATCGCCTTGATCGGGTGACGGGGGCCATCGGCAACCGTTGCGCCGAGCCAGGTGGGCTCGATCGGTTGGTGGCCGCGCTGCTTGCGCCACACCATCACGTCCGGGTCGACCCAGTCGGTGAACGCGCTGACGCTGTACGCACTTCCCATCACGTCGGCGAAGTCCGTGCTGAGCCGCTCCACCGGCAGGCCGTCGTACACGACCTGACTGACCTGGTACGACGGCTGGACGTCGAGCGTGAGGCTCACCGTCACTCCGAGTGCGCCGAGCGAGATCACCGAGCCGGCGAAGTCCGCGTCGTCCCGCGTGAGCGTGACGAGCTCGCCCCGCGCATCGACGAAAGTGATCGAGTTGACGGCGTCCGCGAGCGGTCCGTTGGTGTCACCGGATCCGTGTGTCCCGGTCGAGCACGCCCCGGCCACGGAGATGTGCGGCAACGACCCCAGGTTGTGCAACGCGAGCCCGTGCTGCTCGAGCACCGCCGTGATCTCGCCGTACCGCAGGCCGGCCGACACGGTCACCCCACGCTCGCCGACCTCGACCACCTTCGGCAGGTCCGCGACGGTGAGAAGCACACCGGCACTGTCGGCAATCCGGTTGAACGAGTGCCCGGTCCCCAGCACCCGGACTTTCTCACTGCCGGCCACGAGCTCCTGCACCTCGGCGACGGAGCGCGGCCGCTCCAGCGCGCTCGCGAAGCTCACGTTGCCCGCCCAGTTCGTGACATTTGTCATGGTGCGCACCTTCCTCGCATGCCGGTCCCGGCACGACTCTCGCACATCGGTGAAGGTGGAAGATCGACGGTCTTACCCATTGGAGAGGAACGGTTCAGCAACAGCGCCGCGCTGATCTCGTCACTGACCAGCCTGGTGTGAGCCGATCGGGCGCCATCAGATGGTTTGATGGCGCCCGATGCTCATCTCGTTCGGAATTGCCGGGTTCTGGTTCCTCGTCTTCGCCATCAGCTTCTGGCGGGATCGGCGGCTGTTCAAGAACGCCGTCTTCCTCGTTCTGACGCTGATGTTCGCCGGGCTCGGCGTGATCTTCGCGCTCGAGTCCGTCAACGAGACCGCGGCCCGGCTGCTGGTGGTCGCGATCCTGGTCGCGATCCCGGTGGCGATCGCCGTCCTCGCGGTGTTCCTGGTGGTCAACGGGGTCACCATGCTGCGTCGCGAGGGCCGGCGGCCGGCCAACCTGCTGTCGCTGGCGGCCGGGCTCGGGATCATCGGGCTCGTCATCTTCGGCGTGGCGGTGCAGAAGATCGGCTGGGAGCCGCTCGCGGCGGTGCGGACGGCGCTGATCGGCGTACTGACCTACATCTCGTTCCTGTTCGTCTGCTTCCTCGCCTACGCCTTCGTCTACAGCCGGGTCCGCTCGTCCCGGAAGGTCGACTTCGTCATCGTGCTCGGCTCCGGGCTGCGCGGTTCACGGGTCCCGCCGCTGCTCGCCAGCCGGCTGGACCGCGCCAAGCAGGTGTACGACCGGGCGATCCGCCGGGGCCGGTCAACGCTGATCATCACGTCCGGCGGCCAGGGTCCGGACGAGGACATCCCCGAGTCGCACGCGATGGCGTCGTACCTGATCGAGCGGGGCGTGCCGGAGGACCGGGTGCTGCGCGAGGACGAGTCGACGAGCACCTGGGAGAACCTGACCTTCAGCCGGGAGTTGATGGTTGCGCGGCAGCCGAAGTACCGCTGCCTCATCGTGACGAACAACTTCCACGCCTTCCGGGCCGCGCTCACCGCCCGGCGAGCCAAGGTCAACGGCCAGGTGGTCGGCTCCCCCACCGCGGCCTACTACTGGCCGACGGCAACGATCCGTGAGTTCGTCGCGATCCTGTTCACCCACAAGTACCTGAACGGCGGCATCTGTGTGCTGATCACGGTGGGCGCCATCTTTCAGCACGTTTAGCGCAGCATCAGTACGGCGGCCGTCACGCCGGCCAGCACGATCAGGACGCGCAGCAACGTCGCGGGCAGCCGACGGCCGATGTGGGCACCGACATAGCCGCCGACCACCGAGCCGACGGCCAGCAGACCGGCCGCGGACAGGTCGAGATCCGCGATGAAGACGAAGATCACGCTCGCGACCAGGTTCGCGGCGAGCAGGGCCAACGTCTTGAGCGCATTCACGACCCGGAGCTCCAGATCGAGGCCGAGCCCGAGCACCGCCATCATCATCACGCCCGCACCGGCGCCGAAGTACCCGCCGTACACACCGGTCAGCCCGGCGAAGAAGGTCGTCGCCGGCGTCATCGTCATCCGCGTCCCGTGCGGCTCCTCGTGCCGGGAGCGCAGCCAGCGCGAGATCCACGGCTGCACGCCGACGATCAGGCAGGTGAAGAGGATCAGCCAGGGCGCCGCGGCCGCGAACACGCCCGGCGGCAGGGCCAGCAGCAGCGCCGCACCACCGATCGCGCCGATCGCACAGGTCAGCACGACCACGATCGTGGTCGGCCGGGACACCTCGCGAAGCTCGCGGCGGTAGCCGAACGAGCCGCTCAAGGCACCCGGCAGCAGCCCGATCGTGTTCGACGCGTTGGCGACGACCGGCGGGATCCCGAGCGCGATCAGCGCCGGAAAGCTGATCAGCGACGCGACGCCAACGGTCGAGGTGAGCAGGCCCGCGCCCAGCCCAGCGGCAACGACGGCCAGTTGCTCCGGCCCCGTCACGCGTCCCTCACTATGAGTGTCATCTGTGAGTGATTATCCCAGGCTGCGACCGACGCGAGCCAGCGGGGACAGGCTCAGGCACAGCGGAGACAGGAACAGACCCGCGGTGGCGGTGACGAGCGCCACACGGATGCCGAAGGCGCTTGCCACCGCGCCGCCGAGCAGGGCACCGACCGGCGTCAGCCCCAGGCCGAGAAAGTTGATCGTGGCAACGACGCGTCCCTGGATCGCGAGCGGCGTGATCGCCTGCCGGACGGACGTGACCGCGATGTCGACGCATTGACTGAAGAGCCCGTACAGGACGTTGATAGCGATCAACGCGGCGACGGTGGCCGAGCACCCGCCGTCGAGCACGGACGTGGACAGCATGACGACGTCGGAGACGAGGGCGGCGAACACCAGTACTCGCCCGTAGCCGAACCGTCTGGGTAGCCAGCCGGACAGGAGCGACCCGACCAGCACGCCCGGCCCGAAGGCCGCCAGCACCAGGCCGACGACCGCACCCGGCAGGTCCAGCGTGCGCGTCAGGAAGAGCAGGTAGACGGTGGTCAGCGCAGTGAAGGAGAACTGGTAGACACACGTCGCCGTCGCGATCGCCCGCAACGCTCCGTCACGAACCACGATCCGTAAGCCGTCGCTCAACTGTCGACGCAGACCCGTCGGCGAGCTCAGCGGCAAGTCCGTCGGCACGCCCTGCGGCGTGGCCGGCGAGTCGGTTGGTTCGGGCTCAGCAGGCAGGCCGAGGCGCCGGACGCGGCCGACCGACACCGCGGACACCAGGTAGAACGCCGCGCTCGCGAGGACAGCGATCGGGGCGGTCAGCAGCGAGACGAGCGCGCCGCCGAGCGCCGGGCCGCAGATCTGCGCGGCCGACCGGGTGGTCTCCAGCATGCTGTTGCCCTGGGCAAGCTGATCGCGAGCGACCAGCCGCGGCAGGCCGGCCATGTAGGCGACGTCGAAGCAGACCGTAAAGATGCCGGCCAGGAACCCCACGACGTACAGGTACGGCAGGCCGAGCACCCAGCCGAGCGGGATCGCCGCAAGCACGAGCGCCCGCCCGAGATCGGCATACACCATCATGGTGCGGGTCCGCCAACGATCGACGAGCACTCCGACGAACAGCGAGAAGATCAGGATCGGGAGCTGCTGCACGGCTCGGAGTACGCCGAGTTGCGCGGCGCCCGCCCCGAGCGCGGTCACCGCGACCAGTGGCAGGGTCACCTGATTGGCGAACGACGCCAGTTGCGATGCGCTCTGGCCGAGCCAGAGGCGGAGAAAGTCACGATCGGCCCACAAACTGGGCACGCGAGAAGACAGCGGCACGAAGAGGTCCTTCGAGTGAGCCCGGGCGGGCACGCACCAGGGCAGGGGGAACCGTGCCGCTTACACCGAAAGCAGCACGCGATGACGATTCAGGTCAGCGCGTGCTCGATCTACCGGGCATGTCCCAACTCCCTCGAAGTCGTCCGCAGCCTACCGGTCAGCGGACCTTGACGGCAGCCGTTTTTCCCTTGCGGACGTTGCGGCCGTCGGTGACCTCGACGTGGTAGGCGAGGGTCTGGCGGCTACTCAGGCCGCTGTCGGTGAAGGTCGTGACGGTCGGGTTCGTCCAGGGGTAGGAATAGCGTGACCAGGTCCCGATCCTGGTCTCGCCCCGGTACAGCGCATAGGTCAGCACGGTGTTGTCCGTGTCGACCACCGTGGCGAAGCTGACCGTCACCTTGTTCGCCCGGCTGCTGGACACCGTCGGCGCACCCGGCACGGCCGGCAGCGCACCACCCGGTCCGTTGGTGAAGCGCGTGAGTCCCTGCTGGGGTACGCCGTTCACCTCGGTGAAGTCGCCGCCCGCCCACAGGTCGTTGCCGCCGGACACGAACGCCAGCGGACCGACCAGAGTCTCGCCACCCGCGTCGGTGTTCGGGAACCACGAGCCGAGCTTGCCGTCGACCGTGCTCTCCACCAGCAGGTGGTGCATTCCGGTCTTGTCGCCGAAGCCGCCGTCCGCGCTGCAGTCGTGGGCGTGCGAGCCCTTGTAGAGCCAGTTGCCGATCGCCTTGATCGCCTCGGTCGCGCCCAGGCAGTGGTTCTGCCACAACAGCTTGCCGGTACTCGCGTCCGCTGCGAGCACACCGTCGTAGCAGCCGATGCCGGCGCCGGCGTTCGCCACGAACACCTTGTTGCCCTGCACCTCGATGTCCTTGACCCGGCTGTCGCAGTCGGGCGTCTCCTCCGGGATCGCCGCGGCCGCCGGCATCGAGAACGCGTCACCGGTGGTGGTGTTCACCATCGCGAGGGCATGGTGCTCCTGACCCTTCAGCGTCGTGAAACCGCCGCCGACGAAGACACGGGTCCCGTCCTGGTTCAGCTCGATCGCGTGCACGTCGTCGTCGGCGTCCGGGTTCCACGGCAGTACGGCGCCAGTACTCAAGCTGACCGCGGCGAGCCGGTTGCGGGTCAGCTTGCCGACCCGGCCGAACGACCCGCCCAGGTAGACGGTGTTGCCGGAGATCCGCAGCGCCGCGACCCGGTAATTGACCGCCGGCGCCCAAGCGTCCACAAGGTTGCCGGTGGCAACACTCAACAATGCGACGTGCTGCCGGGACACGCCGTTCACGACGGTGAAGTCACCGCCGATCGCGACCCACTTGCCGTCCGGGGAGGTCGCGATGCTCCAGACCGGTCCGTTGACCTTCGGTGCGAACCGCGTCGGCACGCCAGTCGTGCGGTTGAACGCAGCGAAGTACTTCCGGGCCGCGTCACCCTGACCCGCCGCGTTGCCCGGCGGCCGGACCCGCGTGAACAGCCCACCGGCGAAGACGGTGTTGCCGGTGACCGCGAGCGCGTTCACACTCGCGTTGGTCTGCCAGGTCGCCTGCTTGACCGCGGACAACGCCGACGCGAACCCCGTCGGAGTCCGGCTCGCCTGACCACCGGTCGCGGCCACCACCGGCCGGCCGGACGGAACCAGGGCCGCGGCCACCACGGTCGCAGCGGTGACCACTGCCAGAACTGCCTTCTTCATGAGCGCCCCCAAGGGCCGCTCCGGCGAAAGGTGCCAGCCCATGACTCGTACAGGTAACCGTATGCCACCACACGATAACTGTCCGCTCAATTCATCTCGGCAGCGGATTACTCTTGCGCGGCTTTAGTTAGTTGGCTAAGTTTTGTTCTTAGCCGACTAACCATTACACGAGGAGCGGTTCATGGAGCTGGGGCTGAGGGATGCGGCGGTGCTGGTGACCGGGGGGTCGTCCGGGATCGGGCGGGCCACCGCGGTCGCGTACGGGCGCGAAGGAGCCCGGGTCGCGATCACCTACAACTCCCGCAAGGACGCGGCCGAGACGGTCGCGGCGGAGATCGAGGCAGCGGGAGGTACGGCGTACGTCGTACCGATGGATCTGAACGAGCCGGAGACGATCGCGGCCGCGGTAACGTCGACGGTCGACCGGTGGGGCGGACTCGACGCGGTGGTCGCGAATGCGGTCAACTGGGGCAACGCCGGGTTCAACGACCGGCCGCAGAACATCGAGGACGCCAGGCCGGAGTGGTGGCTCCCGATCCTGCGGGCCAACCTCGAGGGCAACTTCCACCTGGTGCAGCAGGTGGCGCCGGCGCTGCGGCGCTCGGAGCACGGGCGCCTCGTCCTGCTGTCGACCGATGTGGCCGTGCGGCCGCTGCCGGGATCCTGGCCGTACGGCGCGGCGAAGGCCGGACTGCACGGGTTCGTCACCGCGCTCACGCACGACCTCGGCAGGGACGGCGTCCTGGTCAACATCGTGATGCCTGGAATCACGTTGGAGAACGGCGAGCACCGGGTCATCCCCAAGCCGGCGCTCGACCAGATCACGGCCGGATTCAGCGCCCGCAAACTGCCGGACACCAGCGACGTGGCCGACGCGATCCTCTACCTCACCTCGCCGCGGACCACCGCGGTCCAGGGCGAGATCCTGCGCGTGACCGGGGGCCAGTTGCTGGCCGGGTGACCCACCCGGCGGTGCGCAATCGCGGTCTGACGGCGGGAACGCTTGTACCGTGGGCCTAGGACACCTGGCGAAGGAGCGTCGCGATGGCCCGGGCACTGATCGTTGTTGATGTGCAGAACGACTTCTGCGAGGGCGGAAGCCTGGCCGTCGGCGGTGGAGCCGATGTCGCGTTCCGGATCGGCGAGCTGCTGCACAAGTGGCACGACGCCGAGCCGACGGACCGCCAGTACGCGTACGTCGTGGCCACCCGGGACCACCACATCGACCCGGGTGACCACTTCTCCGACCACCCCGACTACGAGAACTCCTGGCCGCGGCACTGCGTCGCCGGCACCGACGGCGTCAGCTTCCACCCGAACCTGGACCCGCAGCCGTTCGACGCGATCTTCGACAAGGGCGAGTACGCGGCCGCCTACTCGGGTTTCGAGGGCAAGTCCCACGAGGGTGGCCGCGACCTCGCCGACTGGCTGCGGGACAAGGGCGTCACCGACGTCGACGTGTGCGGGATCGCGACCGACTACTGCGTCCGTGCGACCGCCCTCGACGCCCGTCAGGCAGGCTTCGGTACGACGGTGCTCACCAAGCTGACCGCGGGCGTCGCGCCGGGCAGCACCGAGCAGGCGCTGCACGACCTCCGCGCGGCCGGCGTCACCCTCACCTGACCGGGGCTCCTGGTCCGAGCGGGATCCCGAACGCCCACCACGCGAGGAACAGCAGCGTCCACGCGACCGTCATCGCGATCGCCAGCGGCACCGTGTACGACGCCAGCGTGCCGACGCCGGCATCCTTGCGATAGCGCTGCAGGAACCCGAGTGCCATCACGAAGTACGGGCTCATCGGCGTGATCGCGGTCGAGCCCGAGTCGGCGATCCGGAACAACGCCTGCGTGGTCTCGGCGGGCACGCTCAGCAGCAGCATCATCGGCACCAGGATCGGCGCGGTCAGCGACCACATCGCCGAGCCGCTGGTCACCAGCACGTTGATCAGCGTCAGCAGCACCAGGATGCCGAGGAAGATCACCACCTTCGGCGCCCCGAGATCCCCGAGTACCCGAGCCGACTCCGCCGACAGCAGATCCCCGAGGTTGCTCCAGTCGAAGTAGGCGAGGAACTGCGCGATCGCGAAGAACAGCACCAGCACCGGCGCCATCTGCTTGATGCCCTCGGCCATCAACTTGGGTACGTCGGCCGCCCGCTCGATCGCCTTCACGGTCACGCCGTACGTGATGCCGACCAGGCCGAAGAGCACTGCGACGACCATCGCGATCCCGTCCAGGAACGGCGAGTCGACGATGCTGCCGTTCTCGCCTCTGAGCGGCGAGCTGTGTGGCACGAGGACGGCGACGATCGCGGCGGCCGCGACCAGGAAGACGATCCCGGCCCGGCGCAGACCGTTGCGCTCGGCAACCGATACCTTCAGCTGGTCCGGATCGTCACCGGGCGCGTCAGGGTCGGCTTCGAGGTCGGTCCGCTTGTTCAGTACCAGCCGTGTGACCAGCGTGATCACGAGCGCCAGCAGGATCGAGGACGCGATGTTGAAGAACCAGTTCGACAGCGGCGAGATGTAGGCGTCCGGATCCACGGTCTTCGCGGCCGCGGTGGTGATGCCGGCGAAGATCGCGTCGTTCGGGGTCGGGATCGGGCTGGCGTCGTACCCGGAGGCGATCGCGGTGTACGCGACCACGATGCCGAGGATCGGCGACCGGCCGACCGCGCGGAACGCGAGCCCGCCGAGCGGGACCAGGATGATGTACGCCGCCGCCGACGCGACGTGGGCCATCGTGCCGGCGAACGCGACCGCGAACACCACCATCGACTGTGGCACCCGGGACACGCTGACCCGCATCAGGGCCTGCAGGAACCCGGTCCGCTCGGCCAGCGCGACGCCCATGATCACGACCACAATCGTCGCCATCGGGGGGAACTCGGCGAAGTTCGAGATCGCCGTCGACACCGCCATCTGCAGACCGTCGCCGGACAGCAGGTTCTGCACCGCGACGGTCTTGCCGTCCTTCGGCGAGACCACTGAGACGTCGAACCCGGCCAGGATCGCGCTGACCACGGCGAGGATCGCGGACAGGATCCAGAACAACCAGAACGGATGCGGCAGCGCGTTGCCGGCCCGCTCGATCACGGCCATCGCCCGGACCAGGCGCGGCAGCTCCCTCGTGTCGGTCGCCGTACTCATGACAGCTTGTGTGCTGTGAAGAAGGCGCCGATCAGCTCATGCGCCTCGAACGTCTGGGTGACGTACCCCGGCCCGGAGCTCGCGTCCGATCCCGGCCAGGTGTGTCCGCCGTCGGTGACCGCGACGTGGACGACGTCGGCTTTGCAGCCCTTGTAGGTGAACTTGAGTACGTCGTCGCCCAGCTGGGTTGCCTTCGGATCAGGGTTGCAGTGGTCGCGAACGGACCAGTCGCGGACCCACGTCTCGACGCTCGGCAGGTCCCGCTGGCCGTCACCGCCGTACGGGATGGTGGTGTCGCCGGTGCCGTGGATGTCGAGCACCGGCACCGGGCGGCTCGGCGTACAACGCTTGCCCTGCTGGTAGAACGCCCCGGAGACCGGGGCGATCGCGGCGATCCGGTCGGCCAGCTCGCACGCCAGGATACCGGTGAAGCCGGCGCCGTTCGACTTCCCGGTCGCGTAGACGGCGTCGGTGTCGACGCAGAGCGTGCCCTCCAGGTGATCCAGCAGGTCGGTGGTGAACTTCACGTCGTCGACCCCCTTGGCCGAGTACGGCGCGCCCTGCCAGGCCTGCTTGTCCTCGTCGCCGATCACACCGTTGGGGTAGGCAACGATCGCGTCGAGCTTCGACAGGTCGGAGAAGGCCTCGGTCTGAGCGCCGGTCTTGCCGCGACCGTGGAAGGCGAGGATCAGCGGGTAAGTCTTGGCGGGGTTGTACTTCTCCGGCACATGCAAGCGGTAGGTGCGGGTCAGGCCGCCGCTGACGACTTCGTAGTCACCGGTGGAGACTGCTTGCTGACCGCAACCGGTACTCCGGGACGCGGTCGCTGCGGTTGCCTGCGGCAACGTGGTGGCGGCGGTCACCAGGCCGGCCGCGACCAGCAGCGCCGCGACCACGCGGGCGGGTGATTTCGGGCATGCGAGGTTCATCGGGGTGCCTCCTAGGGCAAACTGCCTGCGGGCGGGCAGGCTCACGCCTGGACCTCCCTGAGCGGGGTCCAGTCAGTCGGTGCGTGGATCAGGCCGAGAGCAACTCGTCGGCGAAGGCGGCTATCCGGTCGGCGGCGGTCTCGACCAGGAGACGACCGTTCTCGGCAGTGGCACGGCGGGGATCACCCAGCACGCCACGCTTGTGATACGCGTCGAACCCGACGGACAGGCGCGGACCGCGCGCCTGCCGGGACAGCCGGGCCGGTGTGGTCAGTTCGTCGAGCGAGGTTGCCCCCCGCTCCAGGCGATCGGCCTGGACGAGTTCGGGAGCCAGGTACAGCATCTGCGCGGTCTCCGCCTCACCGGCGTGACCGTGCACCGCGCTGACATCGGTGATCAGGTCCGAGACGACGGACGTGATCGGGGTCCACGCGAAGGTGAGGTCGCTGCGAACATACTCCTGCGCGAGTACGGACAAGGCGGCGTTGTTCCCTCCGTGCCCGGTGATGACGAGGAACTGACGCCAACCGTGCGTGTGCAGGCTGGCGATCACGTCGCGGACGATGCTCATGAATGTTGCCGGAGACAACGACATGGTCCCGGCGAAGGCCAGGTGGTGTGGTGAGACGCCGTACGGCACGACCGGCGCGACGACCGCCCGGCCGGCCAGCCGCTCCGCAACCCGGTCGGCAACCCCGACCGCGCGGACGGTGTCGGTGGACATCGCCATCCCGCCGCCGTGCTGCTCCTGCGCGCCGACCGGGATGATCGCGAGCGGCGCGGTCCGCACGGCCTCGAGCGCCTCGTCCGTCGTCATCTGCGCCAGTTTCCGGACACTTCTGGCCACCTGGTGACGGTTTCTTTCCGGAGATATCGTCATGACCACTCCGGGGCGGCTTCGGCCGCACGGCGGATGTTGTCGAGGTGCTCGCGGGTCAGGCGCTCGGCTTGCTCCGCGTCCTGCGCCCGGACGGCCTCCAGGATCGCCTGGTGTTCCTCGTGGTCACGCTCGCGGTTGTCGTAGAGGGCCCGGATCTGCTGCTGCTCACGGACGCGGACCTTCAGCAAGGACGCCAGTACCTCTTGCAGCAACGGATTGCCGGACGCGGCGGCGAGCTCGACGTGGAAGTTCAGCGCGAACGTCGGTCCGCCCGGCGGGATCAGTGCGTTGGTGACGGCAGCCTCGAGCCGCTCCAGGTTTTCGGCTTGCCGCGCGACCGCGGACTGCGCGGCGATGGCCGGCTCGAGCACCAGACGTGCGCTGATCAGCTGCAGCACCGACTCCTTGGTGATCGGCGGCCGATGCGGGTTCGCGAGTACGACGTTGTTGATCGTCGGGCCGACGTACGTCCCCGACCCGTGCCGGAACTCGACCGCCCCGGTCGCTTCCAGCTTCCGGAGCGCCTCCCGCACGGTCGGCGTGGTGATCGCAAACCGCTTGGCCAACTCCCGCGCCGACGGAATCGCATCCCCCGGGCCCAGCCCACCGCCTCGAATGATCCCGAGAATCGACTCGGTCAACCGGTCGGACAGACTAGGCGGCACCTCAGCAGCTGAGTAACTCACAAACTGACTAAATCACTTAGCCAATCTTGAGGTCAAGCCCTCACGCAAGGGACACCGCTCCGCGGCGGCTGAACTCGCGATGGACTGAGGAGGGTTTCTTCCCGATCCGGGGGTAATACCCTCCCCAGCCCACGGGTGGCGGTCGTCGGGCGTGCGCCGGTCCGGGGTGGTTGATCGCGCACGACAGCGCGCAGCACGCGTGGGTCGACCACCCCCCGGCGGGTTCAGGCTGTGATGGTGATCGGGGTGCCGTTGGTGGTGAGGGACCAGTCGGTGGTGTGGAAGGTGGTGGGGTCGACGGTGCCGGTGGCGGTGACGTAGTCGATCATCAGCTGGCGGATCTCGACCTGGCGGTTGTAGACGACCGGCGCGGTCTTCACGTGCGGGAAGTTGCCGCCGCCGGACTGGCGGTAGTTGTTGACCGCGACCACGAACTCCTGGTCGGCGGCCACCGGGGTGCCGTCGTACGCGAGGTCCGTGATCCGCGCGCCGACTGCCTTGGCGATGTCGATCGTGTAGGTGAGCGGCTTGGTCAGGCCGCCCATGACGTCGTAGTTGTAGTCCGGCGTCCCGAGCGGCGCGGTCGGGGTCGGCGCGTTGGTGACCTGGTCGGACGGGAACGGCCCGGTCCCGCTCACCTGCTTGTAGTACTGCGCGGAGAACTCGAGGTAGTCCTTGATCTGCGCGCCCGTCATCGTCACCCCGAGCAGGGTGTTGTCGAAGATGTAGAGCCCGGCGACGTCGCGGATCGAGACGTCCCCGGCCGGGATCGCGGCGCCGCGGTTGAACGGTGCCGCGATCGCCAGCACCGGCAGCGCGGCTTGCGGCGTACCGACGAGGGCCTTGGACACCGCGTCGGCCTGGATGAAGTTGACGAAGTCCAGCGCCGCGGTGTCCTCCCATGGTGCCGTCGCCGCGGACATCGCCTCGGTGCAGGTGCCGATCTTCGAGTTGACGTACTCGACGACCTTGTCGTGGTCCTTCTGCAGCACCGCGACGACCTTCGGGTCGGCGTCGACCGTGTTCGCGTTCAGCACCTGACCGTGCCGGCCGACGACCTTCCAGCGGCCGCGGACCTTCTGCAGGTCCAGGTCGATCAGCGACAGCCGCATGCCCCATTTCAGCGGCTCGCTCAGCACGACCTGCTCACCGGTGGTCTTGTTCGTCACCAGCCGCTCGGGGATCTCCAGGTGCGCGTGCCCGACGAGTACGGCGTCGATGCCGGGGACCGTCTCGGCCATCAGGGCCGACGCGTTCTCGGGGACCGGCAGGGCGTCGCCGTACGACGAGGACAGGTCCATCCCGGAGTGCGCGGACACGATCACCACGTCGGCGCCGGCCTTACGGACCCGCGGCACCCAGATCTTGGCGAGCTCGACGATGCCGCCGAACTTGATCTTGTTCTCGACGTTCGCCTTGTCCCAGATCGCGATCCCCGGGTTGGTCAGGCCGAGGATGCCGACGGTGATCGGCTTCTCGCCCGGTACGTGCACCCGCTTCAGCACGTACGGCGGGAACACCGGAAGGCCCGTGGTCCAGTCCTGGGCGTTGGCCCCGAGCAGCGGGAACCGCAGTTGCCGCTGGAACTTGCGCAGGATGTCGAGGCCGTAGTTGAACTCGTGGTTGCCCAGCGCGGCGGCGTCGTACCCGATCTCGTTCATCGCGGCGGCCATCGGGTGGGTGTGACCGCCGGTGATGGGCTCGATCTTGGCGAAGTAGTACGCGAGCGGGGTGCCCTGGATGGTGTCGCCGGCGTCCAGCAGCAGCGGGCGCGGGGCACGCCGGTCGGCGCCGATCCGGTCCCGGACCGCGGTGACCAGCGTGGAGATCTTGGCCAGGCCGATGTCGTTGTGCGCGGAGTCGTCGTACTCGGTGTTCTTGAAGTAGTCCCAGTTGAAGACGTTGCCGTGCAGGTCGGTGGTGCCCATCACGGTCAGCCGCACGGTCTTGTCACCGTGCCCCTGGCCGGCGTAGGCCGGGACTGCCTCGAAGCCGGCCGCGGCCAG